>JAHDYP010000003.1 GCA_023383055.1 Verrucomicrobiota bacterium | reverse complement strand
GCGAGCACCTCCTCCTCCTGATCCTTCAGGCGCTGTTCGATCTTCTCCGCCGGCAATCCCACCAGGCACGGTGCCAGCCGGTGCGTCATCAGGAGTACTTTGCGGATCGCCCGGCCCAAATCGGCGCCTGAGCGGCGGACCGCATCGGCGGTGACATAGTCACCCTTCAACTGCCCGATCATGAGCTTGAGCTTCGCATTCTGCAGCGCGACGAACCGAGCCTGCTCGGCTTCGAGGTTGATGGGCGCTCGTCCCTGGCCTCCGTAGTGCCAGCTCAGGAAGGGGGCGAGTTCGACCCGGCCACGGCGGAGAGCTGGGCAACCGAGGCGTTTGGCGTTGTTGAGGACTTTGAGCGGAATGCCCGTGGCTTTGGAACACGCTTCGAAGCTGGGATAGGTATCCTGGAGGGGATTGTTGTCCCAGCGATCACGGTAGTGAGTCAGCAAGGCGTGGAGCGCGGCGACGAGCGGATACCGGTTGCGGACCGGCCGTGGCAGGACGCTTTCGTCAGCCAACTGGCGGAGCCGTCGTTCGGTCACGCCCGCAATCCGGGCCAGGCGGCTGGCATCGATCATCGTGGGATCAGGGGAGGTTGAGGCCTTTGTCATGGTGAGGTATCGGCTTGTTCGATGGTGATGGAAGCGACGGCTTCCTCAGGTTCAGCAGGTAGGTCCGTGGTCGGATCCTCGACCGGATCATGTTCCCCGGGTTCAGTTGGTGACTGGCTTCGGGGCACGACGGGGATTTCCTCCGCCCTCCAGTTCCAGGCATGACGTTGGCCGCGGTTACGCCAACCGATGAACCGGCTGTAGTGGCCCGTGTGCGTGGCGAGAGTCGAGGGCTGAACGCCGCAGCGTCGCGCCAGGTCCCGCAGCGAGGGACTGCCGCCGAAGTAAGCGGGATTGAGCACCCACGCCAGCGCGATGAGGTTCAGACCGACCGATACGGGTTGGATCCGGCCTGCTCGGTTCGGAATCAAGAGCTGCAGCAGACGCGTGACCACCTCGGCGAGCTGCTGGTTCATGTTGCCATTGCTGACGTCTTCAGCCAGTCGGCGGTAAAGCAGATCCCAGTCGAAGTCCTGCAAAGCGCCGTCGAGAGGATCCAGCCCGACAGCCACGAAGGTTTCGTCGAAGGCTTCCTTCAAGCCGGCTCCTCCTGGCCGATGATTGCATAGTTGCCCGAGCTCAGGGGTTCGACCTTCGCAAGCCTCGACCAGATCCTGACCGCCAGCGATTTTGCGACGCCCGGTTTTTCCGCCCGGGAATCGGCCGAAAAACTGTACGGTTTCAGCGACCGAATATGCGGGTTTCCTAAGGAATTCATGGGAAAAGGAAGAAGCGGTGCGCGTTTTTTTCGTTTTCGTTCGTTCATACGCATTCTCAGGGCTGACGCCTGCCCTCCAGACCACCCCCCCGGGTGAAAAGATTCCTTCCCCCCAGCGCCCCTATCGGCCCTGCCTCTGACGCTCTCTGCCGGTTCTCGCTCGTTTTCATGTTACCCAAGGTTGGAACGTTCGAACTCAACTTGCCGACGCGTCCTTGCGCCGAGAGGTTTTCGGCCCTTTTTGCGGGGCTTTCGCTCGCTTCTTTTCATCACGAGAGCGTGCACGTTCGACCTTCTGCCAGTTCCAGGCATGGCGCTGGGCGCGGTTGCGCCAGCCGATCAGTCGACTGTAGATCCCGGAGTAGCGGGCGAGCGTGGACGGGCTGATCCCGCAGCGGCGGGCCAGTTTGCTGAGCGATGGGCAGCCGCGGAAGTAACCGGGATTGAGCACCCAAGCCAGGGCGATGACGCGAAGCCCTACTGCCGGCACGGTGATCTTCGCGTGATCGTGGGGAACGAGCATCTGGAGCAAGCCCATGACCGCGTCGGCGAGGCGGGGATCCATGTCCCCGGCTTCGACATCCTCGAGGACGTGCCGGTAAAGCCGTTCCCAGTCGAAGTTCTGGTCGACCGCATCGACAGGGTCGCGCTTCGCGGACTGAAGCCCCTCGTGGAAGTCGCCCTTCACTAGGTCCCCTCCCGAGGTGGCAGGTTGACGGATAACCGCAGGGGGCAACGCCCCACCTGGGGGGAGTAGCGTTGGCGCCCGGGGTACGAGTAACACCACGCCCCTAACGCCCCCCTATATATATATAGGGGGGGGGCGTAAGGGGCGTTGATGTGTTGGCAACGCCCCAGGGCGTTAAAAGGGCGTTGAGTAGCGTTAGGGGCGTTGGACTTCTTCATGCGGCTTCGTACCTCCCGAACGCGGTCTTTCGAACGACACCTTCGGCCCGCATGACCTCGAACTTCTTGCGGGCTCCGCTCTCACCGACGCGGTCGACCTTCTGAATCCCCTCGATAAACTCCGTCCAGGTCAGAAAGGTTTTGTCCGCCGACGCCAGAACGGCCTGGGCGAGCTCTCGCAGCTTCTTGAGCTTCTCTTCCAAGCGGACCTGTTCGATGTTGGGGACGCTGACGTGCATCCCTTTTTCGTCCGACCAGGCGAAGCAGGGGCCTCTGGCCTTAAGGATTGGCGCCCGGCGGTTCTTATCGCTCCAGACGACGGTGGATTCTTCGAGCTTTTCCAGGCGCAGATTGGTCTCGGACTTCCGTTCGAGCTGGGAACCAAGATGACCCCGGGTCTTATCCAGGGCGCCGGGATTGAGATGGATTACACTGACGATGGGGCAATGAAACTCGATCGCCCATCCGTGCAGTTCGCTGACGAAGCCGTTGCAGACTTCGGGATCATTGACGTCGGGAACCAGGTCCGCGACGCCATCGATCAGAACCGAATGGATGCCGCCGAAGCGGGCGGCGGCCTTTTCCAGAGCGACGCGCAGGCCGCGGCGGGTGTCGTGGCAGGAAAAGCCCGTCAGGCAGAAAGACAAGAGCCAGGGCGGCGGTTCCTCGATTCGGGCGCGCTTGAGGACGCGGGCGATCAGGTCGTGATGATCATAGGGGGACTGTTCAGTATCGATGTGGATGAGCGCGCCGTGCTGTAGGTTCGAGCTTCGGAGCCCGAGGCAATCCGTATTCTCGGGATCGGAAGTCAGAACGGCGGCCACCATTCCGCCGACAAAGGCGGACTTGCCGCTTTTGACCGCAGCCGAGACGGCCGTCAGGTTGTCGGGCGTGCAGATGCCGACCTTGCCCAGGTAGAAGCGCGGATCCGGGGCCGGGGGTGGGCAGGCATGGTTATAGAGTCGTTGATAGAGCCGTTCTGCCAGTTCGGCCTGGGCACGACCTTCGGCGTCGAGATGCTTGAGCAGAAGTTCACGCATAAGCAGGCGGGGGTGAGAAGAAGAACACAGTCTGGCGTTGGCCCGTATCGCGCATGCCATCGGGCATGCGGGTGAGTTGGCAGCGGGGCCAGTGGGAAGTGTCTGCGCCCAGGGTCACGGCGTAGCGGAAAAGGCGGTCAACCTTTGGTTCAGGGAGGCCCTCGACATGGAACCAGCCGTGGAGGCTCTTGCCCCGGGAGTGAACGACCAGAACCAGCGGGGCGTAACGCCCCAAGTGTAAAAGTATCGCTGCTTGGGCGTCAAAAGTGCCGGAATCGAACTCAACTAGCCCAGACACTGGACTATCGACTGTATGCCTGGTCGATCACCGAAGGGTTGATGGACACCGGGGACGGCCAGTCGCGCGAGGCACAAGACCCGATCCAGGTGGTGAGCCTGGTGTCGGACTTGCCGGAAAACTCGATGGTGATCCTGCGGGATTTCCATCAGTTCCTGGAGGACGGTAACCCGGTCCTGACGCGGGCGCTGAAGGATTGCCTGCGGGTGGGGAAAACCAAGGGGAAGGCGGTGTTGCTCCTGGGTTGTCGGCAGGTGTTACCGGCCGAGTTGGAGCGGGAATTCGTGGTCGTGCCGTTTGCCCTGCCGGGGAAAGACGAATTGGGTGTGGTGCTGGACCGGATCGCGAGCTCGGCGGGACAGCCACCGCCAGATGGGATGACCCGAGAGTTGTTGCTCGATTCGGCCACCGGCCTCACCACGATCGAGGCTGAGAACGCGTTTGCGCTGACGGTAGTCGAAAGTGGCGGGTTCAATCCGTCCATCGTGGCGCGGGAAAAGGCAAACGAAGTGAAGAAGAACGGGTTGCTCGAGGTCATTGCGGCGGCGGGTTCGCTGGATCAGATCGGCGGACTGGACCAGTTGAAACAATGGTTGCTCCAGCGGAAGGACGCGTTCGGGGATGAGGCACGGCGGTATGGACTTCCGAGCCCCAAGGGCCTGCTGATTGTTGGCATCCCTGGAACGGGCAAATCGCTGACGGCCAAGGCGACGGCAGCGGTGTTGAGCCGGCCGTTGCTGAAACTCGATGCCGGCCGGTTGTTCGCCGGTTTGGTGGGCCAGTCCGAGGGAAACCTGCGATCAGTGATTGCGACTGTCGAAGCCATCGCCCCGTGTGTGCTCTGGATCGACGAAATCGAGAAGGGGTTCAGCGGCAGCCGGAGTTCGGGTGGCTCGGACGGCGGAACATCCAGCCGTGTGTTTGGGAGTTTCCTCTCCTGGTTGCAGGAGAAATCAGCGCCGGTATTCGTCGTGGCCACTGCCAACGACGTCACCCAGTTGCCGCCTGAATTCCTCCGAAAAGGGCGGTTTGACGAGATGTTCTTCGTTGACCTGCCAAATGAGGAGGAACGCGAAGCCATCTGGCGGATCCAAACCGCGAAGTACGGACGGAAGGCAACCGAGTTCGACATCATCCAACTGGCTCGGGCAACCGAGGGCTGGACAGGGTCGGAGATCGAGCAGGCTTTCATTGACGCCCTGTATCATGCGTTCAGCCGCCAGGAAGAACCCACCGACCTGAGCCTGATGCTGCAATTGAGCGAATTGGTGCCGCTGAGCCGGCTAATGGCCGAACAGATCACCGCCCTCCGTGCCTGGGCGAAGGGCCGGGCACGGTTGGCGACCAAGCCGCCAGCTGCCAGCGAAAAGCGAAAGATCCTTACGGCAGCGTGACGCGAGGCACACGGCCACAGGGGGCAGGTCCGCATTGGCCTGCCTCCAACGTGTCACTGGACAAGTTGAGCGGTAACTCAGATCGAATCAACCGACTTAAAGCCAGCGGTCGGAGCATGCCAGGAGCGTGTCACAAACCCGATGGTGGAAAAGCGTGGGTCATCGGTTTTGTCACACGCTCACCCTTTGCTGTCAGGCATGGGCGGCAAGACCGCTTCCTTGTGCGGCTTGTCCAGGAAAGGGCAGACAGACCGCGCCGACAAAGAAGCGGTCATCTGCCGCCGGCACGATCGGGGCGGAGATTACCATGGAGAAGTACGCCGACTATGCTCGGCGACGTTCGTTTGTTCCCGGGGTCAGTGAAAGCCGAAGTTGCTCAGCGACAAAGTCGACCAAACCACTCACACCAAGACCAAGCAGGCGTAGAGGCCGACTGACCAAACGCTCCTTGGCCAGGAGCCAGCAACCGAGCCGGTAAATCTCCGAAGCGGTGGCGAACGGCTCATCCAACGAAATCTGGCGTGTCAACGTCGTGAAATCACCATATCGCACCTTGACCTGAACCGTGTGAGCCGCCAACCGTCGGCGTTCCAGCTTCGTGGCGATCTCGATGGCCTGTTCCCAAAGACAATGGCGCAGCGTTGGCCGATCATCTGTGTCCTGCAGGAAAGTGTTCTCGCTGCTGATGCTTTTGACCTCCTCGCCCAGTTCAAGGGGGCGGTCGTCGTCGCCCAGGGCGAATCGCTTCAGTTCCGTGCCCCAGGAGCCAACCACGGCTTTAAGGTCGCCCGAGTAATCCTGCAGGTCACCCACCGTGTGGAGGCTAACGGCGGCCAGCGCTTGGGCGGTGGCGGGTCCGACGCCATACAGCACCTGCACCCTCAAAGGCCGGAGAAATGCTCGCTTCTCGGATTCGCGCACCAGGGTCAAACCATCGGGTTTCTGGTAATCGCTCGCCAATTTGGCCAGGAGTTTGTTGGACGCGATGCCAATCGTCGCCGTCAGCCGGCGGCGCTCAAGAATCGCCTGTTTGATTCGTCGAGCCAGCGGCAAAGCCAATTCGAGGCTTTCGTCCGGGGAAGCGCCCTGGCAGGCGGACGAGACATCAATATAAGCCTCATCGATTGACATTGGCTCGATCTGGTCCCCGGCTAGCTCCAGAATCAGAGCCATGATTTCGCGCGACTCCACCACGTAAACGTCCATCCGGGGCCGGAGGAAGACACCTTTGGCACAAAGCCGACCGGCGGTGACACTGGGCATTGCCGATCGGACGCCGAACCGGCGGGCTTCGTAGCTGGCGGCGCAGACCACACCGCGTTGAGTCGGTGGCGCGCCCACAATCACCGGTTTGCCTTTCAGCGAGGGATCGTCCCGCTGCTCGACTGACGCGTAGAAAGCGTCCATGTCCAGATGGAGGATCACCCGATGCATACTTGCGAGCGGCAGTATGCCCGACAATGAAACGCCGGGCCAGCATAAGCCCGGGCCACGAGTCGCCGGGCGGAGCGGAGCACCGCATTGGTCTCAGGCGGTGGAATTCAGACTTTCACGCCGGCCTCGCGCAACTTTTTCGTCAAGACCTCTTCGATATCCGGTTCATCTGCGGGGTAAGTGCAGATCACGTGGACGCCAAAGCGGCCATACCGCTCCAACTTCGACTTCACGCTTTCCAGGTAGCTGGGTGTCTGCAGACCAAAGTGCTCGATGCAAAGGTTGAAGTCGAGGAGATGAAAATCAGGCATGACGTGATACCCGCCGAGGTCGAGCACCGGTTCGTAGTCGAAGCGAATACTTCTGTCAGTGAGGAAATCGGCGATGATCTTCTCGATCTTGCTGCGAACTCGAACTCCGCTCCTGGTCATGAACAGCCTCCCTGGCCTGATGCGTTTAGACCGGCGGAGCCGAAAGCTGTGGTTCTTCCGAAGCTCCCGCAGATAGAGCGCAACCTTGCTCTCGTAAACCTCTTGGAACGTGTCTCTTTGCTTCTGGAGCGCCAGGCGACACGCAGCCACATCGTTCTCATTCTGTTCCTTATACCGGCGCAACCATTCGTAAAAGCTCATGATGACCGTGGCATCCTGCCAGGCTTGAGCGGCGATCTGGTTTTCCTCCTCCGAGGTAAGAGTTATCTGCATGTAGTGGGGAGGATTCTAGACTTTTTATGCTTTTCGTTTCTGCTGCAGTGATGGCGGCTCCTGTTGCGGAGGGAATCGAACGCATCCGCATAATGCGCCAGCCGGGAGTCGAACAGAGCCGTTCGGTTCGCACGAAAGATTTAAATAGGATTGCAGATGCCTAAAAGGCATGAAGGAAATCCTCCATAGCTCCACATGCAATCTACAACAAGTGAAAGCCAGTATTAGCACATGGTCGACTCCCAACCGCGTGAAACGCGATATGTTGCGTTTCTTGGACGATCTGGCCCTGGGTAAAGTCAACCGCGGTTGTAGGATATCCGAGCGAAGACAGGTGAAATACGTGTATCTGTTGAGGATTCCTCTCGAGTTCTTCAGAAAGGAACTCTCAAAAGTGAGGCCGACAGACGTCGAAGCATTCGAGAGAGAAATGACGAACGGCGGGATAATTAGTCGATTCAAGGCACGATCGTATTCCGAGGCTACGAAGGTCGATATCCGACGGGCTCTGCGCGTACTATTCCGGTGGAAACTGGGCGAAGCGGCGTCGTTGAAGTTGGCGGGTTGGCTCGACATGCGCCGAAAGCTAAAAACGCCTGACTACCTGAAGGAGACCGAGGTCGAGAAGCTGCTGAAGCGCTGTCGAACAGCACAACAGCGTTTCCTGGTCGCCGTGCTGTTCGATTTGGGCGCAAGGGCCTCGGAGTTCCTCAATATTCGATCTGAAGACATCCTGATGCCGGAAGGCGGCGCCAATTTCATCAAGGTCGTCCTCAAGCAAGAGTACAGTAAGACCTTGGGTCGAACAGTATCACTTTATTGGAAGCTCACTGGGGAGTGTCTGCGGGAGTACTTCACGGAGAGACTCAAGCAGGGAATGCAACCGGGAGATCCAGTGTACAACAACACATACAATGGAATGCGGATGTTCCTGCACCGTCTCGGAATGGCTGTTTTGGGGCGTCCGGTGCATCCACACCTGTTTCGTCACAGCTCGGCGACATATTATGCGAGCAGACTGAATCGACAGGAGTTGTGCTACCGCTTCGGGTGGCGGTTCAGTAGCAACATGCCAGATGTGTATATCTCGCGATCGGGCATGGAGAATCGTGAGCTTGACGAGAAATTCACGCAGACCGAACTCTCGACACTGAAAGAAGATCTGGCCCGGATCACATTGGACAATCAGATCAAGGCGCAGCGCATGGCGGAGCTACAGCAGTCACTGGATGCCATGAACCGGAACATGCAGATGATTACCGAGGTGTTGGCCGTGAAGCCGTCTGTGCGCGACGTCGAGGCGGTACTGCAGCGGAAACGGCGGGCGGAGGCAACGACGGCCGGCGGATAACGAAATCTTTAAATACAACCGCCGCCGCAGAGGTGGATAGGAAACCATGGTAACCGACATCCACCACCTCATCGCCGCAATCTGTCCTGCTGTGTTTTGTGACCGTGACTCGGCAAGACAAGTGAAACGAATTCTGAACCAGCCGGGCAAGAACAGCATGGACAGATTTGCGCATGCCGCCGAGGTGGCCCGACTGCGTGAGTGCAACACCGGTAATCTAAACGAATTGCTCGATTCGAACGTGCTCAAAAAGGAGGGTCTTCTCCATCCGGTTGAACGATGCGAATTGACCTTCGATTCCCTGAGTGATGCGCCCGAGCGGATTTACTTCCATCTGATTGATTTGTTAGAGCATGCCGGTTGGAAGATGGAGAAATTGACCGATGCCCTTTATGCTTCGGCCGGCTCAGATTTGAGCCGTCAACTGGATGACGCACTGGTCCAGTCACAGGATCATGCCGCTCGCCTGTTCCGGACCGCCCAAGAGACGTTGAATCGGCTTCTCCGCAGCTTGGAGGAACTACGCACGCTGGATGAAGGGCACCCGCATTTAGGCGGCGTTAACCAGCCGAGTGCGGACGCCGCCGGGCCAAGACTGGCGAAGTCATTATCACCCGAGGCGCGACTTGGGGACATCCGGCGCTCTCTACTCATTTCTGGGATGCGAACCCAACTGGTGGCCCTGAAAGCATACGCTCGATGGCTGAGGCCCTTCTTGGACCGTGACCGTGGAGGTGGCGGTCACAAATCGCAATCGGCCGACCTGGTCGCCGCGTTCAACACAAGCCTGTTCAAGATCGAGGCCATTGCGCGCAACGACAGCCTGTTGGAGGAGGAGTTCAGTGCGGGGAACCTGCCCCACTGGATGGCCTCGCAACATCATCGACGTGCCGTGCCAGTGCTGATCATCGAGGCGTCGTTCCGAACGGTCCCGGGCAAGAGCCACAACGGCGGATTCCATCACCGGGGACGGATCTGGGTGTGCTTGACCAGTTACGCCCTCCGCGAGGAGGAGCTTCGACTGCTTCGTGCCGTCGTGGAACATCATGATTTGCATGTCCTGATGCGCGCTGCGGGGGTGTTCGAAGAGGATGTATTGGAGAATTTGGAGATAGAATTGGCGCGATTCTCAACGGGCAACGGCGATTCGCGGAAGGGAAGTGTCAACGAGGATACGAATCCGTTCAGCGCTCTATGGGGTTTGGCCAAGATGATCTTTAGCGGAACCCGGAGCTCTGCCGCCGATGCGGACGACGAACTGATTCTTCCGCTCAGTGGTGATTCGTTCCCCGAACAGGTCATCCGATCACGAAGCTTGGTCCTGGCCCGGCGAGGTTGCCGTGAGACGTTCTCGGCGCTGAAGATCCACCTCGATATGGCGGCGCCATCTGCTCGACGGGTTTGAAGTGTGGTGGCGGGCGGGGCATTACTCCCCCCGCCCCCCGTCTGACTACAGTTTATCTGCTCGCCTTGGCTGCGCAGTGGTGATCTACTGCCAGCAGAACTCCCAGCCGACCCCGTACGACGGAGCAGCGTTCCATTGCGATACGCCAGCGGGCAACGGCCGGGCAGTATGCTGGAGCAACGATGGGATCCGAGAGTCCCCAAAGTGAGTCGGCAGCTCGCAACGCCGCCCAGTTCGCGACGACGCATTGGAGCTTGGTGTTGGCGGCGGGCGAGTCGGCTTCGGCGGAATCGCAAGGGGCTCTCGAAAAGCTCTGCCGGCAGTATTGGTTTCCGCTCTATGCCTTCGTGCGGGGTAAGGGATACTCGCCCGAGGACGCGCAAGATCTGACCCAGGGTTTTTGCGCCTATCTGCTCGAGCGACATTTGCTGCGCAAGGCGTGTGCGGATCGGGGCCGTTTCCGCTCGTTCCTACTTGGTTGTCTGAAGAACTATCTGGCGCAGCAGCAAGACCGGGATCAGGCGCAGAAACGCGGTGGCCAGGCCATGGTTTCCTCGCTGGAAGCCGTACAGGGTGAATCCTGGCTGGCCTCAGAAATGGCGACCTTCGAAACCCCCGATGCTCTATTCGAGCGCAAGTGGGCGATGACCGTCTTAAACGCGGCGGTGAAAGCGCTCGAGACTGAGTATGAGCGCGCAGGCAAGCGCGCGTTATTCGAGGTGCTTTATCCCCACGTGACCGACTTCGGGGACGGTTCAGGCTATGCGACGCTCGAGGCTGAACTCAACATGACCCGGGGGGCGATTCGGATCGCGATCTTCCGTTTGCGGAAGCGTTGTCGGGAATTGTTGCGCTGCGAAGTGGCCCACACGGTCGGCGACCCACTCGAGGTCGAGGATGAACTGCGCCAACTCGTAAGGGTGTTGAGCCGTTAACCGGCGGGCGGATGGGCGGCTGGCGACGCCTCAAGCCGATTGCAGGTGGCACGGCAAGTTCCGTAACGGGCGCCGGCATTTCCGGAAGGTAAGGGTGGCGCGCGGTTTGGCCCGGTTGGCAATGAACGACAAACCCCAGGTGCAGTGCTGGAAGTGCGGCCGACAGATCCCGGCCGACGCACCCCGGGGTGTGTGCCCGCAGTGCCTGCTGACGGCATGTCTGCGCGAGGAATATGACCCGGGAGAAGCCGCGGATGCAGCCTCCCATCACCTCTCGTCCGCCCTCGATCACGTAGGGTCGCATGAATCGATCGGCGGCCGATTATTCGGTGACTACGAGCTCATCGAGGTCATCGGCCGAGGGGGTATGGGAACCGTCTACCGGGCGCGGCAGCGGAGTCTGAACCGCACCGTAGCTCTCAAGATGCTGGATCCTCTGCGACTTGCGGTGGCCACGGAGGCGCATCGTTTCCGGATGGAAGCCGAGGCGGCCGCCCGCTTGCAGCATCCTAATATTCTGCCCGTTTACGAGGTGGGCGAACATTCCGGACAGCCCTACTTCACGGCCAAGTATCTTTCCGGCGGCTGCCTGGCGGAGCGGTCGGCGCGCACCCGGTTGGAGGTGGACCTGGTCGACGCATCGCCGGCCTCGAACCGGACGATCCAGAGACGAATTGCGGTGTTGATGGGTAAGGTGTGTCGGGCGGTGGCCCACGCCCATGAACGCGGCGTGCTTCATCGCGATCTTAAACCGGCCAACATTCTGGTGGATCAAGACGGCGAGCCATGCGTCGCGGACTTTGGCTTGGCCAAGCTGCTCGACACCGACCTTGCCCTGACCCAGACGCTGGCGCCCATCGGCACCCCAGGATATGCGGCTCCGGAACAATGCCGGGAAGGGGTAAAACAGCTCACGGTCGCGGCGGACATTTACAGCCTGGGAGCCGTGCTTTATGACCTGCTGACCGGCCGCCCGCCGTTCCGGGGTTCAACACCGATCGAGACCCAACGGAAGGTCCTGGACGAGGAAGTCAAACCACCGCACGCGCTCTGCCCGTGTGTTGATCGCGATCTCGAGACGATCTGTCTGCGCTGTCTGCAGAAGGATCCGAAACGTCGTTTTGCTTCCGTAGCCGAACTGGCGGAGGAGTTCGAGCGATTCGCGGCCGGACTGCCCATCCGTGCCCGCCCGGTCAATGTCGGCGAACGGCTGCTGCGTTGGTGCCGGCGGAAACCGGCGCTGGCAGCGCTCGGGTTCGTGTCTTCGGTGTTGTTGCTGCTGGTGATCATTGGGTCGCCGATTGCGCTGACGTTAGTGAGGGAACAGCGTGATCGGGCTGAGCGCAGTGCCACCGGAGAGCGGCGGGAGAATTATTTCAACAGTGTGACCCTTGCCAGGCACTACATCGACCAGGGCAGCACTGACATGGCGCTCGACATTCTGCTGCGCTGCCCGGCCGAACTTCGGCATTGGGAGTGGGGCCGACTCGTTTACCTCTGTCACCAGTGGATCATGGATTTGGAAGGCCATCGAACGAACGTGACTGCGCTTGAGTTTCATCCCGGCGGGCGTTGGCTCGCTTCGCGCGATGCCAGCGGTCGACTCAAAGTCTGGGAGTGGTCGGCGGGTAAGATCCTCTTTGCTTACGACGAACCCGACCCGGTGACGGTCTGCGCCTTCGCTCCGGGAGGCAACATGCTGGCACTGGGCACAAAGGGTGGATCGGTGTGGGTTCACGAGGTCGCATCCTGGAATCGGGAACGCCGCACAACGCGGACGAATGTCGCCGTGACCGCCCTTGCCTGGGCTCCCCATGGCGGGCGTTGGGCGGCTGGTTTTGGGGATGGGTCGGCGGCGATCGGGCCGATGAATCTCGGTCAAGTCACCGACCTTCCCGTCGCGCGTCACCAACCGATCGAGCGGATCTCTTTCTCCCCGGACGGCGGTCGAGTCCTCCTGCATCGCGGAGCGATCGTCACCGTGCATGACGCGGTCGATGGAACGATTCGCGAGCATTTCCCGGAAGAGAGTGCGGGGCCGGAAAGAATTTGGGCCGATGCGACCGGCCGGCGCTGGGCGACGATCGACGGTCAGAACCTGGTCCGGCTTTGGTCCGGACCGGCTTCAGCGCGGGAACTGACCACCCTGCGCGGGGCGCAACTGGGTATGCTGCGTTGGGCGCGATTCAGTGCGGATGGGAACTGGCTGGTGCATGGCGGCGAACAAGGCACGGCCAGGGTGTGGAGCACCGATACGGCCAAGGAACAGTTGACCCTGCCGACTCGGGTCTACCAGGCAACGTTCAGTCCGGACGGCCGGTTGCTTGCCACGTTAGGTGGGTTCACCTCTGCCACGATCTGGGATATTGGAAGCGGCCGCGAATACCGAGTCCTCAAGGGCCATTCGAGCGTCATCGAGTCCTTTGGTTTCAGTGCCGATGGCCGGTTTCTGGCCACGGGGGATCGATTGGGCCAGATCAAGGTGTGGTCGGCCACGAACGGCCGTGAAGTCATGGAAGAACAGGCTTGGGTGTGGGGAACGCAGTACAGCCCGAACGGCCGCCGTTTGGCGATGTCGCCCTTTCGCCGTGGGGTGATGCTCTGGGACGCGGACGCGGGCCGCAAAGAGCTCACCCTCAAGGTACCCATGGAATTCGTGGCCGCAATGGCGTTTAGCCCGGATGGCAGGTGGCTGGCCACGGCGGGATCTCACCACGTGGCACGCTTGTGGGATCTCGAGAAGGCCGAACGCATCCGGTCTTTCCATGGCCATCGCGGCGTCATTCTCTGGGTAGCGTATGCGCCCAACGGCCAGACACTGGCCACCGCCTGCGTTGACGGCACCGCGAAGATCTGGGACGTCGCGACTGGCCAAGAGTTGCGGACCCTCGCTGGACACATCGGTTGGGTCAGGTGCGTGGCTTATCATCCGGATGGTCGGCGCGTGGCGACGGTCGGGCAGGATGCGATCGGACGAATGTGGGACATTGATTCCGGCCGGCTCCTGGTGACGTTTGAGGGTCATCGTGACCAGATCGATGGCGTTTCCTTCAGCCACGACGGGCGGACGATGGTCACGACCGGCCGCGATGAAACAGTCCGACTTTGGGACTCGGATTCGGGCGCGGAACGCTCCCACTGGTCGACGCGGGGCACAGCGGTGGTGGCCCACCTGGATCCGAGTGGCGGACGTTTGGCCTTGGGGAGCACCAAATGGTTTGTCTACGGCGGTGATGCGGCAACCGTGGCCGTTTACGAACCGCAGACCGGACGTCGGGTGCTCGACCTGGAAGGGGCCTTGGAACCGATCGGGAATGCGGTGTGGAGCTCCACTGGTCGCCGGTTAGCCGCCGACGGCACGGATCTGACGTTGCGGCAATGGGAGGCATTTCCGTGGGAGGAATCCGAGTATCGAGTCGAGCCTCAGGCTTCGTTGAAGGAAAGGATCAGGCACTACGCCAGGGGCTATTGGTCCGAGCGAGTTGAGGCGGAATGGCCATCGGCCGAGCACGCGGGTGTTGAACCACGGGTTGTCGTGTGCCCGCTCGAGCCCGAGCTTTTCCCGTCGCGGGTGCCGGAGTTATCCACAGACCTGCTGGATCTTTCGCGACACTATACTGCGCCGCTGCACGTGGCGTTTCATCCCGTATTCCTTGCGGCAGATGAATGCGATTCGCTGGCCGGACTGCCGAGGGGAGTGGTGACCCTTGACGGAGTGGCATTTGACGTAAGGGGTGTCATCCAAATGCGGCGTTTCGAGTCGCGAGGTGGACCATTTGCCGCGGTTTGGGAGGAAACCCCGGTGAGGGTCGGTGAAATCCCGGTCGAGCGTTCGGTCCGGCGGTTGCACCTTCTTCACGGCTGCGTCGGGGAGGAGGCCGAAGGTGTGGTCGTGGCGCGCCTGCTTCTCCAGTTTGCTGATGGCTCGGAGGTCGAGTGGCCGCTCGTCTACGGGGTTGACTTGAAAGACTGGTGGGAGCAACCCGGTGAAACTTCGCAGGTGAAGCGAGGCCGGGTGGTTTGGCGAGGGAACAATCCGCGGGCGGAACAAGCTGGAGCAACCCTTCGGCTTTACCACAGCAACTGGGAAAATCCGCGCCCGGATCTCGAGGTGAAGACTTTGGACTGCGTCTCGGAGTTGACCCGATCCGCGCCGTTCATCATCGCCATTACGGTGGAATGAAAAACGCCAGGGCACCGGTTCAGTCCCGAACCCGCACTTTTGCGGTAACGCTGGGGCAATTATTCCGAAGTAAGGGGTGAACGATTTACAGAGACAATCCTTGGCGATCGGCAGGTGAGCCAGCGCATGGGATTTCCCGAACCCGAGGTGATATAGAAAGGACCCATGAGTACTGTTTTGCAGCGGTGGACGACGCTGATCGTCGGCTTGGTGACCGCCGGCGCCGCCCTGGCCCAATTCACCCGGATCACCTCTGGGACCCTCGTCAACGATCACCACAATTCCTGGGGACTGGCGGTTGGGGACTATGACAACGACGGAATGCCAGACGTGTATGTGGCGAACGGCTCCGCTGACGCGGACGTTCTGTATCGCAACACCGGAACGTTGGTGGCGTTCAACCAGATACTCCTTCAGGACAGCCGTTTAACTCCTACCGCCGCATGGGCTGACTGGGACAATGACGGTGAATTGGACCTGTTTGTCCCCGCCTTTTCCCAACACGGGGACGAGTTGTACTCGGCGAGTTACTTGATGGCGGTCGGCCATGGCGAAGCCGCCTTCCCACCCACCCCCCCGTTGCTGGGTATATCGGGTTACCATGCCTGTGGCGGTTGGGCCGACTTCAACGAGGACGGATATCTTGATCTCTACATCGGCGCTTACCGCGAGAGCTCGGCGCTCTACTATGGCGACCCACGCGGGGGACTGCGGTTGGTCAACGGCAGTCCAATCACGTTGACGCCGAGCAATGTCAACGGTTGCGGTTGGGCCGATTACGACAATGACGGGGACATGGACCTGTTTGTGGCCAACAGTCACGCCGGGGACAACGCCCTGTTCCGCAACGATGGCGGGGCTGGATTCGTGACGATTACCGAAGGAGCGATTGTGAAGAGCGGTGGCACTTCAATCGGGGTGGACTGGGGCGACTACGATAATGACGGGGATCTGGACCTGGTCGTGGCCAATGGAGCTAACAGCAATGAATTCCTCTATCGCAACGAAGGTAACGGCGAGTTCGTGCGCATCATCGAGGGACCGGTGGTAAGTTCCGGCGGGACCTCGTTCAGCGTCGCCTGGGGTGACTGCGACAATGACGGTGACCTGGATTTGTTCGTAGCCAATAACTGGAACCAGCCCGATTTTCTTTTCGAGAACCAGGGCGACGGAACGTTCGTCCGAATTCTCGAGGGGGAATGGGTCAACGATTCGAACTCAGGATCGGCGTGTGCCTGGGTCGACTTTGACAACGATGGCTTCCTCGATTTGTTCATCGCCAACGGCCACGAGAATGGAACTCCTGAAATGAACAGTCTTTATCGAAACGAAGGCAACGATAACGCGTGGATGATGATTAGCCTGATCGGCACCGCATCTAACCGGTCGGCCATTGGGGCCAGGGTCCGTGCTTGGGCACACGTTGGCGGCCGCGAAGTCCAACAACTGCGTCATGTTAGGTCCGGCGGCGACCCGGCTCAGAAGGACTTGCGTCTGCACTTCGGCCTGGGCGACGCGACCAAAGTGGACGTGCTCCGCATCGAATGGCCGTCAGGGATTGTGCAGGAGTTGAAGGATGTGCCCGCGAACCAGATTCTAGCCGTGACCGAGCCGCCGCGGTTGATTCCGCAGGGTGCCGGCGCTTTCCAAGTCCAATGCTGGATCAACCAACGGTTCGACGTGCAGGCTTCAACGGAATTGAGGGACTGGACGACAGTCGCGACGGTCACGAACCTGACCGGTATGCTCGTGTTTGAAGATGTCGAGGCTGGGCAGCACGAGAGCCGGTATTATCGGGTCGTGGCCGAGTGACGGAGCAACCGGATCCACCTGATGTGGTGTGCCGCTGGGAACCGTGCTCGCACGATCCGGTTACGAACTGGCTCCAGAGGCAGGACTCGTATCTCATCACATTGTCAAAGGAGACCTGTCGAATCTCCTGTTCGCAGCGGCATCCGCCGGGCGCACGGTTCCCCGACGACCCCGGGCCTAGAATTTCACGGCCGGCAGCTTGTCCACCTGCCCGGCATAGGTGCTCACCGTGAGGTTGATGCTTGCATGACCGAGGAGTTTCGACGCGATGAAGATTCCGTGATCAGCGACAGCCAACGAGCCAAAACACTTACGAAGGTAATGTACTGGCTTGGAGTCCTTAATCCCATTTCCCCGCAGCCAGGTGCACAGCGCTTCGTGAACCTCAGTCGAGTCGCCAGCTATGACTGGGCCCTGACCTCTTGTGGTCTTGAGAACCTCCTGAACCCGTTTGCCGATGGGAACGATGCGCGCGCGTCGCCCTTTCGCCTTCCCGGCGGCAATGCGGAGGCTGTCTGTCTGGACGTCCTCCCAGTTCAACGAGATGATTTCGCCCCAGCGCAAACCACAACCCAGGGCCAAAGCCAAGGCCAACTGCGGTTCAGGAGGCAAGCATTTGAGTCCTTCTTGCATCAACTCTTGGATCCAGGCTCTGGGCGGGGCGGCGAAGGGCTCATGATCGATCTTCGGTTTGGCCAGCTTGGCAAAAGGATTCAGCAACTCAGGCATGCCCATGGACTGAAGGGATGATAGCGAAAACACGCTCGCTGCGTTCTTCAGAACAGACTGCAGGGTGACAGGCTTGAGGCTGCTTTCACGGATCCAGCTTTGAATCGCCTCTGGTGTGAAGTCCACCAGACGCCTGGCGCCTATCTCCCGGGCGAGCCGGCGAAACTCGCTTTGCGCGTGCGCTATTGAGAGGGGACGAAGGCCACGCGAGATGGCACTCTGACGATAGTTCTCCAGAAAGGCCGGAATCGATAGGCTCCCGTGGCTGCTGGGAAGTTCCAGTGCACTGGCCCAGCCTTGCTGGCGAACGGAGCCAACCAATTGCTTTGCGCGCTGGGTGGCCAGGCGATAATCTGCCGTCCCGAGACTGCGGCAAGTACGCTTGCCTTTATGTTGAAAGCGGACACACCAATTTGCGCTCTGAATGCGTCGACCGTCGGTCTTGACGCTCACGGGCCGGAACAGATCGAACTTCCTTTTGGCGAGATTCGGTTTGCCATTGTCTATGCCACTTTCCTCGTCCATGCGGTGACAAGATATGCCAGGCTACACTGGGCGTCAAACCAGATAATAGACTTCTTACCAGAATTATACGCAAGCCTATGCCAAGCTATGCAAACCTGTGCAAGGGTTTTAACTATACGACTGGCAGTCGTTGATTAAGTTCCGAGGGTGATATCCTTGGAGTCGACACAAGTCCTTCGGCGGCAACAACAGTCTCTGAAAACAGGCGTTTCCTGGCTCGTTGATCACGCCGCACGAAGCAGACCGACCTCCAGTTCGTAAGTTCTTCATAATGAACCGAACTGCGGACTAATATGCGACTGTCGGTTCGGTGATTGAAAGCGGAAAATGGGCACCGACTCCGGTTCATCGTCGAAGCCCTTACGCACCGGCTTCGGATCGTCCATCACCACTGGCTCGATCCGCCTCGAACATTCTCCCCGTTCCATCGCCCGCCGCGTCAGGCCAGGTGCGCCTGGGCGGAGAGCAGGCGATCTCGCACCCTGGCATCGAGTTCACCCTGGCCTTTGATCAGCAAAGGGACCGTGTCCACCAATTCGTTCTGGAGCGCCCAGCGCCCGCAACTGCCGGTCGAGATCATCGAGCAAGCCGGTTCGCCTGCGGTTGTTGGATCCGGTCGCCAACAGGTCGCGGGAACGCACCGGCCGCAGGGCCTCTCTCACGACGGAGAAGTTCGTGATGTCGCCGCGGTTGGGAAACGAGTTGAAGTGGTTGATGCCGATGATTTCGTCGTTGCCAGCGCGCGCTACCGGGTCTGCGGCGTCGGATGAATCCCCATCGCGTCGCCCAGCACCAACACCCAATCCTGATCTCGAACGGGTGGTTTAAACTCGGTGGTTTTCCACGGCGCAACCTCGACGGGCGGCAAGTCCTGGCGTTCGCCGGTGCGCGGATCGAACCATTGCGCGGCGAGCCTCGGTCCCTGGAGCAGAAATGTCCGGATCGTTGCCGGCTTGCCTGACGGAAAATAGATCAGGGCATAACGCGCGTCCGGCGCGCGACAGGCCGCCACATAATCGGGACCGCTGGCGTTGGGCGGCGCGACGAGCGAGGGATCGGGCAGGCGATCGAAGTAGTTGCCTGACTCGATCAGCGCGCGGGCATGCCGCATCTGGCCGGCGCCCGGGAGCTGGATCGCCTCGTGCCATGGCCGGTCGGCTCCGATGAGCGGCTGCCGACCGGTGTCCCACATCTGCCAGACCTCGTTGCAGCCGTAGGTGTGGCCGAAAGCGCCGCTGAACAACGCCCAGTAACAGAAACGCCGGACGTGAATGGCTTCGAGCCGGCCGTGGGCCACGTTGAACCCGTGCGGGATGTTTTCGTAGCCCGGCTCCCCATCG
This sequence comes from Verrucomicrobiota bacterium, assembly GCA_023383055.1. Taxonomy (GTDB): domain Bacteria; phylum Verrucomicrobiota; class Verrucomicrobiia; order Limisphaerales; family JAHDYP01; genus JAHDYP01. Next base: position 87,872 of record JAHDYP010000003.1, on the reverse strand, counting down.
AGCACGGGTTTCACCGGTGTGCGGCAGTACTCGGCGAGCACCGACGTGTGGTTGTCCCGGTCACGGGTGTGCCCGGTCTGCACCATGTTGAAGTCGAGCCAGGGCGCGTCGTGAAACCAGATCGCCGAGCTGTATTGGCCGATCGGATGGAAGGTGATCAGGTGCGCGCCCCGGTCGCCTTCCTTCAGTCCGCGCGCCATCGCTTCGAGGATGCGGCGTTCTTCGTCGTCGCCGACGAACTTGTCGCCCCCGAGAATCCAGACCAGGCCGGCGTCGCGATACCGTTGGCCCAGCCACTGGCCGTAGGTCCGCGCGTTGTCGGGATTGAAGACCCGCGGTCCGGTGCCGCCCTGCTTGTGCCATTTGTCGCCCCAGGTGGGGAGGAAGCCGATGCGCAGGCCGAGCTCGTTCGCGCGGCGGACGATGAAATCCACGTGGTCCCAGTAATCGTTGTCCGGACCGTCCTTCACGTCGGGCCGCGCGGGATCGTTGTCCACGAGCGGTCGATGGCCGTAGGCATTGGGCGTGTTCAGTCCGTCGAGTTCGGCCAGCGCCACCGCCTGGATGACGGTGAAGCCTTTGTTCGCCCGGTCTTCGAGATAACGCGTCGCCTCCTCGCGGTTGAGCCGGTGGAACAGCTCCCACGCGGTATCACCCAGCCAGAAGAAGGGTTTGCCATCGGCGGTGACGAGCAGGCGATGGCTGTCGCTGACGGTCAACCTGGGCAGCGATTCGGCATTGGCGGAAGGCACCGCCGCGGCGACCAGGAGGGCACAGAGAAAACTCGTGGTTCTGTCGTGCGGGAGAAAGGCGGGCGTTGTTCTCATGCTCGCTGGGAGTTCGCTTTGAGCCACTCCGCGTAAGCCGCCTCCGTCATCTCCCCGGCAGCCAGAGCGAGTGTCCGCACGACTGCCTCCGCCTCCGTCGCATGAAACTCGAACCCGTTGCGTTCGAGAAAGCCCGCGCCGAGCATGAAACCCGTCCGCTTGTTACCATCGAGAAACGGATGATTCTTCACGATGCCCGCGGCATACGCCGCCGCCAGATCCGCCATCTTTGGCTTACCGTAATGAAACAGTTGTTGAGGACGGGCCAGCGCGGACTCCAGCATGTTCTGGTCACGCGTGCCGGCGATGCCGCCGTACTGCGACAGCATCATGTCGTGCAGCGCGAGACACTCCTCCCGCGTGAACCAGCGGGGCTCCTTCATTTCGCCAGTTCGCGCAGCGCGTTGCGGTAGCGGCGGTTCAGCGACTCGAACACCGCCATCGACTTGGCGAACTCCGGATTGCTGGCGGTCAGGCGCACGCCATCCTGGGCTTCCGTCAACGTCATCGTATCGCCCTCCTCAACTTTCAGATGGGCCAGCACTTCCTTCGGCAGGACGACACCCAGCGAATTGCCGACTCTGCGCACCTTGAGTTCGATCGTCATGCCGCGAGCGTAATCACGGCTGTTATAACCGTCAAGCCCGTTGCCCGGTGAAGGCGCCGGGAGGAGGCCCACCTGGGTCTTGCTCAGTAACCCCCCGCACCGAGGACCGGGGAAGACGTTTCCGTATGGGTGCCCGCTTTCTCGGCCGCTTCACGACGCCGGTATTCATCGAGCATGGCGGCGGTGGCGGTGGCGCCGCAGCGGGAACCGCCGAGGTCGCGGACTTGGATGAGGCCATCGAGATCGCGCACGCCGCCGGCGGCCTTCACCTGCACCTTGGGTGACACGCTCGCCCGCATGAGAGCCAGGTCGTGCTCGGTGGCACCCTTGTAATTGTAGCTGCCGTCGGCCTGTTTCACGAAGCCGTAGCCGCTCGAGGTTTTCACCCAATCGGCGCCGGCGCGCTCGCAGAGCTGGCAGAGCCTTTTCTTGAAGTCGTCACCGCTCAGACCGGCGCCGCCCTTGGTCAGATAATCGTTCTCGAAGATGACCTTCACCTTCGCGCCGCGCCCGTGGGCTTCGTCGCAGACGGCCTGCACGTCGCGCTCGACGTAATCCCAGTCGCCGCTGAGAGCCTTGCCGAGGTTGATGACCATGTCGATCTCGACCGCGCCGTCGCGGCAGGCCAGTTCGGTCTCGTAACGCTTGGATTCGGTGCGGGAGTTACCGTGCGGAAAGCCGATGACGGCGCCGACGAACACGCCGGTGCCCTTGAGGAGTTCGGCGGCGCGTTTGACGGCGTAGGGTTTGATGCAGACGGAGGCGACACCGTATTTCGCGGCCAGCCGGCAGCCATCCTCCAACTCCTGGTCCGTCATCGTCGGGTGCAGCAGCGAGTGATCGATCATCTTGGCGAGTTGCTCGTAGGTGTATTTCATAGAACGCTGACCCATTTCCGGGCTTGGTTGCTCTTTAAGATGGCCTCGCAAACGGCGACTTCCTGGTGGCCGTCGTTCGCACTGGCAAACAGGCGCTCGCCGGGACCACCGGCAATGGCCGTGTAGATGTTGCGGAAGTTCATCTTGAACGTGTCGGGAAAACCTTCCACGTGCCCGGGCGGATAATCCATGAGGCCCGCCGCGCCGTCGCCGAACGCGGGGGTGGCGCGCACCGCGGACTCGTTGGCGCCATCCCGGTTGCCGAAGTGGAGCGTCTCCGGTTCCTCCGAGCACCACCAGGCTGATTTCTTCGACCCATAGATCTCGATGCGGATGCAGTTCTTGCGGCCCGCCGCGACCTGCGAGACGCCCAGATTGCCGCGCGCGCCGTTCGCGAAGCGCAACAGCACGCTGGCGAAATCGTCGGTCTGGACCCGGTAGGTGGCGTATTTCATCTTCGCGTCCGCCTTGGCAAAGGTCTGCACCTCGCCCAGCGGGCGTTGCCGCGTTTTATGCCACGTTGCCAGGTCAGCCAGCACGGACTGGATCCCCGCGCCGAGGATGAACGACACGGTGTCCATCCAATGCGTGCCGATGTCCGCCACCGCGCGCAGCTTGCCGCCCTCCTTCGGGAGCAACCGCCAGTTGTAATCCGTCCCCTTGAACAGCCAATCCTGCATATACGAGCCGTTGACGTGAATGATGTCGCCCAGGTCGCCGTGCTCGACCAGTCGCCGCAGCGCAAGCACCGCCGGGTAGAACCGGACGTTGTAGTTGACGGCGAACACGCGTTTGGCGGCTCGCGTCGCCGCGACAATCCGCGCCGTTTCGCGCGTGTTCATGGCCAGCGGCTTTTCGCAGACGACATGTTTACCCGCCCGCAGCGCGGCCAGCGACATCTCGCAATGGAATCGATTGGGCGTGGTGATGTGGACCACGTCCACCTCCGGGCTTGTCAGGAGATCGCGGTAATCGGCGAACGCATGCGGGATGGCCAGCCGGGCCGCGGCCTTGGCGCCCAGGTCGGCCACATCGCAGATGGCGGTCACGGTCACCCCCAGGCGGCGCAGTGCCTCGACATGGACCGGCCCGATGAAACCGGTGCCAATGACACCGGCCTTTAGGGAGTGAATGCTCTGGATTGATTTCATATGATGAACGGTTCAGTTCTTGGTATCGGTCAGGCTCTGGTCTGCCGCGCCAGGTTGGACCTTGTCTGGTGCGATCTCATCAGTCCTCGTCGCTACCCGATACCCATGTGCGTACCGGCGGCGCGGAGGAGTTGGCGTCAGGCATGACGTTCAGAGAAAGGGATTCACGACTTTCACGCCGCCGTAGTTTTGGCCGTGGCTGAGGTCTTCGGTGATCAGTTCGGAAGCGCCGGAGGCACGTGCGGCGGCCAGAATGAGCGAGTCCCACAGGGAGATCTCCCAGCGGGCCTGTTCTTCCAGCGCCAACTCCAGAAGCTCCAGGGTATTGTCTACGACCGGCCAGCCGGCGAAATCGCGCACGGTGCGGGTGGCCTCGGTTAGGGAAACGCCCCGCTTGACCAGATTCACGTGCAATTCCTGAAGCACCTGGACGCTGATGGCGGTATCACCGGGAGCAGTCCATCCCAGCTCCACCAACCGCAATGCGGTCGCGCGTTTGGCGGGCGCATCCAGGTCGTAAGCGTAAAGCAGGATGTTGGTGTCGAGAAACTTACTGGCGTTCATGGGCTTGGTCGCGAGTCAGGGGTTGGCCACCGAGGCGAAGCCCCTTCCGCAGGCGGGCCAAAGCAGCGGAGCGGTCGGCAGTCTCGGCTTCAGACCTTAGAACCCAATCGAGGCCAGTCTGCACGAGTTCTTTGAGCGTGGTCTTCCGCTGTGCGGCAGCCACTTTGGCTCGATGCAGCAGGTCATCGGGCAAATCAATTGTGGTCTTCATGCTGGCAATATCTACGGTAATATGGCCATATTGTCAAACCAGCCTTCAGCAGATATTCAACAGGCGTTGTTGCATCGGCGAATTCATGGTTTGGCGAGTTGGCTGGCGGTCCGGGAGTTTTGGCGACTGCCGGTTGGGTTAAGGCACTGGTCTCGCCAGGAGTGGCGCCGGGGAGTCGAATTGAATTGGCTCCAGAGGTAGGGCTCGAACCTACAACCCATCGGTTAACAGCCGATTGCTCTACCATTGAGCTACTCTGGAACTCAAACGGGTCGGCACTCTACAAATGGGCCACCAGAGCGTCAACAGGGGATTTGAGCCTTGCGCGACGCGCAGTGGGGATCGCGGTTGGCTGTCCGACGTGGATTCGAACCACGACTAAAGGCTCCAAAGACCTCTGTGCTACCATTACACCATCGGACAACGAAACAAGCGCCGACTGCGGGAAAGCGGTTTTCAGGCGGCTGCAACCGGGCAGACCTTACCGCAGAGGTCCTCCCGGTTGCAAGTGAAGGTAAAACTGAGTTGTGGAGGATCACATTGCCGCCGGCTTCAGTCGTGTGGTATGCACAGGGGCATGCAGACCACGCCGTCCATCCTCCGTCGGCCGGACCGAAGCGGGTTCGCCATGGCACTCACCGTGGCAATCGGTCTTTGCGGGGCAACTCTGACGCCGCCCGCACTGGCGGCGGAGCGTCCGGCGCGGGCCGGGAACCCCGTTTTTCCGGGGTGGTATGCCGATCCCGAGGGGGCGGTATTCGACCAGCAGTTCTGGGTTTATCCGACCTATTCCGCGCCCTACGACGCGCAGGTGTTTCTGGATGCCTTTTCCTCGCCCGACCTGGTGCATTGGACGAAGCATAGCCGGATCCTGGATACCAACGCCGTCACCTGGGTGCGGCGTGCCCTGTGGGCCCCGGCGGTCGTGCGCAAGGATGGGCGCTATTATCTCTTCTTTGGGGCGAACGACATTCAGAGCGATCGCGAACGGGGCGGGATTGGAATCGCCGTGTCCGACCAACCTTCCGGCCCGTTCAAGGATTACCTGGGCGGTCCCCTGGTGGATCGGTTTCACAACGGCGCGCAACCGATCGACCAGTTTGTTTTCCACGACCGGGATGGCCATTACTACCTGATCTACGGCGGGTGGCGGCACTGCAACATCGCGCGGCTCCGGAGTGATTTCCGGGGGTTTGAACCTTTTGCGGACGGAACGCTCTTCAAGGAGATCACCCCCGAAGGATACGTCGAGGGACCTTTCATGCTTTACCGAGGTGGCAGGTACTACTTCATGTGGTCCGAAGGAGGTTGGACGGGCCCGAACTATTCCGTGGCCTACGCGATCGCCGATTCGCCATTCGGACCCTTCAAGCGGATTGGAAAGATACTCCAGCAGGACCCGAACGTGGCCACCGGGGCGGGGCATCATTCGGTCATCCAACTTCCCGGCAAAGACGCCTATTACATCGTCTATCATCGACGTCCGCTCGGCGAGACCGATGGCAATCACCGCGTAGTCTGCATCGACCGCATGGAATTCGATGAACAGGGCTTGATCAAGCCGGTGAAAATCACGTTCGAAGGCGTCGAAGCCGTCCGGTTCTGAAACACCGCGGGGATGCACCCGCTTGCCGCGCAGTGAATGCGGGCGGAACACGGATGCGGCCGTGGTGTTTCACGCGAACACCCCAACGCCGCCGTGGCAACCTGCAGGTTAATTAAAGGCTCACCACCGCCGTCCAGCAACTTGCGCCGAATTTGACGAGCAGACTTTCCCGCAACCGCTCCGCCTCCCGCTGGCTGGCTGACAACGCAAACGTGGTCGATCCGCTCCCGGACATCATGGCCACCAACGCTCCCTGGGCCCGGAGATGCTCCTGGTACAACCCCAGCAACGGATACTTCTCAAGCACCGGCGCCTCCAGAGAATTGTAGAATTGGCCGACCACGGCGGACCATTCGTTCCCGCGGAGGCTTGCCATCAATTTCCGCCCGCGTCCCGGGTCTCCCTCCAGCGCCTTCGGAAATCGTGCCAACTCACGATAAGCCCACGGTGTCGACACACCAAAGCCGGGATGGACCAGCAACAAGCCGCATCCACTCAAAAGAGCGAAGGGATCCTGCCACTCAACCGACTCCCCGCGGCCGAGCGCCAGGGCGGGCCGATCCTCCAGGAAGAAGACCACATCCGAACCCAATGAGGCGGCCAATCGCTGAAGTTGATGGAACTCCAGCGGGTGACCCCACAGTTCGTTCAATCCCAACAAGGTGCTGGCGGCGTTACCGCTCCCCCCGCCCAACCCCGCCTCCATGGGGATGCGCTTTTCAAGATGAATCCGGACGCCCTCCCCCAGCCTGGCTTCCGAGAGGAATGCCGAGGCCGCGCGATGCACCAGATTCCGCCCGTCGACCGGCAGGCGGGGATCGTTGCAGGTCAGTTCGAGACCGCGCTCGGCGCGCTCGAACTGGAGTTCGTCATGGATCGGCACCGGCTGAAGCACCGTCTCGAGCTCATGAAAACCGTCCGGCCTGCGTCCGAGGATGTTCAGCAGGAGATTGATCTTGCAGGGCGAGAGACGTTGTTGGCGGCGCACAACAAAAAGGCGCCAACAGTGACTGTTGGCGCCGTTGGGAGGGAGAATTCTAGAAATCGAAGATGCGGAAGCGGCTGCCCGGGATCAGCGGCGCGATATCACCGCCGCTGAAGCCGAGGTAGGTATCCGGGCCCACCATGGGATCGGCCAGCATCTGACCGCGCGAACTGTCGGGACCCACCGGATGCTCCGGCAGGTAGTGGGTGAACACCGGATCGTAAGGCGGAAACGGAGCGGTCACCACTTCGTAGATGCCGATGCCGGTTCGGGCCATGGTCTTGTTGAAACCGCGAATCACACCGGTCGTGTAGGCCATGTCCGGCGAATCGAACAGCGCGGTTTGTTCGATGGAACGCTGCATCTCACCCCAGCGCACCACCTCGGTCACGTTGCGCATGCCACGCCCGAGTTTCGCCTCGGTTTTGGCGCATCCGACGGCCGTCACCAGGATGGCGGCAGCGAGGAGAGTCTTGGCAAAAGAAAGGTGCATCATTGGCTGTTGCATTTGCGGTTAGGTTAGCGACACCGGCCAGGTTGTAAAGTGAGTTTTCGCCCGAATCATCGGGTTTCCTGAGAACCGCTGGCGGCGGCGGCGCTTTCCGCGGCCCGTCGCTGCCGTTCCCAATACCAGGCGATCCAGATGCAAATCTCGAGTAATATCAGGACCGGTATGACCAGGAAAAAAGTGCTGATGAAATCGGGAGTGATGAACGCGATCGTGCCGAAGATGCCTATGAAAAAGTAAGGCCGGCTCTTGCTCAGGGTGCGGTATTCCACCAGGCCCAGCTTCACCAGACCCAGCACCAGAATCGGCAGCTCAAAACAGATCCCCATCCCCAGCATGAACACGGTGACAAACTGGAAATATTCCTCGGCTCGCCAGACATCCGCCGGCAGGCCCAGCCATTTGTTGTAGGCCGCCATGCCTCGCAGTGAAATCTCCATCACCCAGAAATAGCAGATCATCAAGCCGAGCATGAACAACCCGCCGCCCACAATGAATGCCCGGAGGAAGAATTTCTTCTCGTGCCGCTTCAAGGCCGGCATCACAAACTCGCCCACGAAGTAAAGTATGAACGGCAGGGAAAGACAGATGCCCCCATACAGGGCGATCTTCATGCTGGACATGACCCCGCCCAGCGGCCCCAGAAACAGGATCTGAATCTGGTTCTTCTCAGGAAGCCCCGCATTGACGTTGAGCAACGGCCACTGCAGGAATCCCACCAACTGCGGCGCCGCCGCCAGACAGATCACCAAGGCCAATACCAGCGCGGAACCGCACTTGATGAAGACCCACCGCAGGTCTTCCAAGTGTTCCAGGAAGGTCTTGACCGGGCCGCCCTCCTCGTCCGCTTCGAGGGGACGATTGTCCTCGGGCTCGCTCGCCATGGGCTGGGCTCCAGACTACGAGTTAGCCTTTTCCTCCGGGTTGCCTGGGTAGGCAGACGCAGTCTCGACGGACTCGGGAGAGGGTGATTCCGAGGGTTCTGATCCGGGAGTCAAGGGTTGGCTCGCGGGAGGTGCCACCGGTCGCCTTGACGGGGTGGGATCGGTTTCAATCGCGCTTTGCAACTCGTCAGTGACATCCCGAGTGGCTTTGCGAAATTCTTTAATGCCGCTGCCAAGGCCACGGGCCAGTTCCGGCAGTTTCTTGGCCCCAAAGAAAATCAGGGCCAGCACCAGGAGACCGATGATCTCCGGGGTCTGCAGCATGGCCAACATCACGTGGTTCATCATGATTTCCGTAACTCCGGCTAGACTTTATCCGAGTCTTCCTTGGTGGATTTCTTGAACTCCTTGATTCCCTGACCCAGGCCGCGGGCCAATTCCGGCAGTTTCTTGGCGCCGAACAGCAACAGCACCAACAGAACGAGAACCAGGATTTCCCAACCTTGGAGCCAGGCAAGCATCAGAGTATTCATAACAAAACGATTTCCGGGAGGAAGCTAAGCCTCCCTCGAGGGTTAGTAAAGGGACAAAAGCCGGCTGACCCGCTCCCAAGCTCGCCGCAACCGGGTCAAGACCTACGGTTTGGGCAGCAGCAGTATGAATTCAGCCCGCCGATTCGCCTGCCAGGCCGATTCGTTCTGCCCAATCTCGGCAGGACGCGATTCGCCCCAGCTGCTGGTATAGATCCGCTGGGATGAGATGCCCAAATTGATCAGGTAATCGCGCACCGACAACGCCCGGCGCTCGCCCAAGGCGAGGTTGTAGCCCTCGGTGCCGCGCTCATCGCAATGTCCCTCGATCTTGAGCTTGTGAGCCGGATTGCTCTGCAAATGAGTGGAAACCGTCTCGATCTTCGAGCGCTCGCCCGAACGAACCGTGGAGCGGTCGAAGTCAAAGTAGACGACGGTGTCGCGGAAAAACGCCTCGTCCCGCAACATATCGCTTTCCGGATCCACCGGGAGCTCAGACATGCCGCCTTCGCCCCCTGGCTGCGTCCGCACCTCTTCACCGCCGGGGAATTGCCCGCCGGGCGTCGCGGGGAACTTATTCTCACCGGAACCGGTGCCATACTGACCGGTCGGGATTGGCGTGGGACCGATCGGCTTTTTCCGGCAACCCACGGAGCCGGTCACGGAAAGGAGCACCGCCAGACAGAGATTAAAAAGAAGCGCGCGTTTCATGGTTCAATTGAGTGGTCAGGAGAGATGTCATCGTGCCCAAGCCGGTTGTGAACAGCTTCCCGAAATCCGGCGGATATCCTTGACGCCTTTGGTGGGGACGTCAAGCAAAGAGAGGACTCGCGCGCCACCGACTCGCCGGGTGAAGATCACCGTTCGCGAATTGGGCGCCCAGGAAGGGTCTTCACCCGGTCTGAGAATCGTCGCCCGCCCGCCCGTGGCCGGCACGGTACATATCTGGAAACCGCCCATCTGAGCGGTGAACACGATGGTCTTGCCATCGGGCGACCAGTCGGGCTCGGTAGTGCGGCTGGCCTCGGTGGTGGTGAGCCGGGTCATTGGACCGCCGTCCGCCGATACCGTATACAACTGGGCCCATCCTCCCGCGCGCGAGGCGAAACAGATCCTCCGTCCATCCGGCGACCAGCAGGGGGACGACTCGTCTTCCTTGGTGGTCGTCAGTCGCTTGAGGCCACTGCCATCAGCGTTGGCCACGTACACATCGGGACTGCCGCCTTTGCTCAGGATCATGGCAACGCGCTTGCCATCGGGCGATACCGCCGGGGCGGCATTGACGCCCGAGTAACCGGCGATCAACTGCCGTGCGCCGCTCTGCAGGTTATGCGAGTAAACGAACGGGTTGCCGGTCCGGTAACTGGTGTAATAGAGCATTCGCTGGCCGGGCACCCAGGCCACGTCACGGTTGATCGTGTTGTCCTGCGTGACCGGCAGCGCATTGTAGCCGTCGTAATCCGCCAGGTAGATCTCGCTCACGCCCTTGGTTTCCACGCGAAAAGCGATCTTGGTTCGGGCGATACCCTGGCGACCGGGCAACAACGCCACGATATCATCGCTAAAGGCGTGTGCCTGAGCCCGCGCGCTTGCCCCGGTGTATTGCTTGTTCAGCAGCGTGTTGCGGGAGCGGTCGGTGACGCGTCCGGTCAGGTTGCCTGCACTGCTGCCGCTGACGAGGAGCAGGGCCTTGTCCGGCGTGGTGAGTTCGAATCCGGCCACCTCCAAGTCAAACCGGATCGCCGCCCCCGCGTCGCCGGTGAATCCTTCCACCGAAACCGGCACGAGTTTGGACAAGTCGCTGACAGCGATAATGGGCAATTCACCCGAGGCGCCGATGAGGGTGGAGGCCAGGGCCGAGGCGGATAACAGCGTGAGAAGTCGGTGCTTTGGAATCATGATTCTTTTAGCCGGTCAGGTCTGCGGGGTTTAGTTCGAAGCTCAGATTGAATATGCGGGTCGGATCCTTCGCCCCTTCCGGGAAGGGACGGGTTTCCTTCACCCGTTGGAGGACTTGCTCAACCGAATCGTCAACGGTGGCGTTCCCGGATAGCCGGGTGATTCGGGCAGACAAGACTCGACCGTCGCGGGCGATAGTCACGGTGGCTTTGACCACGCAGGCCTTCTCGATGCCGATCGGCTTGATCCAGGCTTGCTGATAGATGCTGATGATGGCCTGGCTGTAGTTGGCGAAGGCCGCCCCGCCCGGTCCGGGCACTAGGATGGTCGTCTTGGGAGTCAGCTGACGACTCAGCCGGCTGGTGGTGTCGCTGAATCGCGATGCGAGTTCGTCGGCGACGTTGGGCTTCGCCTTCTCGGTCTCCGTCCGGCGGCTCGGCGGTTCCACGCGCCGGGTTTTCATCTGCACCTTGACTGCCGGCTTGGGCTTCACCGGTGGCGGCTTCGGTTGGGTTACTTTGACTTCCGGTTCCTTGGTTCTTACCGGCGGCTCCGGCTCCAACCTGGGCTCGGGCTCAGGCTGCGGGGGCGTCGGCTCCGGTTTGGTGACCGGCAGCGCCGGGGGAGGGGTAGCTTCCGGCTCCGGCGGCGGCGGCTGGACATCGGGGTCACCGCCTCCGTAGAGCTCGGCGTCGACCAGCGTCGAAGGAATGTAATCCAACACCGGCAGATCGAAGGTCTTGGGAGGAACGTCCAGAAACGCCGAACTGAAGAACAGCACCAGGAGCAGCAGCGCGTGCAACCCCGCCGAAGTCAGAAGACATTTGCGATGCAACCGGCTCATGGTCAGTCCCTCGGTTCCGAACGGGCCGAGACTTGGATTCCCAGCGCCCCGCAGATATCCATCAACTGGAATACGGGGTCCCAGGCCGTGGCCCGGTCGGCCCGGATATACACCACGAGGTTGGGATTGGCCTGAAATTCCGCGGCGACCAGCTGTTCCAGCTGCTTGAGCGACATGTTCTGGCCGCGAAAAACGTAACCATTGGTCGAAACATCCACGGTCCGGATGTCCTCCTGCTGCAAGGGCCGGTCCACCCGTCCTCCTTTGGGCAGTCTCAAATTCAGCCCCTGTTCGAGGAGCGGAGTGGTGATTACAAAGATGATCAACAACACAAATGCCAGATCCAACAGCGGCGTGATGTTGATCTCGCTCAGGGTTACCAAATGACCGCGCTGAGAAAACCGGCGCATGATTCCGACGTTGCTTTTGTTTCTCCGCCTTCAGCTGAGCAAAGGACCGGGTTGATCCCGAACTCGATCCGGCTCGTTCTCATCGCAAAGGAACTCGGTTTCCATCTTCGAAACCAACTCCTGGGCAAAATTATCCAGGTTCACCGTGAATACCCGGAGGTTATGCACCAGCCAATTGTAGCCGAACATCGACGGGATGGCCACCAGCAGTCCGGCCACGGTGGTGACCAAAGCTGCCGCCACACCCGGCGCCATCGTCGCCAAATCCGCCCGCCCGCCCTTCACCGCCTCCATCGCCACGTAACTGAACGCGCTCATCACCCCCCAGACTGTGCCCAACAATCCCAGGAAAGGCGCGCCGCTGACCGCGATGGCCAGCAGGATCAATCCGGACTCCAGCTTGAGGGCCTCCCGCGCCACCGCCCCTTCCAAGGCCCGCTTGACGTGTTCCATCGATTTCAACGAGATGTTGCTTCGCCGCTCCCGGCCACCGCCGGGCCGCAGACGCGCGTCCAGTTCCACGCACCCTTCCTGATAGACGGTAAACAGCGGACATCCCTCCACCTGCACGCGTCGATCGAAGATCGACATGACATTTGGCTGACCGCGAAACTCCAGGTCGAACAACTGGTTCAGCCGCTTGGCTCGCCGCATCTGCACCACCTTCGAGGCCATGACCGACCAGGCAAAGATCGAGAAAAAGACCAGGATAATGATGATCCCCTTGCCTTCGGGGGTTGCCTGGTTCCAGATGAACACCAACTCAACCTGATTCGCCTGCGCCAATAGATAATACGGAACACTCATCCGAATCCTCGAATAATCACTGCTTGGCCCGATGATTTACTGATCCGACGCGAAATGGTCAAAGCTTTTGCGGGAATTTGAGGCGACTCGACGACCTCGGCCAATCAACCGCGTTGACTCCGCCCAGCCTATCCGCACAATCGCCTCGAACCGATCTTCATATGAATCACCCATGCCCAGCGCGATCCCGCCCCGCTCCCTCTCGACGGTTTCTCACTCTCCGCGGCGGTTTGGCGGTGATCCTGGGACTCATCCCTGCCGCCGGCCTGAACGCCGCCCAACCCGGTCCTCTGGGGCATTTGCAGGCTCACCGTGACATCGGTCAAACCGTCGTTCCCGGGGCTGCCACATTCGATCCAGTCTCAGACGCTTACCGTGTGACCGGCGGTGGTGAAAACATGTGGTTCGACCGCGATGCCTTTCACTTTGCCTGGCGGGAACTATCGGGGGACATCGCCATCGCCGCGGATATCCAGTGGCCGGTGCCCGGCGGCAATCCCCACCGCAAAGCGGGGCTCATGATCCGTCAGTCCCTGGATCCAGACTCGCCCTATGTCGATGTCATTCTGCACGGCGACGGCTTGACCTCCCTGCAGTTCCGGGAATCGCCGGGTGGACCCACGCGAGAAATCCAGGGTCGCTTTCGCCAGCCAACCCGGCTTCGGCTCGAACGCCACGGTGATTTCTTCACCTGGCTGACCGGCGCCGATGATTCCTCCCTCGAACGACCGGGCGGTTGCGTCCAGCTAGCCTTCACTGATCCGGTTTATGTGGGCCTGGCCGTCTGCTCCCACGATGCAACCCGCCTCGAGCAGGCCGTTTTCTCGAGCGTCGTGCTGCGCTCGACACCCAGCCTGCGCGCCGCGGTCACCGCAGTCGAAAGCACCCTCGAAACGATCACGATCGCCTCCCGCGATCGCCGGGCGGTTTATCATACCGACCGGCATATCGAAGCCCCCAACTGGTCGCCGGACGGCACCTACTTGCTTTACAACAGCCAGGGGCGAATCTGGCGCTACGCACTGGCAGGCGGTCCTCCGGTTCAGCTGAACACCGGCTTCGCCAACCGCTGCAACAATGATCATGGGATCTCACCCGATGGTCAGACCCTCGCCATCAGTGATCAGTCCGAAACCGGCCAGTCCCTCATCTATATCCTTCCCCTCCTGGGCGGGACGCCGCGGCGCGTCACCCAGCTCGCCCCTTCCTACTGGCATGGGTGGGCCCCGGATGGAAAGTCCTTGGTCTACTGCGCTGAGCGTGACGGCGAATATGACGTCTATTCCATTCCAGTCACCGGCGGCGCCGAGACCCGGCTCACCACCGCCCCCGGGCTGGATGACGGCCCCGAATTCTCGCCGGATGGCCGTTACATCTTCTTCAATTCGGAACGGACCGGCCGCATGCAAATCTGGCGCATGAACCCCGACGGTTCGGAGCAAACACAAATCACGTTCGACGCATACAACGACTGGTTTCCCCACCCCTCCCCCGACGGTCAATGGATCGCATTTCTATCTTACGGCCCTGAAGTCAAGGGACACCCGGCCAACCAGGATGTTCTGCTGCGTCTGATGCCCGCGGTCGGCGGCGAAATCCAGGTGCTGGCCAGGTTGTTCGGCGGCCAAGGAACCATCAACGTTCCCTCCTGGTCGCCCGACAGCCGCCAACTCGCCTTTGTGAGCTATTGCCCTGTGTTCCCTCGGACGCCATAGCCCGGAGCCACAGGGCAGGACCGCTCCTTGACCTTCACGTCGGAACAGTGGGAAGCATCCGGATCAATCCTCCCCGACCGGCAGACGGCTGGCCGCCTTGCCCTTCGCCTCGTCCACCATCAGGAGCAACAGCATGCCCACCACGAAGAAAAGGCCCACTGACAGAATCGCCGGACGCTGGCTGCCGGTCTGATGTGAGATGATGCCGAACAACAAGGGACCGATAAAAGCCACCGCTTTCCCCGCGAAACCAAGGAATCCGGCGAACTCGGCCGCATTAGGCTTGGGTGTGAAGAGGGCTACCAGGCTTCGCGTGACCGACTGACACGAGCCCATGCCAATCCCGGCCAGAACTGCCACCGCATAGAAGGCCGTTTTGGTCTGGGCGAAGTAAGCCGCCACAATGGCCAGGATCCACAGTCCCAGGGAGATCAGAATGGTGCGCTTTTGACCGATCCGGTCCGCGATCCATCCGAACGTCCCGGCTCCCACCAGCGCCACCACATTCATGACTATAAACATGGTGACGATCTCCGCGGGAGTGAAGCCGATGGTCTGTTCCGCATACAACGCGGCAAAAGTGATGACGGTCACAATTCCGTCGTTGTAAACCACGAACGCGAGCAGCAGCTTGAACAACTCGCGATACCGTCGCACCTGCTTCAACGTTCGCCACAACTGCCGAAATCCCAGCGTAACATAGTTCTCTCCCGCGGGCAGCGGCCGGGCCGTGCTCCGGTCCCGCAGGAAGAGAAAAGTCGGAATTACCGCCAAGCCATACCAGGCCGCGATGATCAGCGGAATCAGCCGGGCCTGGTCGACCTGTTCGGCGGTGGGATCTCTCACGATGTTGACCGCCAGGCCGCCACAAACCACCAACGCCAGCAAGCCGCCCAGGTAGCCAAGCCCCCATTTCATTCCCGAGATCCGTCCCGCGTTGCGTTCGTTGGAGATGCCGGGCAGGAAACTGTCGATGAAAATGCCGCCTCCGGTAAAGCCGACATTAGCCAGAACGTAGAGCACGAAGCCGAGTGCCGCCATGCCCGGGCCGATCCAGTGGAGCGACGCCGTGAACAGGATCACCGCCACGGCGCAGGCCGCCAGGAAACGCTTGCGGCTCCCGGAGAAATCGGCGATCGCCCCGAGCATCGGTGCCAGTAATGCCACCGCGATTTCAGAGATCGACGCGGCCAATCCCCAAAGCAGATCGCCGCGCTGGTCATCGGCGACCACGATCTTCTTGTAGTACAGCGCGTACAGCGTAGTCACGATCACCGTGGTGAACGCCGAATCCGCAAAGTCATACATGCACCAACCCCACACCTCACGTCGTGTGACGGATGGCGAAGTCTTCCCCTCCACCAAGGTTGTCATTGCTCGATTGGCCGCGCGATTGGATGCAGGTCGCGCGATTCCTGGCGACCTTTCCATCCGCACCCTCCCTGCACAAGAATCAAAAAAGGCGCGGCGCGGATTAGCTGGCAACCGCGCCGCACCCCAGGAGACATCGACCTGCCTGCGATCGCTGTCACAGGCGCTGGTCGCGACCTCCATGAAGCACACTGGATGCCACCGAACTTCAGGTTCGCACCTTATCGCCTCAGGCCGTTCCCCAACTCAGCCTTGGCGGCTGAGCCGTAAGAACTTGCGGCATTACCGACACTCCAATCCCGTCACGGACTGGCCTGAGACACTGGCCGAAAACGATCCGCGGCGGTATGGAAGGCATCCAGCACCGCGAGCGAAACCTGCGGAGGCAGATCGCATCCGGAAGAGAGAATATGATTCGGGAATGCCGCCGTTGACTCCAGGAGTTTCGCGGTTTGTTCCTCAACCACGTCGGTTGTCCCTCGGCAAAACACCGCCGCCGGATCGAGATTCCCGCACAATACGCATCCAGGATCGACCCGGCTTAAGGCAACCGGCAGGTCCATCGGCGCGCCAAAGTGGTAAATCCGAGCGCCCGCCTCGAGGATGGCCGGCAGATGCACCAACCGGGCGGCACAATTGTGCAGCACGAAAGAGAAGGGACTGCCGGACGTCGATTCCACAATGCGGCGAATGTAGGCTGAGGAAAAGACGGCGACAGCTGCCGGGGAAAGCAGGCCGGCACTCGGCTCGGCCATAATCAGGCCATCCGCACCCGCCAGGCGAAACGCCCGCACGTAGCTCTCCAGAAACCGGGCACACTTCTCGATGAGTGCATGCATCGCCGCCGGATCGGTGAGGGTCAGGCTGAAAGCTTCCGAGACCCCTACGAGTCGACCCGCCAGCGAGAAAGGCCCAATGCATCCGCCCAATACCACCGGACTGTCCGGCAGCCGCTTGAGCTTGTCGACGGTCTCCAGGTAGACCGCCGTCCGTTTGTCGCCCGGGCTTGGCACCCCCAGATGCGCTACGTCGGCCGGCGAGCTCAACGCCGGCGCGGTCACCGTCGGCACCTCACCGTCGGCAAAGTGTATCTCCGCGCCAAATGCCTCGGCCTCCACGCTGAGGTCCATGCCCGACATCACCACGGACGAACGGTAGCGCTCATGCAGGGCGGCGGCCGCGTCGAACTGGGCGGCGGCGCTGGTGACGAGATCCACGGTCTTGGCGCCGGTCAGGACAGCCCCCGGGTAAAGCGCGATGGGCATCACCACGCGCCGCGCCGCGGCACGCACCAGTGTGATTAGTGGATCCACTTGGAGATAAGTTAAATGGTTGCGGCTCGCACCTGATTCAAGCTTACGCGGTCAGTCCGGGGAGGGCGGTTCGTTGCGTTCGCTCCGGTAACTGGCCACCACCCACGCGCTCAAGAACTTGTCCGGCGCCTCAACCACTTCGGGATCGATGACAAACTCACGCTGGCCGGTGTTCTGGGCGATCAATTTCAAACCGAACTGAAAGTCCTTGAACCGTTCGGCGCAAAGATCCCGCACGGTCTGACCTTGCTCCAGGGCAAGCGCCACCAATCGGTCGGCCGCGGCCGCTTCAAAAACCAGCTTTAACCCGTGGGATTCCTCGAAACGGCGCCCAAACTCATGCACCACCTGGGTGAGCATGACCTGCTCCTCCTTGCGTTGCTCCGCCAGCAACTCCTGCAATCGCTCCGAGGGCTGGTTGACCAACTGCGCGTCCACCACAAAGCGCTTCACCTGGGTGGATGGGAGTTCGAATTTCAAATCGCGAAACGCGCGCTCACAGACCGTCATCAGCCCGCGCGCTCCCGTCTTCTCCTCCGACGCCCGTTCCGCAATGCGCCGCAGTCCGTCGTCATGGAACAGCACTTCGATCCCGTAGGCGCCGAAGGACTGCTCGTATTGACGGATGATGCTGCCCTCGGAGCTTTTGAGGATTTGGAACAAATCATCGACCTCCAGGGGCTGGCAGACCACCCGGATCGGCAGGCGGCCGATGAACTCAGGTTCGAACCCGAAATCGATGAAATCCCGGGTTTGAGCCAGATCCAGGGCCCGCGATTCGTCCGCCGGCGCCTGGGCGGCCGCCGCAAACCCGATCGTCGACTCCCGCAGACGTTTGCGCACAATCTTCTCGAGACCATCGAACGCGCCACTGACAACGAACAGGATATGCTTCGTATTGATCGTGGGAGGCTGCTTGCGACCGCGTCCCTGCGTCATTTCCATCATGGCCTGGATCTGACCGGCCAGGTCATGGGGGGCACGAACCGAGACCTCGGTCTCTTCCATCAATTTCAGCAGGTTCGTCTGCACGCCGCGCCCGCTGACATCACGTCCGGCGTTCTGGTTTGAGGCCGCGATTTTATCGATTTCGTCGATATAGATAATGCCATACTGGGCGCGCTCGACCTCTCCGTCGGCGCGTCGAATCAGGTCCCGAACCAGGTCTTCCACGTCGCCGCCCACATAACCCGTTTCCGAGAACTTGGTGGCATCGGCCTTGACGAACGGCACACCGATCAGATCGGCGATGCTGCGAATGAGATACGTTTTGCCCACCCCGGTTGGCCCCAGCAAAATGATATTCTGCTTGGTGTAATTCGGCTGTTCCTTTCCTTCGGCCGCCAACCGGACGTGGTGGTAATGATCGCACAGCGCCACGCTGAGCACCTTTTTCGCCTCAACCTGCTGAATGACGAACCGGTCAAGATAAGCCTTGACGTCCCGCGGCTTGTGATCGAAAGAGAGCGCCCGTTTCCGCGCTTCGCTGGATTCGTCCGGCTGACCGCCCGCGGGCTCCGCGGCGGCAAAACCCGGGCGATGGCCCGGTATATGTTGGCGCATGAGCTCCTGCAATTGCCGCTGCAATTCCTCGGGAGAGGTTGGACCGCATCGTTCCGGACTGGATGCCATAAGTGTTCGATCTTTTTCGACCTTGAAGCAGTCAACTTTGCCCGCCGATAATCCGCCTCAACTGGGCCTCGAGCACCTCCAGACCCGCGTCATTCCACGCCACGTAATTGGCCAGTTCCATCTTCTTGCGGATCGGCAGCTGCGCTTCGACTCGCCGCGCGGCTTCGCGGGTCGTCCATCCCCGCTGCTGGAGGCGATGTTGTTGAATCGACTCGGAACATGCCACACAAATCGTCCGCTCCAAATCCTGCTCGGCCTTCGTTTCGAACAACAACGGAATGATGACCACGACAAGAGAGTATCCCTCCGACTGCCACCGGGGGAGTTGAGCCCGCCATACCTCCCGGATACGCGGATGCAGCACCGCCTCAAGCTGCCGACGGGCGGGTTTGCTGCCAAACACCTGTTCGGCCAGCACATTTCTGAGCAACCGGCCCTCCTGATCGAAACAACCGGCGCCGAAGATGCCCCGGATCTCGTCGAGAGCAGGTTGTCCCGGCTCGGTCAATTCGCGGGCAATCGTGTCAGTATCGATGACCCCGCAGCCCAGCCGCCGAAGCAGCTCACCCGCGGTGGATTTCCCCATGCCAATGCCGCCAGTTAATCCGAATGTCCGCATGGAGAAACCGATCCCGACCAGGCGCATCTTATCCGGACGCTCTGAGGGCCGACCTGTCAACCCGCTGTCGGCTAGGGTTTGATGGCTCGATAATATCGGGCTGGGCCCTGGCCGATCGTCGGGTCGGTGATCCGAACCACGCCACCCACGGCGACATTGGTCGAGATGGTCTGCCAATCCCTGAGGTTCGGTGATGCCTGAAGGTAATATGCCCGGTCAGGCAACCCGCGCAGTTCGAGTTGAGCCGACTGCGAGAAGTAACTGAGCTTAAGCTCGGGCGCGCCCGCCTCGGCTGTGGCCAGGGGCAGCAACAGGTTGTCGATCAGCGCGGTATCCATGCCGGCGTTCAAGGTGAAATCCTTCACGTAACGCCATTCCAACGTGTTCGTTCCGGCCGGAACACTGAACTCGAAAGTCAGCCAGTCGACCTGACCGGACCACCGCTGCAGGCGGAGCCCGTTGAGGTAGAACTCCAACCCGTCCCAACTCGCCTCTGAACTCACCTTCAAGGAGAACGAACC
This sequence comes from Verrucomicrobiota bacterium, assembly GCA_023383055.1. GTDB lineage: Bacteria > Verrucomicrobiota > Verrucomicrobiia > Limisphaerales > JAHDYP01 > JAHDYP01. The sequence goes on along the minus strand of JAHDYP010000003.1, from coordinate 67,990 downwards.
GATGCCCGCGTCGAGCACTTCGGTCAACTGCAATCCGCTCTGCTGCCCGTGCCCGGTCGCACCGGCGCGCGCCGCATACTTGCCCAAGGCGGCAAGTTCGGCCTGCACCTGCCAAGCCGCGACACTCCCCATGGGATTGAAGTTGTAGTTCAAAGACGGCTTGAAACCGCCGGTCTCGAAATCGTCCGTGAACGGCCGGCGCGCAAAGGTTGCCTTCAGGGTGAGATCTTGACTTGGAACAACCGAGAGCGGATTCGAAGCGGTCTCGATATCGCCGGTCCACGCCTCGAACAAGAACCCCGGATCCGCGGTCGCCGTGAGCACCAGCGGCACCCCGCCGGGGTAATCGCCGGTCCCGGGAGAGACGGTTCCACCATCCCCAGCCTCGAGCGTAATCCGATAGAACGGCCCGGAGGTGAAATCGTACTGCAACGTCACCTGGCCTTGGACGCCGGCGTAACCATCCACTGCGATGTGATAAGTGACATTCGAACGAACGCCAAACGTCACCTGGCTGCTCGTGGCCCCCGTGGACGCGTTGTCGTCATTGCTGGCAACCGTCGTCAATTCGTTGACCCGCTCACCCGTGTAGACCCCAAGCAAGGTGTCGAACGCGGAACCGGCCGTGTTCAGCATGAGCACTCCGTCCTCCGGCGCGGTCCAGCGCCCCCAGACGGAGCTGCCGCCCGCGTTGCCAGCGTGCAGCGGTTCGCCGAACTCCTTCGTGGCACGCAAGCTCGACCACAGAGCCGTACCGGCGGTGCCGGTCAATAGTTGAGCGTTGGCAAAATGATCGTTCGCTGGATCCTGGGGCATGTAGGTGACGGTGATCTGGCGGGTCGCTCCCTGGTTGCCAGCCCCGTCCAGCGCCACAGCTCGAATCACATTATCTCCCACATTGAGTTGAACCGGGGCCATCCACTCGGTCGTTCCCTGCGCCGTTCGGCCGGTCAGCTCGTTGTTCACCCGAATGCTTACCTGCCGAATCCCCGAAGAATCCGGTTCCGGATCGGAAGCGGCTCCTTTGACAATCAAACTGGGTTCAGTTGTGATCAAACCGCTCGGCGTCGTGAACACCACCAATGGGGCCGTGACGTCCGGCAGACCGTTAGGTTGCACCCGCAAACGCAGGGACCCGCGCTGGGCGTCGTCCGCTCCTCCGACCACAATCCGATAAGTTTCCCCGGCCACGGCATCGAAGGTGACATAAGCCTGTCGATGGGCGTCGATATCGTCCGCCGCCGCGATTTCCACCAACTCATCGATGCGACTTCCCGTGTAAACCGCAACCACGGTGTCGAAATCGCTGCCCGACGTATCGACCAACGCACGGTTGGCCACGCTCGGCGACCACGTCCACCAGAGCGTGCCCGCCACGGTAATGACATCCGCGTGCATCGGCTCCCCGGTTTCGATCGTCGCCAACTGGTTGTTCGAAGTGGGCCGACCTCCGGCCGCGGGAATCTTGATCGCGTTGACGAAATCGTCGTTCGGCGGAGGAGGTTGAACGGCATAAACCACGGTGACGATTTGGGTGGTTTTTCCAGGAGCCTGCACGGTGATCTCGAGAGAAATCGACGAAACGTCGGTCGGCACGTCCAAGGTGGCGACGTATATCCCCGCACCGGCGCTGAACGTCAGGTTAATCCCCAACGCGTCAATGAGACCCGTTACGGTCGCGTCCGTAACGCTAAATAGGTCCGTAACCTCAACGTCAATCTGCTGTTGTTGACCGGCCAGCAAGGTCGATCCGCTGCGGGGGGTCACCACGATTTCCATTTCGCCATCCGGCGTTGCCGAAAGCGCCTTATAGGCGTCCACGCGCCCGCCCGTGACGGTCAAGCCGGCGAGACTATTCACCGGCACCACGGTGCGAAGCAACCGTTCGCGCATCTCCGTGATGGTGGCGTCGGGATATTGCGCCAGGATCAGCGCCGCCACGCCCGCCACGTGCGGAGCCGCCATACTGGTGCCCTGAAAGACGCTGAAGGCATTATTGGCCGTACTGACCGATGAGAAGATCTCCACACCCGGCGCCCCCAGATCAACCGAGCCCAGGCCGTAATTCGAGAAACTTGCCAGATTATCCGCCCGATCCAGGGCGGCAACCGCGATGATGTTCTCGAGATTATAGCTCGCGGGGTAGGCACTGAAATCGCCGTCGTTGTCGATTCCGTCGTTCGCCGCCGCTGCAACAAAGAGAACTCCGCGACCCATCGCGGCAAGGATAGAATCATACTTGGCTTGGGAGAAGAGGTAACCGCCGTAGCTACCATTGACAATCCGTGCCCCGTTGGCCGCCGCATATTCCAACGCCGCAATGCTATCGTCGGTGGAACCGCCCAACGAACTGAGCCACCTCACCCCCATCAACTGAACCTGCCACGCCACCCCGACATGCGGATGACCGTTGTTCGCCGCGGCGCCGATCGTCCCGGCCACGTGGGTGCCGTGATCGTCGAAATCCATCGGATCACCGGTATCGTCCAGGATGTTCGCGCCAAAGACGTCGTCGACGTACCCGTTGCCATCGTTATCCTCACCATCCCCGGCGATTTCGCCCGAATTCCGCCACATTTGGGCCGCCAGGTCCTGATGGGTATAGCGTATGCCAGTATCGTTGACGGCCACGATCACGTTGGTTGAGCCGGTGGTGATATCCCAGGCTTGCCGGGCGTTAATGTCCGCTCCCACGATCCCGCCCAGCACCCCGATGTTCCTGAGCCCCCAAAGCGTGCCATCAAGATACCGGGCATCGTTGGGATCCCGAGTCGGACGGAGCACGGGACTCGGTTCCACATAAAGGAACAATCCGGAATCGCGCAAGCGTGCGATGCGCTCCCGCAAACGTCGGGCGGGATCCACGGGCACCACGACGGCCTGCGGCCGTAAAGCGCTCGATGCCTCGTCGAAAACCACCAGGCCGGGCACCAACTTGTACTCGCGCCGAACGCTCAAACCCAATTCCGCCAGCAACGGAGCCACTTCCGCGTCGCCCAGGGAGCGGCTTGGCTCGAACCTGGCCAGAATCCGAGTGGGATGAACCTCGGCTTTGCCGATTTGGAGCCAGGGTGAATTATCGGCCGCCTGGAGTGCGGCGCCACCCAAACAAATTGCCACCCAAACTGCTCGCGCTGATGCCATAAAATTACTCGGTTGTGAAGTGTTCACTTCGCTTGAAAACGTAGTCGCCATGCCGGTTCCGATCCAAAACCTACGGCTCATAGCGCAGACGGTAATAACGGTTCGCTTCACCACCATCATGGTCTTCTACGCTCAAGACCATGACTCGATCGGTCGGATTTGACGCGGTGCCAAGCACCTGCCACTCGCCCGTTATCGGATCGTTACTGTATTCCACAACGTAGGCGGTCAGCGGCGCCGCGGCCCAACTGAGCAGCGCAACTTGCGGATCGACCGTGAGCAACCCGACCGTGAGCTCCGGTTCCGCGAACGGCACAGGGTCAATGGCGTTGACCAAACCGTCCCCGTCAGAATCGATGGTATGGCTCTCGAGCAAAGCTCGGTTCACCCGGATAACCCGTCCGGAGGGCAGGGCGAGATCGCGACCGCTAACCGGTCCAGCAAAGTCCCGCACCCAGCGCAGACGGCCGCCGAGCATTCCGTCCAATTCCTCGGCTGGCACGTTCGCATAAGCGAAATAGATCGTCAGACCGGGATCGATCGTCAGGGCGGATCCGAGGTCGTTCTCGTTGAAGGCGGCAAGCAGCGAACCATTCAGGGTGAGCACATCCACATAGAACCCGTGGGCGATGCCCGGCGTGAGCCCATGGAATCGCAATTCAGCAAACGCGCCGGCGCTCATCGTCAACTGCCCGATGGCGGCATTGTCCTGAAATCCCGCCGGCACGGCGCCGCGATCCTCGGCCGACCACACATGGGACACGCTGGCAAACTGCGGTGCGGTGGTTTGAAAGGTCGTTCCGAGCAAATCCCCGCGGAGCGGCTTGCGAGCCAGCTCAAAACCGTCCGTGCAGTTAAACAGGACGCCCGCCCCTCCACCCGTGTCGGCCAACGAATTCGTCGCGTTTAGCACCAAGCGTCCCCCGGAGGAGTTGGTATACTGATGCAGTTTAAGATCGAAGGCGCCAAACCGGACGTCGCGACCGGAACTGCTGCGTCCGCCTTCGAGCTTGCCGGAACGCGTCTGCAAAGTGATCGGGCCTTGAGCCGTGATAACCCCGCCATTCTCGAAGTACTCGCTCCGGTACCAGTGCGTTGAGGCGGAGATCGAACCGCGGTTCACGATCGACTGATACGGTGCCACGCGGTCGTTGCCGAAAGCGGCGGTATTCGGCACCGAGATTGAGCCGAGATTTGTCAGGTGGAGCAAGCCGGGCACGGTGGCGGCCGACCAATCGCGAATCGCACCGGAAAGGGTGAGCTGCGAATCGATCGTCAACGACTCGGCATTGACCACAAAGGTCTCGGTCACGAACAGGTTGTCATCGATGAACACATTCGTGCTGGATAACGCCACGTCATGCACCTGCACTTGCTGACTCGAAACCAGCGGGTTCGCATCCAGCACCAGCGCGTGAAATCCCACAATCACCGTATTGGTCACCTCATTGGTTTCCACCATCTCCACGATCGGATACGAATTGCTCCAGACGCCGCTCCAGGCCCGCAACGCGCCGTTCATTCGCACCACGGAGTCCTTGGACAGATCCTTGAGCCGCAGAATCCCGTTCGTCGAAGCCAACCTGAACCTCAGATCGCCGGAATCCACCAGCGCCCCTTCGCTGCCCACCAGATGATCGGTTTCGATCGAGATCAGCCCGTTACCCCGAATTCTCGTTCGACGCAGGTCCAGCACATCCGCCTCGATCTCGACCCGCCCGGCCACGTTGGTGATGGAGGCACCCGGCAAGGGCAGGACCGCGGCCGTGCCGCCGCTGATCTCGGCGGCGTAGGCGGCGTAGGTGTTGGTGACGAACTGGCTGTCATAGGTGTCGTTATAGAAAAGTTCCTCCGTCAGCTCAGTGTTCCCCGAACGCCCATTGAAGAACTCGGACGGCGCCGAGCGGGACAGTTCGTAGACGGCCGGCCGGAAGGTGGTCTGGGTGTTCAGGTTCGTCAGCATGACGTAATTGGTGTCCGAAGCCAGGCGATCGGTGAAGTAGAGGTTCAGCGGCGATACGTTGCCGGTCACGATGTTCGTGTCGGTCATGCTGAGTTCGACCACGATCGTCTGGAAATCGTTGGTGGGGATCTGGCTGGGCGCGAACCTAACCCGCGCCGAATAGTTGGTGTCGGAGATGTCCACGAAGGCAGCCTGGACCAGCCAGTTGGTGGAGCTGATCTCGTTGGTGTAGACCGCCACCAGGGTCGGGTTGGCCAATCCAAACGAGGTTCCGGAAATGGATCCGTCCGAGTTAGTCACGACGTGAAACGGCGTTTGGACTATGGGCCCGAAATTCGGAATCACCTGCACCAGGTCGGCCGCGTCCATGTCCTGGTTGGTTATCCCTCCCCAATAGAGATCGAAGATGCCGTTGTCGGGGAAGAAATTGGATAGCGTGACAAAACTGAAACCCAAGCCCGAGACCGGCTGAATCTGAACGCCGCTGCGGCTCAGGTTCACATTCTTTCCTTTCAACCGAATCAACCCCGTGGCGCTCGCACTGAGCAATCCCTCGCTCAGAATGCGGTCGGCATCCACCGATAGCCAGGGCGTCGCGCTGATAGTCCCCCCCCGCTGATTCTCGAAATTCAAAGCCGGCTTACGGTTGCCCTTCGAGTAGGCGGTGTCGAACTGAAAGCCCGAATTACCCACCATGGTGCCACGATTGGTGAAATAGAGAACGTTCTGGAAATCGAACGGGAGATCGATCGGCGTAAAAATGTTAAATGTGCCGTAGTTGGCGAATGCCAGTGCGTCGATTTGGGGAGGGATGTCGGAAAAGGTGACATTCCCGTAATTCTCGTAGAGCGGAATGGGCTGAGACCGAAGACCGGCCACGCCACCTGCGAGCAAACCTACCAAGAACAAAACTTTTTTCATACGATCAACGCAACTCAGCGTGAAATTACATGTCTCCGAGCATTCCATAAGCTTCCTACCGGGCACTCACTCTCATGGCGCCCGCCATGGCGAGCCTGTCTCTCCCTTCAAGACCCTGCGCTCAAGTTCGGTCACCTCGGTTCCCAGCGGATAAACCACCGGATCGTTCGTCGTGCCGTCGAAAGATCCCCACCACCAGCCGATCTCGCCGGCCCGGTTATACTCGCTGAGGAAGTTCGGATACACATTCCAGAACATCGACCCGATGCTGTTAAATGTGATGGTCAAACCCGGTTCAACCACCCCGGGCCCGAGGTGCCCCGCGATCCCGTTGTTCGCATCGTTGTTGCTCCAAGCCGCTTGCACATAACTAATGGTGGTGAAAGTGTCCGTGGCATCGCCGCCCTGGAGATCGGCCACATCGAACAGAATGTCCGGAATGGTCACCGCCCGGTCGATAAACTGCGTGAACGGAGTCCCGTTCGTATAGTAAGTGTCCGCGAAGTTGTTGGTGAAGGGGACGAAAAAACCCATGGTCGAGTCGTTCTGTACCTTGGTGAACTTGATCTTCTCCCTGCCAGAGCGAAGGCCGATGTTCACCACCACGTTCGAACCGAAAGCGTTCGTGACCGTGTTGGTGGTACCCGGCGGCGGACCCCATGGTCCCCCGCCTCCACCCGTACCGTCGGTGATCGTGTTTGTCGGGAGGTTTTCGACATTGTAGTTGTTCTTACGGTAAATGTACCGCAACCCCCCGATGTCGTCGCGCGTCAACCCCGTCCAAAATGAACCGGAGACGAACACCGCGGAGCCCATTGACGCCACCGGCGAATACAACAAACCACAACACGCCAGGGGGTCCACCGGCTCCGTGAAAACGAACGATTCGGACTCATTGACATCCGTAACCAGCGGGTAGGTCCAAAGCTGACCGTTAATGTAAGACGTTGCCCGCCATGTCTCCGGATCGAAATTGCGCCGAATCACGTAAAAGTTCGTCGGTGATCCCCCTGCACCGATCCACCGGCTTCGCAAGGTGTAAACGAATCGGATGGGCGAACCCAGGCCCATTTCATGTAACACGATGCTCAACGAAGTGGACTTCAGATCGATCAAACCCAACGCCGCCGCCCGATGGTTAATCCTTCGAGAAGCGAACGGAAAATCCGCCAAACTGACCTTCGACGCGGCGGGCAATTCGTTGAGGATTTTGAACGCCTTATCGATCTCGTCGACCCCCTTCTGCCCGAAATAATTAAGGAAATCCGACGTGAACCCGTAGTAAACCACGGGTACGTTGAAACGATACTCCTCGCCGATGTCCATCGGCCCACCAGCAAACGGCATGTTGAGCGCATAGCCCAATCGCGGCGTCTGCCACGCCGCCTCGGGTCCCACCAGGCTGAACGCGCCCAACTGGCCCAGGATCGCCTTCGCGGCGATCAGCAATACAAGATATCTTGAAAGGCGTGACATAGAATTAGCGTTAGCGAAGCCGGATGATTCGATAAAATAACACATTGGCGCCACTGTTCAGAAGCACCGCGTCCGAAGTTCCCGCTGCAAAACGAGGCGTCCCGTAATTGGTCCAATCCGACGCGTCTGGGGAGTTCTGAATCTGGTAAATCAGCCCAGGTTGCGTGTTCCAAACGATCTGCATGCCGTAAGGATCAGCCAGGATTTGGACTTTCAGCACGCTCCGGGCATCGGACGGATCGGTCCCGGCCAGGAACTCCTGGAGGTCGCTCGCGCCGTCACCGTCCATGTCACTGTTCGGAGCCGGCCATCCGGCGGGACCTGCCCCCCAGTAGGTCGCCTGCCAGTCATCCGGCAACCCGTCGAAATTCTCGTCCGGTCCCCAGGTCGAGCCACCAGCGGTGGGCGACAGCGGGGAACGCCGCCCGTCAGCCAGCCGATAGGCCAGCTTGAACGAATGCGTGCTGCCGGGAGAAAACCCGCCCACGGCAAGGAGATTACCCTGCACCGCGATCGACGCGTCCGCACCGTCAACAAACACTTCGTAGGCCTCGACCTCGTAGCCTGCCATGTCCGGCCAACTCACGCTCAACCGCGTCTGGCTCAGTGCCGAGATCAACGGCGCCGCCGGTGCCGGCAAACCCGGAGCCGTGGCGTATCGTTGGGCCAACAGATCGTAACCACCAGCGCCCCCAACGAATCCAGACCAGATCACCATAAAGCGATCGACTCCATCAGATGCGACTCCCGGGAGCATCTGCTGCCCCTGCGTAAAGGTGTTGACCCTGAACTCAGGTCCATTACCGTCATAAGCGTTCAACTGCCGCGCGTAGATCCCTTCGCGTGATCCATCTTGCCCCAGACTCGTCCACGCCACGAAAAAGTCCTGAGCAAGGCACGCCACTTTCGGGTTGAACTGATCTCCGTAAGTGTAGGTGTTGATCCGAAAATCGGCGCCCTCGGGGGTGCCATCGGCTCCCAGAAACCGTCCAAACACATCCCATCCCTCCGCCGATGCAGGGCCCCCGGCCGGCAGTTGGGCCGCCCGACCACTCCAAGCCGCAAGGACCGCTCCATCCGTAGCCACAGCAAGCACTGGATTGGCGCACACCATGTTGACTGTGGAATTCACGCGAAACTCGTCAGTGACCGCGCTTGCGTCAGCGCTGTAACGCCGGCCAAAGAGGTGAACTGCAAACGCCGCGCCCCCTCCCCAGGTCTCGGCTTCCCCGCCTGTTGGAGCGATCGAGTCTTGGACACCAACCTCGCTTTCAGAAACCCAAACAACTAAAAAGCCGCCGTCGCTCAAGGCGGTTACCGCCGGAGAACGCTGGTTCAGTGCGGTCGTCGTGTTGATCTGAAATTCACCGCCGATCTTCGAGCCCGTCGCGGAGAATCGCTGTCCATACACCCCCAGCATGCTGCCATCCTGATCGTAGCTGGACCACACGACGATCACCTTGCCATCCGCCAACACCACAACCGCCGGCTCCGACTGAAAGTCCCCGGTATATGCGTTGACCCGCTGATCCTCGTCGCGGAAAGTCCCGGACGCCGTCATAAACCGCGCATAGATTCGCTGAGCGCCCACGGTTCCGCCCTGCCAGACAAAAACCGCGCCGCCGTCCGGCAACATGGCAACCTGGGGCCGCTCCTGATCGCCGGCCGTCAGTTTGTTCACTCGAAAAGTGCTCAAGCTGCCGCTAAGACTGGCGTCAATACGACGAGCTCCAATCCCCAAGCCGACACCGTCCGTCGCATTATCATGCCAGACGATGTAGCCGCCCTCGGAATTCAGGCTGAGACTGGAGAAGACCTGATCGCCGCCCCAGGTTCCAACCGGCGCGTACTCGCCGCCTTGCGGCGCAAACGCCGCCTGAACTTGGGCAAGACCGAGGGACACAGCCAGAAAGGCCGCGGGCAGAATCCCGGTCCTCACGGCCCGCAGCAGAGGCGCCGCCATGGTTTGGCCTGATTGAACATGACCGCGGCCCGACGATTGCGGGGATATCACACGACTAGCCATATAACATTGCCTGGGCGCCTCTGCGCCGGATCAAGATTTCCGAACAACATAGCACACTTACGAACTGCCGCCGCACTATCCCACCGTTTCCGCCGTCATCCCAATTCCCGCTGGCGACCACCCGGGGCCGCCCCTCCAGACGGAAGAAACAGCCGACCACCTATGGCGCTGTCTGTGCCGGCGCTGCCTGCAGCGGCGTTTGCGGCGGGAGACTATTGGGATCGTAGGGCAAATTGTCCATTCGATGAACCGGATTGCCAGCCGGATCAATGATGGTGGGGGTCACGAAGATCACCAGGTTCTTCTTCTTGGTAACCGATGACTCGCTCCGGAAAAGCCGGCCCACGAGCGGCAAATCACCCAGCACCGGCACTTTGTCCTTCTGCTTCTGGACGTCCTCGGCCAGCAACCCGCCCAACACCACGGTCTGCCCATCCCACACGTTGCAGCTCGTCACCACCTGTCGCGACCGGAAGATCGGCAGCGGCAACTGCGATTGTATCGGCGTGCCAACGGTGTTGCCTGTGCCCAGGATAATCTGCGGCACAAACAAACGGGCGGTTTCGGTGTCATAACCCAGGAATTCGACCATCGACGGGATGATTGTCATCTGCACCGAGTAACCATCCGCAGAGACGTAGGGAATCACGTCCAGCGTCGGGCCCAGTGGCACGGAAGAAACGCTGAACCCCTGCTGGCCGGTGGCACTCGCGCCACCTCCAGCCGCCACCCCGCCCACCGTCCCTCCGGTTGAGCCACCGGCCTGCGTGCTCTGCGAACTGCCTGTCACGATGGATCGCACCTGAACGAGCGAGATCTGGGTCTGCCGGCCGCTCAGGGTTGTCACCCGCGGTGCCGCCATCAGATCCGTGCCCGTCCGTTGCTCCAACGCCCTGATGACAACGCGGAATTGAGGATCGGTCAGAATCCCGGTCACGGTGAAGATGGACGGAGCGGTGTTGCGCAGCCCGCTAGTGATCTGGCCATCCGTGGAAGCCGGTTGGTAGGTCGGAATACCCTGTGAACCCGGGAATACTCCCGAAGGATTGGCCTCCGAAGGCGCCCCGGCGTACGAAGGCGCGGTGCCGCCCTGAACTCCAATCGAGCCGTTCCGAGCCAGAGTGTTGCCGAGGAACCAATCAAACCCCAGTTCCTTGCTGTCGTCCTGTCCCACTTCGACAAACTTCGCTTCGATCGTGATCTGAGGCGGAGGCTCGTTCAACACTTCGATCGCCTGTTGGATCACATCCAGTTCGGCCGAGGTCGCCCGCACCATCAAGACACCCTTGCGGTCGTTGAAGTAGATCTGGTTCGGCGGCAGGACATTGACCCCGGCCGCGATGAAAAACTGACGAACCACTTCCTGACTGTTCTGCGTCAGGTTGGTCGAAGTGACACCCGGCAAACCGCCGCCGCCGCCACCACCACCACCCACCCCGCCGCCGCCACCAAAGCCGCCACCACCGAAACCGCCGCCACCACCGCCACCGCCAGCCACATAGACGCGCGGAATATCAAAAATGCCGCCGCCACCACCGCCGATACCGCCGCCGCCACCACCGCCGATGCCGCCGCCGCCGCCGCCGATGCCACCACCGCCACCACCAATGCCACCGCCACCCGTGCCGCTGGACTGAACCAAATCGCCCAGCGGGAAGGTGCCGACGGCGTAGAGACCCTCGACAAAGGTGTTGGGGTTAACCTTGAAAATGCGCGTTTCGAGCTGCACCCCGAGATCGGGTGGTTTCTGGGCGAAAATGATCCCGTATTCTTCGATCGAGTAACGGATCGGCTTGTCCGCCACGCGCGTGATCGCTTCCAGGACATCGCCCAACCGCACGTTGCGGATCGCGGGTGCGATCCGGATGATCACACTATTCATGTCGAGGGGCTCAGCCTGAGGAGCCTGGATCACTGCTCCCGACGTCGGATCCACCAGGGGCGCCGCTCCCGAAACCACCACATTGGGGTTGATCAGAAAATTGATGCCCTGCTGATCCGGATCGCGCTGGCGGGCCATCGTCCCGAGATAATTGAGCACGTCGGGCAAGGTTAACCCGTCGAACTGCACTTCGTTAATCATGATTCGATGCAGTTTGGACTGGATCGACTGACGGCCGGGACCCGTGTAAACGAGATTGGTCGTCGCGAACGGATTCGGACTGGGCAGCTTTTCCGCTGAGGTCGGCGGCAACCAGGCGTCCTCGAGCTCAACTCCGCGCTCCTTGGTCATGATCTCGCGCCGCCGGGCGCCTTCGGCATACTTGGCCTCGCTGATCAGCTTCACATAATAGAAGGCCGCCTGATTTTCCGGATCCAGGGCGATGGCGCGATGCAGCTCCGCTTCAGCTTCGGCAATGCGTCCCATTTCGTAAAGCAACTTGCCGTTCTGAACATGCGTGGCGGCCTGCAGCTTCTGCTCTTTGACCTCCGGCGCCAGCGCCGTGATCTCCGGGCTCGGAGTTCGTCCGGCCAAGGCGGCCAGGGCCTTGTCGTTCTCCTTCTTCAAGCTCAGCGCAGCCTCGTCGCGCGCGTTCACCGTCAATACCCGGTTGATGTGCAGCTCCGCTTCCCGGAAATCACCGCGGCGCTGGGCACTCTTCGCCAACGACAATCGCGTGGAGCTCAGCCCCGAGACGGCCTCCTGCGATTCCGTGTCGATGCCGACTCCGATAGCCTGAACCCAACGATAAGCCTCCTCGTACAACCGTGCCGCGCCGGCCACATCGCCCTTCGCCAGCGTCGCTCCCGCGTCTCCCAGCGTCCGCCGCAGCAAGATGACGGCCTCCTGCCTTCGCGTCGCCTCGTCGGCGGCCATTTCAGCCGGGCTCGGTTCAGCCGCCCAGGTGACAGGACCCAGGGCGAGCGGTAGGAGCAGGCACACAAGATTGGCTACTTTTGTCATGGTCTTCTGAGTGTGGTTTTCGAGCAACATAGGAAATTGGGCTTACGGCGAATGGGTTTCGGGCGCAGTCTTCGCCGTGATGGTGGTGCGCTTGCGGTTGGGGGCCTCGACCGTCACGCTGGCCTCGGAGGTGGTAACGATCTTGTAGTTCTCTCCGTCCAACGAAATAGTTTCATCAACCCGTTTGTCCCGGTACAGCCGGTTCTCGGGCCCATAGCGCAAGGTGACCAGATAACCCATGGCTCGCTCGAAATCCTTGCCTGTTCCCACCACCACCTGGGTCTTGTCGTCGAGCAGTTCGAACACGAACTCCGTCGGTTGCTGCGCCGGACGCATTTCCCGCAGGAGCAATCCCGCGTTCTCCACGCCGGCCGAGGTGAACGCCCGCGTGATCGGCGCCCGGTCAGCCGGCCGGGCCGCTCCTTCTCGCTGGATCCGGAAGCTGTATTGCGCAACCCCGCCCGATTCGGTCTGGCCCACGAACGCGATCCGATAATACAAAGGCTTGGTTTCGATGATCTGCAACGCCTGCGGTCCGGCCTCCGAGCCGGTGTCGAGCTTCTCCAACCGGTTGTCACCTCGCCGCTGCCAGGTCACTGGGTTGAAAAGATTGTTGGTCCCCGACAACACCACCGGCACGGGGCGTTGGATCCGCCCCAGGTAGGTCAGGTTGGTCGACGTGTCCATCGGCTCCAATTCCTGAGGCGCCGTTGTCAGATTCAGGTTGCGGATATCTTCCAGCCTCCGGTTCTCCTCAGCCACCTGGGTCAGCAGAAGCCCAGCCGCCACCGCCAACCCGAGCAATACCACGCTCAGGATGACCTTCTCGTAGTTTTTCTTGAGGAACTCCATGAAATATACGCTCACTGGGCCTCGGGCGGCAGCCGCACCGCTTCAACCGTCAGCGTCACTTTCAGCTGTTTCTCTTCCAGCACGGTCTCCGGACCCCGCCGGGTCTGGGCGGCCGGAGCGTAATTAGCTGGCGCACCAGGGGTCATGCCCGGCGGCCGCGCCCCGGGACCTCCACCATAACGCTGCATGAACTCGCGGGTAGCCCCGCCACCGCGTGGACCGCCGGGACCGCCAGGTCCCACTCCATAACGCTGGCGCATCAAGTCAGCCCCGCTCTGCGGCGTGGTCGGCACTGGAGCAGGCATCACCCCTGGCGCCCCTGGACCCGGGTACGGCATCTGGGTGGTCAATTCCGACACCGAATCGGGCGCATGCTCGACGTCCAACATCCGGACCATGAACAGATGCCGGGACTGCTGGAGGCCCGTCAGCACCGCCGATAACTCGGGGGAGAACCCTTGGAAAGTCACTTCATAAGGCGTGATCACCGCTCCGGTGACCGCATTCGTCACAATCTTGGTCCCCGTCAGAAACTCGGTCGCCCCGGTATCCTGCTTGGAGACCGGCACACGGCGAATGCGCAGCAGCGCGTGAACCCGCGCTTCGAACAGGATCTCACAAAGGGCCCTGATTTCGGTGATTTGATGGGCCAACGGCACCAGTTCCGCCTCCTGAAAAACGACGGACTGTCTCAACCGCTGGGCCGTGAAATGGTACTGACGGGGCAACGTCACCCCACGCCGCGATGCGAGTTGCTCCAGATCGAAGATGGTGGTCTCGAGCAGCGTCTTGAAGGTCGCGCTGTCCATGTTCGTGAACGTGGAGGTCGGCACGGCATACTCCCGGTTCGCCCGCACCAAATCCTTCAGCCGCGACTGCTCCTTCTTGGCTGCTTCGATGTTCTCCTCATTAGCGCTTGGCTTGCGGTTGGTGAGCCGTTTCCACTCGGTGATCTGCGCCTCCAGGGAGGCCGTTACCTGGCTCTCCTTCTGTTTCTGCTGGTATAGATAAAAGCCGGCCAAGCCAAGAAACACCAAGGCCACCACGCCGCCCAATACCAGGAAGAGATTTCGCTTCAGCCAATTCATGCTACAGCTTTAAGGGATGCTTCAGCCGGAGAGTGACCCCAAAACTGAAAGTGACTGCCGCCGCATCCACGACCTCGATTTGACCGGTCAGCTTGGTTTCCTTAGGATCGAACATCGGGCTCGACTGAAGGGCCCGCTGCAGCTCGTAGGCAAGGTCGTCATTGGCCATCGGTGAAATCGGCCTCATGTTGACCGCCCGGAACGTCATGTTCACAACCGCAATCTCGTTGGTGTTGCCCGGCGCGGCCACGACCGCCTCCGTCGTCGTCGTCGTGCCGCCCGTGCCCAGCCCGGTCCTGCCCGGCACCAAACCATACCGCTTCATCATCAGGCGCTCGTAGTAACCCGGGCTTGACGGGTCGTCAGGATCAGTGGACCCGGTTCCGCCCTCGCCCAGCTCATCGTCGCTCGGGGCGGCGACAATCGTCGGCGGCGGCGTGGTGAAGGTCTCGATCCATACTCCATGACTGACGCCAAGCGCCTCCTGGCGGGCCAACTCCGTGACCAACAAGGCCCCTCGGAGTTCCTGCAGGAAATCACCCCAGAAAAACCGGCGTTGGTTCCAATCGGTCAGCTGGTTCAATCTCGAAGTGGCCTGGTTGACCTGGTTCAATTCGGATTGCAGACGGGTCTCCAACTGCTTCAACGGGGCCACCCGCTGCTGAATATCCGCGAGCGAGGCGGACTTGATGCTGGAAAGTTTCGCGTAAAACCATCCGAACGCCGCCACCCCCAGCACCAGGCTGAACACGGCGGCGATGAAATAGGGCTTCTTCTGCTGGAACGCCTGCCGCTGGAGCGAACTCTTCGGCATCAAGTTCATTTCCACCGGACACTGCGCCACGTTGCGCAACCCCAGCCCCACCACCTCGCCGAACGCATGCGCCACCCCTGCCAACTCCTCCAGGCTCAATGCCGGGTCAATCTCGATGTTCCGGAACGGATTCAGATACTCAACGCTCAGGTTGAGTTTCTCCGCGAAAAACTGGGCCGTGTAGGCCATGATCGACGCGCCTCCGGCCAGGAACAGCCGCTGCGGCGCGGATCCGCCCTGCTGACCCCGGTAGAACTGGATGGTCTGATTCACCTGGATGTGCAGCCGCGTCATGACCTGCCGCGCGATCTTCGATATCTGCGCCTGACGCGGGTTGTCCGGTTCCTCGTAAGCGCCGCCCAGACTGACAAACCCTTCCGCAATCTTGAGCTGCTCGGCCTCGCCAAACTTCAACTTGGCCTCGGCCGCGAACTCCTGGGTAATCGAGTTGGCGCCGATGTTGATGCCGCGCGAGTAGACCTTGCCTTTCTCGAAGAACAGGACGTTGCTGGTCTTGGCCCCGATATCCAGCACCATGGTGCACCCCTCCAGGTCGCCATAGTTGTAGCGATACGCGTTGCACAAGGCCGCCGGAGAAACATCCACCAGCTGAATCCGCAACCCGCTCGCTTCCGCCGTCCGAAAGAGACCCTCAACAATGTCCGACTTGATGGCCACCAGCAGCACCTCGAGCTCGCCGCTCGCCGTCGTGCCCAGAATCTGGAAATCCCAAACCACCTCCTCCAGCGGGAAAGGCACGTTCTGCTTTGCCTCGTACTGGATGATTTGGGACACCTTGGAAGCGTCCACGGGCGGGAGCTTGACGAATTTGGAGAACACGTGGAAGCCCGGAGCGCAGGCATTGATGCTGCGGGCCGTGAAAGACCGCTCGGCCATCAACTCCTGGATCGCCTTCAGGATCACCCGCTCCCGGGCCACATCCTGCGAACCCTCAAAGCCCAGAGGCCGAATGCCAAACTGCTTCAGGCGAAGCGTCCCCGCCTCGGTCGGTTCAAACTCCGCCATCTTGAGGCTGCCGGCCCCAAAATCGACACACAGAAATGATTTAGTTTTCAGCATCGACACGACCTGACATAGCGGCAAAGGCGCGCTGCCGCGCCCCGTAAGCCTTTAGTCTTCCCGCGCTTGAGAGAATGACCGTGGTTACTGAAAAACCGGTTCATGGTCAATTAGAAAAACGTCTCTCCGGTCATTGCGCATGTGGCTAATCAACCATGTTCGACTGTCCCATGACCAGTACTTTCAGGGCCGAACCTTTCCCCGCAGGTGCTCAATCGTTCGTCTCAACCCGTCGGTCAACGTCACCCGCGGCTCCCAGCGCAACAACGCCCGCGCCCGCGTGATGTCCGGCTGCCGTTGGCGTGGATCATCCTTCGGCAGCGGCCGGTGAACAATCCGGCTGCGCGATCCGGTCACCCGAACAATCTCCCGGGCAAACTCCAGTATGGTCATCTCCCGCGGGTTGCCGAGGTTCACCGGAAGCGCGTCTCCACGTTCCATCAAACGGTGAATCCCCTCCACCAGGTCCGAACAATAACAGAAACTCCGCGTCTGCGATCCGTCGCCGAACACGGTCAATGGCCGATGCCGGAGCGCCTGGCTGACAAACTCCGGCACCACCCGGCCATCGTTCAATCGCATGCGCGGTCCATAGGTGTTGAAGATCCGCACGATCCGGGTCTCGATGCCGTGCTCGTGGTGATAGGCCATCGTCAGCGCCTCGGCGAATCGCTTGGCTTCATCGTAACAACCCCGCGGCCCGATCGGGTTCACGTTGCCCCAATAGCTCTCCGGTTGCGGATGAACGAGCGGATCCCCGTAAACCTCCGAGGTGGACGCCAGCAAAAACCGGGCGCCCTTGTGCCTGGCCAACCCCAAGGCCTTGTGCGTGCCCAACGACCCCACCTTGAGCGTCTGGATCGGCAATTCCCGGTAATCCACCGGGCTGGCCGGCGACGCGAAATGCCAGACACAATCAACCCGGCCTTCCAGGTAGAGGAACTCCGTCACGTCCTGCTGGATAAAACGAAAGTCGGAGCGCCCGCTCAAATGCGCGATGTTGTCGACACTCCCCGTCACAAAATTGTCGATCCCGATCACCCGGTGCCCCCGCGCCAATAGCAGATCCACCAGGTGCGACCCCAAAAAACCCGCCGCCCCGGTCACGACCGATACCGGTGCCCCACCCTTCCGGCCTGCTCCTTTCGCTGGCCGCGCTCCGCGCCCGGATGGCTCGGTCTTTACTGGCTTCATAGGCCCACCCTCCCCTCGCGCTCGACGCCGCTCATTTCGCCCCCGTCCCCAGCAGGACTACCGGCACGGTGCGCGCCAGGATCTTTAAATCCAGCCAGAGCGACCAGTTGTCGATGTACTCCAGATCCAGGCGAACCCAATCCTTGAAATCGGTCACGTTGTTACGCCCGCTGACCTGCCAGAGGCAGGTGATCCCCGGTTTCACGCTCAACCGGCGGCGATGGGCCAGATCGTCGAACCGCCGCACTTCGTCGAGCGGCAGGGGACGCGGCCCGACCAGGCTCATTTCGCCGCGCAGCACGTTCAGCAGCTGCGGAAACTCGTCGATGCTGTATTTGCGCAGCATCCGGCCAACCGCGGTGATGCGCGGGTCGTTGGTCACTTTGAAGACCGGGCCGGACATCTCGTTGAGGATCTCGATCTCGTGCTTGCGCTGCTCGGCATCGCTGACCATCGAGCGGAACTTCAGCATCTTGAAGGGCCGGCCGTTCAGGCCGCAGCGCTGCTGCCGAAACAGGATCGGACCGGGCGAGGTCAGCTTGATCGCCGCGACCGCCACCAGCATCACGGGCGAGGAAACCAGGAGCAACGCCGACGCTCCGATCAAATCGAGCAATTGCTTCGACAGCGCCTGCCAACTCGCGTCGGGTGTGCAGCGGAACACCAGCATCGGCCTGCCCGCGAAATCATCCACCACCGTCTGCGAAATCCGGGTCTGGAAAAAGTTCGCCATCAGCCAGACCTCCACCCCCTCCAGTTCGCAGGCCGCGATCACTTTCTCGACTTGCCCGAAATAGGTGTGTTTCGCCGTCAACAACACGGCGTTGACCGCGTGTTCGTGCAACAGTCTCAGGAACTCATCGACCGTCGTCCGGTTCAGGTCCACCTCCGCAACGACTTCGAGGCTCATCTGGGCGGGTTCCACCAACTCACGCCGCACTTTTTCGGTGTCCGACGCCGCTCCCACCAGGATGAGCCGGCGCCGCAATTGCGCCTGGCCGACCCCGCTGGTCACCCACCGGCGAATGATCTCCTCCTTGATCAACAACAGCAGGAAGCTGATCGGGCCGAATAACAGGATCACCCCGCGCGCCGGCTGCAATCGGAACAGGAACGAAATAAGGATCAGCAACACCACCGTCCAGACGCTGCCCCAGAAAAGCTGCCAGAAAACGCGCCGCCGCGAAGCCATCAGCGGCCGGTCATAATACCCTTGCGCCTGCAGAATGAGCGGAGCCGCCGGAATGATCACCAACAACAGCCAGGCGTAAGTCGAGAAGGGGTGAATGTCGTACCGCTGCAGGATCTCCGTCACGTATCCCAGGTCCCGCATCCCATACGCCAGCCAGAAGGCCAAACCGGCCAAACCGGCGTCCACAAACCGGTGCACCTGCGTGATGAACTGGCGTTGACGTTGAAGCATCGCGAATCGCTATTCTGCAGAAGTGCCCGGAATGCGCAAATTTAAAAGCAATTTGCCCGGCTCATGGCGTCGATCCGCCGCCGCGGTTCACCAACCCCGCCCGCGGAGCAGCCTCGTCCGCCGTCACCGGAACCCCCGTAGCGAGCTGGAACTTCGGCACCGCTTCCACCAGGAAATCCTGCATCCGGCCGTAAGCGGCCTCCTCCTGGCCGGGGAGGCAGATCGCAAAGGCGCTCACATAGGCCCACCGTTGCAGTGTGCCCCGAAACACCAGGTCGCGCGCCATCCAGATCATCCGCTCCAGGTGGTCGGCGCTCAGTTGCCCGTCCGCCACAAACCAGTAGACAAACACGGCCCGCAACTCGAGCGATTCACCATCCGGACGGCGCACCACCCGGCGGGCGATGATCCGCGTCACCGGCAGATCGTAAGCGTGCGGCTCGGTCAACCTCAGGTTCAGCACTTCGGACTTGGTGATCTGGAAACCCTGCCCCGGCAAACAATACTCCGGCTTGTGAATGCTCGTCCGATCCGTTCCCATCAGCACCACCCGGAGATCAAGCCGGAAGCCGTCAGGCCCGATATAACGCCGGTACCCGTAAGTTGTGTCCGCCGGCAACCAGTCCAGCTCCTGCCGGGTCACCGGCATGGGCTCCGATTGGTACGTCAACACCTCCTCCGGCAAGCGAATGATGTTCGTCGCCGCCACGATCCCCTCCTCGTCGCGCAATTCCCCGGCCACGATGTCGAGCCCGGGTTCGCCCAGGCGTTGATTCGTCCTGGCATAGGCCAGACCACCGGCCGCCACCCCCATCAGCAGGAGCGCGACCGCCAACGCCGCCATGGCACTCGCCCTTCTTGCCGTCGGCCCCGGGGCAACCGGTGCCACTGCCGAGGTGAAGTCCCGCCCGCTCGGGTCACCCATCCCGCCCTCGGCGGCCGGCACGGGGCTCTCCCGCAGAAACCTGCCGAGCACCAGGATGCAAACCAGCGCCACCAGAAAAGTGATGAACCCGGCCCCATCGTGAAATCGGGTGCCGGCATCCTGCCCGAACGCCTGCGCCACGATGATCACCCCCGCCACTCGCGCCACGTTGCCCACCACCGCCAACGGCAACGCCATCAGAATCATCAACGCCCGCTTCCAGGTCGTCCGCAGGGTGAGGAAGCTGAAAATGACCGTCAGGGCCATCAACGCCATGAGACTCCGAATCCCGCTGCAAGCCGGCGCCACATCGTAATTGAATCCATCGAGGCCCATGATCTGGGTCCCCACCCGCACCACTTCGATACCCAGAAAGTCGGCCACCCCCACGGAGATATGAGTCACCAGCATCCGGAGCGGGAACGTGATCCGGTCCGCCAAGGTCCCAAGCGGGAAACAAAAGGCAAAAAGCAGGAAAGGAAAGAAGGTGCTCCGCAGCCACGCCCTGCCCCACACCAGTCCGGTCAACCCGTACAACCCCACAAAAAACGCGATCACCGACACCCGCGTCTGCTGGACCAGGTAGCCGACGACGTGCAGGAGTAAGCCCCCTGCCACCAGGGCCAGCGCCGGCCACCATATCCCTTTCTCCAGTGGAATGAGTTCCTTGCGCTTGACCGCCAGCAAGGCCAGCACCACGTAAGGCATCAACGGACCGAGCGCGTCCTCCCGTTCACTGCGATAGGTGTAACCCAACCACTCGAACAAGGAAGGTGTGTCCAGATAGCCAAACGTCGAGTTGCCCAGAAAATGAAACAGTCCCGCCCAGACCAATGTCAGCAACCCAAACAACCACTTGTCAGGCAGCGACCGCCAGAACGTCAGCAACTCCTCGAACAAGCCCGGTTCGCGCCCGGTCTTGGCGGCCTTATCGTCGTTGTTCGTTGGTTCCGAACCCATTGTCCCTGCATAAGACAACGATCCCCCGCACCTGCTCAATGAAAATATGCTTTCCGCCTCCCTGGATGCAGACTCGTCCCCGGGCTTAATCCAATTTCTGGGTGGACAAACCTCGGCGAGATTTCTTAACCTCGCGCCCGTTCCCTTAAGCCACCGTAATCGTCATGTAGCCCAGCGAACTGCCCGTTTCGATCGCGGTGAGCGCGTCACCCTCCATGCGAGAAACCAAAGATGCCAAACCCCTCCGATACCCCCAAGACACGCACGCTTGAACCCTCGCCTCCGACGCCCGCGTTGAATCGCGGCTGGCAGGTTGCTTTTGCCGGTATCGGCATCAATCTGGCCCTTGGCGTACTGTACTCCTGGAGCGTGGTCAGCAAGAGTATCCCCGCCGAGTGGGGGTGGTCCGAAGCGGGCAAGTCCTGGCCCTATTCTGTGGCCTGCCTGGTCTTTTCGCTCGTGATGGTGCCGGCCGGGCGGATGCAGGACCGGATCGGTCCCCGGGTCGTGGCCACGATCGGCGGCGTGCTCGTTGGGCTTGGCATGATCATCGCCAGCCTGACCACCTCTTCTCTGGGCTATATCATCGGTTTCGGACTCCTGGCCGGTGCCGGCATCGGCTTCGGTTACGCCTCGACCACGCCCCCGGCGGTCAAATGGTTCCCGGCGGCGCGGACCGGCCTGATAGCCGGCCTGGTGGTGGCCGGCTTCGGCCTGGCCAGCGTCTACGCCGCGCCGTTGGCCTCCAGCCTGATCAAGCATTTTGGCGTGCCCACAACGATGCTGTCGCTCGGGATCGGGTTCCTGATCGTGGTCGTCGCCCTGGCCCAGATCCTGAAGGCGCCCCCCAAAGGTTATGTGCCTGCCGGCACCGCCGCGCCCAAACCGGGAGCCGCCACGAAACGAGCCGATTTCACCCCCGGAGAAGTGCTCCGGACCTGGCAGTTCTACGTGCTCTGGTTCATGTATGTTTGTGGCGCCGGGGCGGGGTTGATGATCATCTCGAAGCTGGCGAAGATGGCGCAGGTCCAGGCCGATGTGCAACTGGGCTTTGTGCTGGTGGCGGTCCTGGCGATCGGCAATGGCGCCGGCCGCGTGGTGGCCGGGGTGGTCTCCGACAAGATTGGCCGGAAGGCCACGTTGTTCGCCTGTTTCATGATGCAGGCCGTCCTGATCCTGATGCTCTCGCGGGCGGGCGCCGACAACGCCCTGGGTTCGCCCGTGATTCTCGCGGTCCTTTCCGCCCTCATTGGCGCCAATTACGGAGCGAACCTGGCCCTGTTCCCGTCGATCACGAAGGATTTTTATGGCCTGAAGAACTTTGGCGTTAACTACGGGTTGGTTTTCACCGCCTGGGGTCTGGGCGGATTCATGCTCTCGCTGCTGGCGGGCTGGGTCTACGATGCCTATCAGACCTTCGCCTTCGCCTACTACTGTTCGGCGGTGTTGTTGGTCCTTGCGGCGATCGTGACCTTCTTCGTCAAATCACCGGAACCCAAAACCATCAGTGCGGCCGCCTGATACGGCCACCGCATCGCGGATCATCCGAAGTTGGCCGACCGCACGCGTCAGGCGGCCGGCAGCTTCCACGGCGCCCGGTATTCGTACATCAACAGCCGGGCTGCCGCTTCGTTCCCGCTTAGCTTCTCGGTCTTCGGATCCCAGGTGAGCTTGTGCCCCGTCCGCATCGCCAGGCTGCCCAAGTGACAAACCGTGGCGGAACGATGCCCGATCTCGACATCGCATATCGGCAGCTTCCGGCTCTTGATGCATCCGTACCAATCGTCGATGTGGTTCTTGCTAACGTATAAGCGCACATCGTTCGCCCCGAGCGGTGTGGTAATGATATCGGCCGGGTCAGATTCCAGCTTGCCGCGGTTGACATAGATCGTGCCCTGGTCGCCCTCGAAGGTCGTTCCCATCTTGCGGTCCGGCCCCTGATCGCAGTAAACCGTCACCCCGTTGGCATACCGATAGGTCACCAGGCTTTCGCCCGGCACCTCATAGCGCTTCTGCGCGTCGAACTTCGCCGTGGCCTCAATCTCGACCGGACCACTCTCATCCATGCCCAGCCCCCACTGCGCAATATCCAGATGGTGCGCGCCCCAGTTCGTCATCTGACCGCCGGAATAATCCCAGAAGAACCGGAAATTGTAGTGCACATGGTTCTTGTTGTAGGGCCGCCAGGGCGCCGGCCCCAGCCAAAGATCATAATCCAGCTCCGGGGGCGGAGCACTGTCCGGAACCGGTTCGACATTGAAATTGACCGCCGGCAGACCCACGCGCACCGTGTGCACCTTCCCGATCCGCCCGGATCGCACCAGCTCGCACGCCAGCCGGAATTTGTCGTCCGACCGCTGCATGCTGCCGGTCTGCACAATGCGCTTGGTGCCGCGGGCCACGTCGACCATGATGCGGCCTTCCCGGACCACGAGCGAAAGGGGCTTTTCCACATAGACATCCTTGCCCGCCTGGCAGGCATGCACCGTCTGCAGCGCATGCCAGTGATCCGGGGTCGCAATAATGACCGCGTCCACCTCCCGGTTCTCGAGCAACCGCCGGTAATCCGTGTACGCCGCGCAGGCGCGCCCGGTGCGATCCTCGATCTCCTTCTTCGCGGCTTCCATCCGCAGCCGGTCAACGTCACACACCGCCACCACGTTCTGGTGGTTCTGCAGCATCAGGGGCTTGCCTTGGTTCCCTACCGCAATGCAACCGACCCGCACTCCCTCCCGAACGCCGCCCGCCGCCGCGCGGACCCGGATCTGCGGCAATCCCAAACCAACGGTGACACCACCGGCGACCGCGGCGGTTCGCCGGAGAAAATGACGACGTGAGAGAGACTGGTTGAGGTGTTTCATGGTATCGATAAGACGAAGGATTTCCGTTTGCTGTTCACGCGTATGCCGCTATTTGTACGCGGTGTCTGTCGCCCGGGCAAGCTTTGGTTCCCGCACATGCTCCTGCTCGATATCCGAGATCTGACTCTGGCCTTCGGGACCGGACCGAATGCCATGCCGGCGGTCGAGGGCCTCTCGCTCTCGCTGAGCCAGGGCGAAACCCTCGGACTGGTTGGGGAGAGCGGCTCCGGCAAGAGCATCACCGCGCTTTCCATTGCCCGGCTCCTCCCTTCGCCACCGGCCCGCTATCTCCGCGGCCAGATCCGGCTGGATGGCCGCGATGTCCTCACCGCGACGCCCCGTTCCCTGCGTGAACTGCGGGGCGGCGTGGTCAGTTACGTCTTCCAGGAGCCCGGCAGCTCGCTGAATCCTGTGCTCCGCATCGAAACCCAGATCAGGGAAACCCTGCGGCAGCATCGGCCCCAGGCCGCCGATCGGCCCGAAGTGATCCGGCTGCTCGAGCGGGTGGGGATCCCGGCGCCCGAACGGCGCTGCCGGGAATACCCGCACCAACTCTCGGGCGGCATGCAACAGCGGGTCATGATCGCCATGGCCCTGGCGTCGCGCCCAAAATTGCTCGTAGCGGACGAGCCGACCACCGCGCTGGACGTGACCATCCAGGCCCAAATCCTAGAACTGTTGGACGATCTCAGCGAGGAATTCGGCATGAGCATCCTGCTCATCACCCACAATCTCGGCCTCGTCGCCCAACTGGCCGACCGGGTGGCCATTATGTATGCCGGCCAGATTGTCGAGACCGGCCCGGTTCCGGAAGTCTTGCGCTCCCCCCTGCACCCCTACACCCGGCTGCTCCTGAACTCGGTCCCGCAACTCGGGAAGGATCGCGCGCGGCTCACCGCCATACCCGGTTCGGTTCCCAGCCTGCCCAACGTCCCGCCCGGATGCCGCTTCCATCCGCGATGCCCCCATGCCCAGCCCGATTGCCGACAGATCGAACCGGTGGAACTGCCAGCGGCGTCCCTCAACCGCACGGTCCGCTGCCCCTACGCCCTGACCTTCACGTGAAACTCCTCGAAGTCACCGATCTCCAGGTTCATTTCCCGGTCGAACGCGGCTGGTTCCGCAAACCGATCGAGTTCGTCAAGGCCGTCGACGGCGTGAACCTCGAACTCGCCCCAGGAGAAACCCTGGGCTTGGTGGGCGAAAGCGGCTGCGGCAAATCCACCCTCGGCCGCGCCCTCGTCCGGTTGGTCAATCCCACCGCCGGCCGCATCCGTTTCAATGGCATCGACCTCCTGACCCTCGAGGGCAAAGCCTTGCGCCAGCAGCGCCGAAAGCTCCAAATGATCTTCCAGGACCCCGCCAGCGCCCTCGATCCGCGCTTGACCATCGAATCCATCGTCGGTGAAGCCCTCGAAATCCACCAGATCGTCCGCGGCCGCAAAGCCCGGCGCGAACGGATAGGCCAGCTCCTGACCGAC
This sequence comes from Verrucomicrobiota bacterium, assembly GCA_023383055.1. Taxonomy (GTDB): domain Bacteria; phylum Verrucomicrobiota; class Verrucomicrobiia; order Limisphaerales; family JAHDYP01; genus JAHDYP01. Next base: position 42,877 of record JAHDYP010000003.1, on the reverse strand, counting down.
GTCGGGCTCCATCCGGATCACCGGAACCGTTACCCGCACGAATTCAGCGGCGGCCAGCGCCAGCGCATCGGCATCGCCCGCGCCCTGGCCGTCGAACCGCGTTTCATCGTTTGCGACGAACCGGTGAGTGCGCTGGATGTCTCGGTCCAGGCCCAGGTGGTCAACCTCCTGCACGATCTGCAGGAACAACGCGGCCTGGCTTATCTCTTCATCGCCCACGATCTCGCCGTGGTCGAACATTTCAGCCATCGAATCGCGGTGATGTACCTTGGAAATATCATCGAAACCGGCTCCGCCCGATCCGTCACTCGCCTGCCCCGCCATCCCTATACCCAGGCGCTGATCTCAGCCGTGCCGGCCCTCGACCCCCTCACCCGACGAACTCGGATCGTGCTGGGCGGCGATGTCCCCTCACCCATCCACCCGCCCAAGGGTTGCCCGTTCCATCCCCGCTGCCCGCTCGCCGAATCGCGCTGCCGCTACGAACCGCCCGTGCCGCGCGAAATCCTCCCCCAACACTGGGTCTCCTGTCACCTAGCCAAATGACCCCCAGCCCCCAAGAGGCGTCCACACCGCAGTTGCCGCCACGGAACCGACCCGCTTAAATGCCCCCCGCATGACCACACCTTCACCGTTGCCGGCCAAGCCCGCCGGTTTCCTTGACGCCTTCTCCAGCCTGGCCCGGCTGCCCCGCGCCTTCTGGTTTGTGGTCGGCGCCTTCGTCGTCGAATCAATGGCTTATTTCGGCATCCTCACCTTGATGACCACGTATCTCTCGACCGATCTGGGTTGGAGCGACCAGTGGTCCGGCCTCACCGTCTCGCTGTTCACCATGCTCGTCACCCTCTTCATGCTCGGCGTCGGCAGTTACGCCGAGTCGTTCGGCCTCCGGCGCGCCGTGCTCTTTGCCCTGCTCATCAGCACGCTGGGGCGGGTGCTCTACAGCGGCGCGGCCAACCTCCCGGACGGCACCCTCGTCGCCGTCGCCATCATTGGATCGCTCGTCATTGTCGCTTCCGGCTCCGGTATCCTCCAACCCGTCTGCTACTCGGGGGTCAAGCAATACACCGACAGCCGCACGAGCTCCATGGGCTACGGTCTCATCTATGCCATCATGAACCTGGGCATCGTCGGCGTAGGCGCCCTCTCCTCCTGGATTCGACCCGCGGTTCAAAGGATCAAAGACGGAACCGTCGACGCCAGCACCAGCCCGCTGATGGAATCTCTGGCCGGCCTGACCGGCACCGGGGTTCAGGCCGTTAACTGGGTCTGCACCGGCATTACCGCCTTCACCCTGGGTTGGTTTCTCCTGCTCATGAACCGGCGGGTCGAAGCCGACAAACTCCGCCCCGACCGCGCCGAGGAAATGCGCAAGGCCGACCAGACCCCTCTGGGCGCGCGCCTCCGGCGTTATTTCGCCGAGGGCCCGTTCACCAATCCGCGGTTCATTTTCTTCATTTTCATGCTGCTGCCGGTCCGGACCTTGTTCGCCCACCAGTGGCTGACGATGCCCCAATACATCCTGCGCGCTTACCCGGAGGGGATCGCCGACCGCATGGAATGGCTCGTCAACTGGATCAACCCGCTGATCATCTTCATCGGTGTGCCCCTCGCCACCGCCCTGACCCGGCACATCAACGTCTACCGCATGATGGTCATCGGTTCGTTCGTCTCCGCCACCCCCACCTTCCTCCTCTGCTTCGGCCCCAACCTCAGCCTGCTCATCACCTACTTCGTTATATTCTCGATCGGCGAAGCCCTCTGGTCCGCCCGCTTCCTCGAGTACGCCTCCGAACTGGCGCCCGAGGGCCGCGTCGCCCAGTATATGGGCCTGGCCAATGTGCCGTGGCTGCTCGCCAAAGGCACCACCGGGCTCTACTCCGGCATGATGCTCGCCAGCTATGTCCCCGCCAACACACCGCAACCCGAACTCCAAACCGGCACCCTGTGGTTTATCTACGGCTGCATCGCCATGCTCTCCCCCATTGGCCTCTGGCTCGCCCGCCGCTGGGTCATGGCCGGTTTGCATACCCAAAATCCCCTTGTTCGCCCCGGCTGAACCGGCGATAACTCCGACCTCGAATGAACATATTTGACGAACTGGAGTGGCGCGGATTGACGGCCGACCGAACGTTTCTCGCCCGCCCGGGCGGTCCCGCCACCGGCGACCGCCCCACGTTGCCGGAGGACTACGACACCACGTTCCGGCTCTTCCCGGGCATCGACCCGTCCGAACGCCGCAGCTTTGTCGATGCCGACAAGAACTTCACCCTCTACTGCGGGTTCGATCCGACCGCCGACAGCCTGCATGTGGGCAACCTGGTGCCGCTGCTGGGCCTCCGGCGTTTCCAATTGTTCGGCCATCGGCCGATCGCCCTCGCCGGCGGCGCCACCGGACTGATCGGCGATCCCAGCGGCAAGAACGCCGAACGCCAGTTGCCCACCCGCGAGCTCCTCAATCACAATATCGCCCGCGTCAAAGCCCAATTGTCGCGGTTGCTCGACTTCGAGACCACCGTCAACCCGGCCCGCCTGGTGGATAACGCCGATTGGACCGCCGGGGTAACCCTCCTCGATTTCCTGCGCGACATCGGAAAGCATTTCTCGGTCAACATGATGGTCGCCAAGGAGAGCGTCCGCGCCCGCATGGAGGACCGTGAAACCGGGATCAGCTACACCGAGTTCAGCTACATGTTGCTGCAGGCCTACGATTTCATGGTCCTTTGCCGCGACTACAACTGCGAGCTCCAGATCGGCGGCAGCGACCAATGGGGCAACATCACCGCCGGCATCGATCTCTGCCGCAAAAAACTCGGTCAATCGGTCTACGGACTCACCCTGCCCCTCATCACCAATGCCGACGGCTCCAAGTTCGGCAAGACCGTCGCCGGCGCCATCTGGCTCGATCCCGCCAAAACCAGCGTCTACAAGTTCTATCAGTTCTGGATCCGGACGGACGACCGCGATGTCATTCGTTACCTCAAGTTCTTCACCTTCCTTTCTCAGGAGCAAATCGCTGATCTCGAAGCCAGACTCACCGCCGACCCCGGCGCGCGCGAAGCTCATCGCGCCCTCGCCCGGGCGGTCACCCACCTCGTCCATGGCGCGGACGCCGCCCTCGAGGCCCAACGCGCCAGCGAGATCCTGTTCGGCGGCACACTCGAAGGCATCTCGGAGTCCACCTTCACCGAACTCCTCGGCGAAGTGCCCACCAAGGAACTCGAACGCTCCCGGTTGGATGGCGCCGGAACGTCCCTGGTGGAACTGCTGGTCACCGCGGAACTGGCCTCCTCCAAAGGCCAGGCCCGAAAGGACCTCGAAGGCGGCGGCGTTTACCTGAGCAATATCCGGGAGACCGACACCCAGCGCGCCGTCTCCTGCCAGGACCTGCTGTTTGGCAAATACCTGCTGCTGCGCAAAGGCAAAAAGAACTACGCCGTCCTGACCGCGATCGGATGATCGGTTTCGTCCCGCAGCGATGAATGCGGCAGTGCCCGGAGGTGCGGGCTAGTAACCCTCGCCGGCGCGCCCCCGCTGCATCAACTCGATCTCATAGCCTTCCGGCGCGTCGATGAACGCGAACCCGCTGCCATCTTCCTTCAGATGCGGGCCGTCGGAGTACTTCAGGCCCAGGGCATGAAGATGCTCTTCGAACCGGGCCAGATCCTCCACTTCAAACGCCAGATGCGTGAGGTCCGGCTGCACCTGCACCGGCCCGCTCGCCGGGAAAGAGCAAATCTCAATGAGTTCCTCGCTCGCCGGCGCTTTGAGAAAGACCAACTCAGAACCCCGCGGCGACTTGTGCCGGCGCACTTCCTCAAGACCCAGGACTTCCCGGTAGAACTTCACCGTCCGCGCAAGGTCATCCACCCGATAGCGCGTATGCAGCAGTTTGCTCACTTTCATGCCGACCAACATAACCCCCAACCCGTAATCCGCGCAACGCCGGAGGCTATGGATTGCGGCGACCCCGGGTTTCGGGCAGACTCCCGCTTCATGACAATCGTTCGCTGGCTTTGTCTCTCTGGATTAATCCTGAACGCCCAGGCCGCCGTCCCCGACAACCTCGTGGCCGAGGGCATCCCCGAAATCCCCGCAACCCTCCGCGCCGACGCCAGCCGCTACCTCGAATTCCGCGCCGCCTCGTTCCAGGATTGGCACCCGCAAGAACGCGCGCTCCTGGTGGCCACCCGGTTTGCCGACGTCTCCCAACTGCACCTCGTCGCCCAGCCCGGCGGCATGCGCAAACAACTGACCTTCCTGCCGGAACCCGTCCGCTCTGGCTCGTTCCAACCGCGCATCGGCGAATGCCTCGTGTTCGAGCAGGACACCGGCGGCGGCGAGTTCTACCAGCTCTATCGTTATGATCTGGCCGACGGCCGGATCACCCTGCTTACCGACGGTCGCTCGCGCAACACGGGCCCCCTCTGGTCTCCCTCAGGCCGCTGGATCGCCTATACCTCGACCCGCCGCAACGGCCGCGACAACGACCTCTACCTCCAGGACCCTGCCCAGCCTGCCTCGTCCCGCCTCGTCCGCGAAATGGCCGGTGGCGGCTGGTCGGTGGCCGACTGGTCACCCGACGAAAACCAACTCCTGGTCCTCGAATACCTTTCCATCAACGAAAGCCATCTCCACCTCGTGGAACTGGCCTCGGGCAACTCGCGCCGACTGACCTCCGACACCCCGGACAAAGTCGCTTATGCCAAGGCCCGGTTTGCCCTCGACGCCCGCTCCATCGTGGTGAGCACCGACCTGAATTCGGAGTTCCTTCAGCTCGCCCAACTCGACCCGATCTCCGGTCAAATCCAACCCTTGACTCGTCACCTTCCGTGGGACGTCGAGGACTTCGAAGTCTCGCCCGATGGCAAGCGGGTGGCCTTCGTGACCAACGAAGACGGATCGAGTGTCCTCCGCTTCTATGACCTGAACCGACGCCGGGAGTTCAAATCCCCCAAGCTGCCCGCCAGTGTCATCGGCGGCTTGAAATGGCACCCCGCCGGCCGCGAAATCGGCTTCACCCTGAGCGCCGCCCAATCCCCCGGCGACACCTACTCGCTCGAGGTGAAAACCGGACGGCTCCACCGCTGGACCGAAAGCGAATCCGGCGGACTGAATCCCGCCGCGTTCGTCGAGCCCCACCTGATCCGTTTCCCGAGCTTCGACGGACGCACGGTGTCCGCCTTCGTTTACCACCCTGACCCGGCCAAATTCCCCGGGCCACGGCCGGTCCTGGTCAGCATTCACGGCGGCCCGGAGTCCCAGGCCCGGCCCGTCTTTCAGGCGCGCAACAACTATTACCTGAACGAACTCGGCGTGGCGGTCGTCTATCCGAGCAGATGGTCAAGGCTATCCGAGAGGCCGGCGGCCAGGTCTGGTACCTCATGGCCAGGGACGAAGGGCATGGCTTCGCCAAAAAACGCAACGCCGATTACCAGTTCCTCGCCATGATCCTCTTCCTGCGCCAGCACTTGCTGGACTGACCCGCAGCGCGTCCGCCAGAATCCCGCACCAGTCACCATGAATGCCGAAACCGAAATCCGCCGTCACTTCGCCAGCGACAATTACGCGGGCATCTGCCCCGAAGCCTGGGACGCCCTCGCCGAAGCCAACCGCGATCACGCGGTCAGTTACGGCGACGATCCCTGGACCGCCCGGGCCGCCGACCTGATCCGCGACCTCTTCGAAACCGCCTGCGAAGTCTTCTTCGTCTTCAACGGAACCGCCGCCAATTCCCTCGCCCTCGCCTCCACCGGCCAGTCCTACCACAGCGTGCTCTGCCACGAACTGGCCCACGTCGAAACCGACGAATGCGGGGCCCCCGAGTTCTTCTCGAACGGCATGAAAGTGCTGCAAGTCCCCGGCGTCAACGGCAAGCTCGACCCGGCCGGCATCGAACGACTGGTGCGTAAGCGAACCGACATCCATTATCCCAAGCCCCGCGCCGTGAGCATCACCCAGGCAACGGAGGTGGGCACCGTCTACAGCGTCGAGGAAATCAAGGCCATCTGGGCCAAAACCAAACAGTTCCGCCTAGCCCTGCACATGGACGGCGCCCGCTTCGCCAATGCCGTCGCCTCCCTCAACGCGAAGCCCAAGGAAATCACCTGGCAGGCCGGCGTGGATGTGCTCTGCTTCGGCGGCACCAAGAATGGAACGAACGTGGGCGACGCCGTCGTCTTTTTCAACCGCGAGCTCGCCGCCGAGTTCGACTACCGCTGCAAACAATCCGGCCAGCTCTGCTCCAAAATGCGGTTCCTCGCCGCCCCCTGGGTCGGCATGCTCAAGGACGGCGCCTGGCTCCGGCACGCCGGCCAGGCCAACGCCATGGCCCGGCGACTTCACGACGCCCTCGCCGGTCTGCCCGAAGTCAAAATCCTCTTCCCGACCCAGGCCAACGCGGTTTTCGCGGACCTCCCGCCCCACGTCATCCATGCCCTCCGCCAGAAAGGCTGGAAATTCTACACCTTCATCGGCGCCGGCGGCTGCCGGCTCATGTGCGCCTGGGACACCCGCGAGGAAGATGTCGACCGCTTTGTCTCGGACCTCAAACATCTCCTGGTCCATGCGCCCCGCGAAATCCCGTCGGGCCCGGTCGATCATCGGAAACTCTGAAGTCTTCACCCGCGGAAAACCACAGTTGATGGGCTGCAGCGGTCCATGTCGGTTTTCCCTAATCCGCGGTCGCGTGGTGGATGGGTGATCCGGGGACTTCTCGGCGGGACGATCATTTCGTCAAAGCAACAGCGCCTCGATCTGTTCGTACGTGTCGACGACCCGCGTGGCGTGGGCGAGTTGATCGGCCGGCAACGAATTGGTGATCGCGATGGCCCTCATACCCGCGCTCCGCGCGGACGTGACTCCCACGGCTGAATCTTCGATCACACAACACTCTCCCGGAGCCATGCCCAGCAGTTCGGCGGCCCGCAGAAAAACATCGGGCGCGGGCTTCGGCCGGCCCACATCGGTCACGCTGACCACCGCGCTGAAGAACCGATGTAATCCTTCCATCGCCAGCACCTCGTCGATGACCGGGTGCGGGGACCCGGAGGCAACGGCGAGGGGGAAGCGGGCGGCGAGTCTGGCCACCAGGTCGGGCAAACCCTCGAAGATGGGTTGATCGCGGCGAATCAGGTCAATCAGGCGCCGCCGTTTCATCGCCATCAACGCGGTGAATGGCTGGGGCGGCCGATGGCGGCGGACGAAGTCCTCCCAAAGCGCTTCGTCGGAGCGTCCATAGTAATCGGGGAAATGCACGCCGTGCGTCTGTCCGTAGCCCATCTCATCGAACACATCGCGGAACGCCTGCTCGTGCAAAGGCTCGCTGTCGATGATCACGCCGTCCATGTCGAAGATGACCGCCCGCAATCCGTCAGTGAACGGACCGGTTGGCCCCGTGACGGGGGCGGCCTTCACCGGAGAATCGGCGGGAGTCGAATGCGGCGTTGATTTCATGAGGTCGGCAAGACGGTTCGGGACAGGGCAAGCAACCGGCGAAACTGGGCGTGGGTTACCGACGATACCGAGAGACGTGACAGGCGGATCAGTTCCATGGTTTGCAGGACCGGGTCCTGCTTGATGGCCGCCAGGGCCACAGGCTCGGCCAGGGCACAGGTCGCCTCGAGGTCAACGGCAGACCAATCGCCTTCCCTGGCAGTGGGGTCGGCGTAGGCGCCGCGCTTGACCTTCGCCAGTCCCACCACGGCCCTATCCGACCCGCTGTGGTAATACAAAACCCAATCGCCCGGCGCCATCGCTCGCAGATGATTCCGCGCCTGAAAATTGCGGACCCCCGTCCAGGCAGTGGATTTGTCCCGGAAAAACTTCGACCACGGATAGTCGGTGGGTTCCTGTTTGACCAGCCAGCAGCGTTCGCTCACCCGGCTATCCTTAGACAAACTCGAGGCGAGGGAAAGCGGGAAGTAAACCGCGAGCCCAATCTCAGTGTTTGCCCAGTTGAGTTGGCCGACGGGAATCAACGACACCATCCGATGCCCGCGCCGGGGCGGGTTCGGCGCCGGACAGCAACAGGTCGCCTTCCTCAAGCGGGCCATCCTTGATCTGGCTTGGCCCGCCCATGGCTGCGGATCGCGCCAGCCAAGTATCAGCTTCCTGGTTCATACCCGCCCTCGAGGCAAAGCAGGCCAGCAGGTAGGGCACCCCACGCATGTTCGGGAACAGGGAGACTTTCGCGAGCAAGACTTCCCAGGCTTTCCTGGGCTGATCGAGGCGGTAATGAGCATAGGCCAGACAGAGCCACCCCGCGGCCTGACCCGGGCAAATCCGCGTGCACACTTCTGCCACATGCAACGCCTGATCCCAAAGCGTCAACCGCGCGAATATCTGCCACCGCAAGACCATCGTCTCCGGCATCAGTCGCCCCAAAAGCGAGATCTTGTCGGCCTCAATCCTCGCGTTTTCAGGATTATCCAACATCAACCAACCCATCGCGGCGTCGAGATGATGTTGGTCCGGGTAGCCGAGGTGCCTGCTCATAGCGATAAGTGCGGACAGTTCTTGATGCGTCCAAGGATTCGAATAATTGGAGGATGGCAATCGACATGCCAGTATCAACACCAGAGCCATAGCATTGATCTACAACATTTTACGACATAAACTGACAATCGACTCACCAGGTTCGCATTGCCGTTGCATTGTCATTGCCACCAAGCGCCACTTCTCTTGCTCGCCTTTCCGCCCCAGTCATGCTACCGAATCGCCATGGACGTGCGGGCAAACCTTGACCGAATCCGGTCGAAGCTGGCTGCGGCTTGCGAACGAGCCGGCCGCGGGATCGACACGGTGACCTTGGTCTCCGTGAGCAAAGGGCAACCGCCCGAAACGGTGCGGGCGGCGGCGGAGTTGGGGCTGACTATCTTTGGCGAAAACCGGATCCAGGAGGCGAAGGCCAAGATCTCCCTCTGCCCCAACCGGCTTCGTTGGCATATGATCGGCCACCTGCAGACCAATAAATGCCGCGAGGCGGTCCGACTGTTCGACTTGATCCACAGCGTCGATAGCCTCCATCTGGCGGCCGAGTTGGATCGTTGCGCGGAGCGCGCGGCCAAGACCATCAGGATTCTGCTCGAAGTGAACGTGGCTGGAGAAGCCTCGAAATACGGCTACGCCCCGGCACAACTGCTGGCCGAGTTGCCCGAGCTGAATCGATTCCGACGGCTCGAAATTCACGGCTTGATGACCATGGCCCCGTGGTCGCCGGACCCGGAGAAAGCGCGGCCGGTTTTTCGCCGTTTGCGGAAGCTCCAGGCGGAGTGCGGCTCGATTCTGGGAGCACCGCTGTCCGAGTTGAGCATGGGGATGTCGGGCGACTTCGAAGTGGCCATCGAGGAGGGCGCCACCCTGGTGAGGTTGGGCACCGCCTTGTTCGGTGACCGCAGCTAGTTACTACAGATCGCGTTGCATCCCGGCTGGGAGGCGGCTAGGCTCCGCGCATGGAATTGTCGGCTGCAATGTTCAGGGAAGAGATGGCTGAAGCTCTCAATGTCTTCCAGAAGTACATCGTTTGCCTGGACAAGACCCCGGAAGATTGTGAGTTGGCGCTGGGCCGGCTGATGGAAAAAGCCGTCAAAGCCTACTTGAACCGTGGACCCAGCCTCCGTCACGGCATCGCTCTCGACAAACAGGTCACGATCATCCTGAGCCAAACCGAGCGGGATCGGCCGCTCTGCGGGATTTACTTTAACCTGCACTCCCCCTATCAAAAACGGCCTGGCCGCCGGGCTGCCGATCAGGGCTAGCGTAGTGTGCCTACTCTCGCACTTCGTCGCCCAACCGCGCCTCCCCCGCCACCAGGTCGCCTGCCACCGTGGTGTCGCGAGTCGGACCGGTGACCTTCACCTCGCCGATCTTCTGCTCGTTCCGGTAGATGTTCAGACGTTGATCCAGCGCGGGCATCTGCCACACGGGAAAGTCCATCACCACGAAGCGCAGGGCCGGATTAACCGATACCACCCGCCCGGAAACTCGACGATCCATCCGCACCCCGGGCTCTGCCGGCGTCGCCGACCCCCGCTCGGGAACTGCCGGGGTCGAGAAAGCCGGTCGAGGCGAGACCCGGCTGGGGTTGCCAGAGACAGTTCCCCCCGGAGGCGGGGCGGCGCAGCCGCATAGCACCGCGGAGATCAACAGACTGGCCACGCTCAAGCGCACACGGGCAGTAAAAGGTCCCACCCGGGCCGAGTCAACGGTCATTCCCATAGCGGGGAGGACGGTTCCGGAGGGACTCGGCGTGCGGATGGAGTCTGGCAACCCGGCGGTTCCACTCGACCCAGCTGAGTTCCCATTCCGGACCGTCGAATTCTTCCTGAACCCGCGGGATCAGTTCCTGAATGCGTTCCCATTCCTGCGCGAACCGCCGCGCCTGACGGGTCTCCCAGAGGAATTCGGCCAGGGCGAGGCGATTGCCGGGATAGTCGGGTCGCAGCCGGACAGCCTCGTTGAGGTGACGGCTGGCCTTGGCCTGGCTGCCGAGGCTGATCGGCCAGCCGGGCGCCTGATGGTAGAGCAGGCCAAGAGCGCGATCCGATCCCGCATAATCGAACAACGGATCGAGCTTCCGCGCGGTCAGGAACACCTTCTCCATCTCCGAGACAATCCCCAGTCCTTTGAGCAGGTATACCCTCGCCAACTGGCCAAGGTTCAAAGCGAGATAATAATGCGCGGGGCCCGACGCCGGATCGAGCGACACGGCCTGCCGACACGCCGCCACTCCCTGGCTGGCAACCGATTCACGCTCGGCCTTGTTCGCGGCAAAATCCGCCCAATCATAAGCGGCTCGTCCAAATCCCCATGCGGCAACCAGGCTGTTCGTATTGGCCAGGTATCGCCCCTGCGTCGCCTCGAATTCCAGCTTCGCACGGTGCCGAAAGGTCGCAGCCTGGTCTCCCACCCCGGCCAACCCCATGGCCGCCAAGACCCACATTAACCCAATCAAAAACCAACCCCCGGCAGCCCGCCGCATGGCAGCTGTCCGCCCCCCGCCTCCGCCCAAATTCCTGGTTGCGTTCACTTCGGGTCATTCTATAGTGCCGCCATGCGATTAAGCTGGAGATGGCTGGGCGGGGCAATCTTTTTGCTCTGCCTGCCGCTGTTTACCGGCTGCAGCGGGGTCAATGCCACAGGGACAGTCAGCCCGCTGATGTTTCTTGTGCCTGGCCTCGGTCAGACCGCTCCCCAAACCGTTCCCAATGACTTGCTTGACGCCCCCGCCCTGCCGGGTGCTCCGGTTCGAGTCTTCGCCCAATCGAATTAAGCTATGCGATTCCCGCTCGCATTGACGGCCAAGATCGCCCGTCACATCATCCGTCATAAGATACGCAAAACTCCCAAATTTGCGCTGGTTCTCCAACTCGAACCATTGCATACCTGCAACCTCACCTGCACCGGCTGCGGCCGCATCCGCGAGTACTCCACCAGCCTCAAAGACATGATGTCGCTCGAGGATTGCCTGGCTTCGGCGCGCGATTGTGACGCCCCCATGGTGTCGATCTGCGGAGGTGAACCCCTGATCTATCCCAAAATCGAGGAGTTGGTGGCGGGCTTGCTCGGCCAGGGCCGGATCGTCTACATCTGCACCAACGGGATGTTCATGCGCCGCAAGTTGCGTGACTATCTGGCCGCGTCGCACCAACCGCAGCAGGAACCCGTGCTGGCCCGGCTGCTCGCCGAAGGCCTGATCACCGACAAGGAAGCCGAGGTCATCCGCAAGGGGAAGACGGACGGGCGGCCCGTCATCGAGCCCAGCCAGTGGCTCTACTGGAATGTCCACATCGACGGGCTGGAGTATACGCACGATCTGATCGTGGAACGCGAAGGCGTGTTCAAGGAATGCGTCGAGGCCGTGAAGATGGCCAAGATTCTGGGCTTCCAGGTTGCCACCAACACCACCGTCTATCGCGAGACCGATGTCCGGGAACTCGAGGAGATGTTCAAGTTCTTCTCCTGGCTCGGGGTGGACGGGCACACCATTTCGCCCGGTTACGATTATGACGCCGCCAAGAAGGACATGGTCAAACGCCTGGGACGCGATCCTGGCGAGTTCTTTCTCACGCGCGAAATGACGCGACAGAAGTTCGCGAAGATCGAGGAATGGGCCCGTCACTTCACCATATTCGGAACCCCGGTTTACCAGGAGTTCCTGGCCGGCAAACGCGAGCTCACCTGCACCGCCTGGGCGATCCCGACCCGGAATATCCGGGGCTGGAAAGCCCCCTGCTACCTGATGACCGACGGGCATTACCCCACCTACCGGGAGATGTTGGAGCAGGTCCAATGGGACAGTTACGGCGTGGTGGATGGGGTGGCGCGCGATTCGCGCTGCGAAAACTGCATGGTTCATTGCGGCTACGATCCCAGCGGCGCCCTGGGCACTAACTACCGACGCGGCGATAACTGGAGAAACTTCAAATACAACTTCGCCGCCCGGCCGCCACGCTTCCCTCACGGCGATTCCATCCATGCTTTCAACGGTTATTCCGTGGGCAAAGGCCACCTGGCCGAGGCAAAGGCCGTGCTGCGGCAGGATTCGGCCGCGGCGGCGGGCTGCGGCGGAGACACGAGCCAGCGAGACGATCTGCTGCGAAAAATGCGCAAGCCGGGCCGGGCCGAAGCGAAGCCGCAGTGAGCAGGACGCTGTTTCTCAATCCACCTTCCTTTGACGGATTTGACGGCGGGGCCGGTGCGCGCTACCAGGCGCGACGCGAGGTCACCAGCTTCTGGTATCCGACCTGGCTGGCACAACCGGCGGCCCTGGCGCCGGAGAGCCGGCTGCTCGACTGTCCCCCGCATGGGATCGATCTCGCGGCCTGCCTGCGCGAGGCCCAGGCCTACGATCACGTGATTCTGCACACCTCGACCCCCTCCTTGCGCAACGACTGCCGGGTGGCGGAAGCGATCAAGCGCCAGCGACCGGACTGCACGATTGGATTCATCGGGGCGCACGCGGCGGTGCTCCCGACCGAGACGCTCAAAGCCTCGGATGCGATCGATTGGGTTGGACGCAGAGAATTCGATTTCACCTGCAAGGAGGTGGCCGAAGGCCGGCCGTTCCCGACCATCAATGGACTGTCCTATCGCGACGCGAGCGGTCAGATCCGCCACAATCCCGAGCGGGATCTCCTGATCAACATGGACGTGCTGCCCTGGGTGGCGGATGTCTACCGGCGCGACCTCGAGATCGAGCGCTACTTCATAGGCTACCTCCTGCATCCTTACCTCAGCCTCTACACCGGGCGCGGCTGCCCGGCCCAATGCACCTTCTGTCTCTGGCCGCAAACCATCGGCGGCCACCAATACCGGGTGCGCTCGGCACAAAACGTGGCCGACGAGATGCAATACCTCAAGTCCCTCTTCCCTCAGGTCCGCGAATTCTTCTTTGACGACGACACCTTCACCGCCAACCTGCCGCGGGCGCGGGAGATCGCGCGGAAGCTGGCGCCCCTCGGCGTGACCTGGTCCTGTAACAGCCGCGCCAATGTCGATCCCGACACCGTCAAGCTCTTGCGTGACTCCGGGCTGCGCCTGTTCCTGGTCGGCTACGAAAGCGGCAGCGAAGAGATCCTGCGGCGCATCAAGAAAGGGATTGGCCTCGAGGAAATGCGCCGGTTCACCCGCGCCTGTCATGAGGCGGGCGTGATCATCCATGGCACCTTCATCCTCGGGTTGCCCGTGGAGACTCCAGAGACCATCGAACAAACCCTGCGGTTCGCCCAGGAGTTGGATGTGTTCAGCATCCAGGTGTCGCTCGCCGCGCCCTATCCCGGCACGGAGTTGTACGAGACCGCCCGTCAGAACGGTTGGTTTGCCCGAGGCGACAAGGCCGCGACCCTCCAGCAGGGCGGCTTTCAGGACTGTGCCCTCGAGTATCCCGGACTGGACCGGGAGGAGATTTTCGAGGCGGTGGAGCGCTTCTATCGCGGCTATTTCCTAAGACCGCGACCCATCCTGCGCATCCTGAAGACCATGCTCGAGGACAAGCAGGTTTTTATCCGGCGCTGTCGCGAGGGCTACGAGTTCTTCAGAAGCCTGCGCCAGCGGAAGACCCCCACGGCCGGGGTCAGGAGTTGATCGCCTCGGTGATGTCCGCCACCAAGTCGAACAACGCATCGGCGTTCTCGGGGGGATTCTCGCTCACGATAACCGTGATGTCCGTGACGGTGTCGCTCAGGGTCCGCTTCTGATCCTCGGTCAGATTGCCGGCGTCCACCACCTTCTTCAGCGAAGTCAAGGCGGTGGTGAAATCGCGATTCTTGATCGCGCCCAGCGCCTTCTGCACCTCGGCTTTGACCTCGGCCGATGCCGTGGCGAAACTCGCCGTGAGCTTGTCGGTTTCAACTTTGCGCGCTTTGCTGCAACCCACCGTCAGCATGCCCACACCCAGCACCAACACCAGCGCCATCAGCAATTGTTTCATAGACACTTCCGTTTCCAGTTTAAGTTTGGCCAACCCTGCACCAGGACCACCGCACGGCCAAGCAGAAAACGCTTGTTGCGCACCCAATCGTTTTCGCCTTTTCTGGGGGCGTGGAAGCCAATTTCAGAACCGTGGACCTGCATCTGGCCCATCGTTGGGCGATAGCCCGGGGCCTGGCGGCCGACGGTCTGGGCGGATCCGAAACCTGCCCCGTGGTGGTGCTCGAACTGAACGATGCGGATGGCCGCCGCGGACTGGGCGAGGCCTCGCCCTCGCGACGATACGGCGAGAACATCGGCACCGTGCTCGATTTCCTGAAACGTATCGAGCCTCACCGGCTCTCACCCCGCGATGTCGCCGGCAGCATGGCTTACCTGGAAAGTGTCGCCCCGGGAAACCACGCCGCCAAATGCGCGGTCAACCTGGCCCTGCTCGACCTGGCGGCACGGCAGGCCGGCCAGCCGGTGTGCGATTTCCTTGGACTCGGATTTACGGAAGGTCGACACGTCACCTCTTTCAGCATCGGCATCGACGCACCCGAGACGATCCGCAAGAAGGTCATCGCCGCCGCGGAGTTCCCCATCCTCAAACTCAAGCTCGGCGGGCCGCGCGACCATGAAAACCTGACGGCGCTCCGGCAGGCCGCCCCGCACAAACCTATTCGCGTGGACGCCAATGAAGGCTGGCGCACTAAAGAGGAAGCGTTGCGGCAGATCGAGTGGCTGGCTGAGGCCGCCCCGCCCATCCAGTTCGTGGAACAACCGCTGCCGGCGAACCTTGAACCTCAGGATCATGCCTGGCTAAAGGCACGGTCACCCCTTCCCCTGATGGCTGACGAATCGTTCCTCGGCGCGGCCGACGTCCCGCGCTGCGCGGAGGGATTTCACGCGGTCAATATCAAACTGATCAAGACGCTCGGCATCACCGGCGCGGTCGAGGCGTTGCAGGCTGCCCGGCAAGCGGGCCTGCAAACCATGATTGGCTGCATGATCGAGACCAGCATCCTGATCACCGCCGCCGCTCACTTGGCCGAGCTGGCGGATTTTCTCGATATCGATGGCAATTTGCTGATCACGAACGACCCTTACACCGGTGCCAGTGCCAGCCACGGCGTGGTTTCGTTCGCGAAATCCCCGGATCCACTCGGGCTCCGCGTGCGGGAAGCAGCCCGTTCCCCTGCCCCGCAAGCGCGCCCCGCGATCGACCAACCGATCAGCCGCCCTTGACTCCGGACCCACGCGCTCGACTTCACCGCGAACCTATGCCAGGGTCGGCCGGTGGGAATCACGGCACGCCAACTCCAGCAGATGCAGGAACGTCTGAACCCGGCACGGAGGCGATCCGGTTCGGCTTCCACCCCTTGCCTGGCACCCCTGCCGCGGCCGGCCAGCGTGCTGCTGGGCGTTGATCCCTCGCTGCGCGGCACCGGCTACGGCATCATCCGGCTCGAACGCCCCTTTCCGGCAACCCTGGCGCAAGGCACGATCCGTTGCCCGGCCGCCTGGGCTCGATCCAGATGTCTGGCGCTCATCGCCACAACCCTGCGCGATGTCATCCGCAAGCATCAACCGACCACCTGTGTGGTCGAAGGCCTGTTTCACGCCCAGAATCTGCAGACCGCCATCCTGATGGGCGAAGCCCGCGGCGCCGCGCTCGTGGCCGCGGCCGAGGCCGGAATGGAGATCTATGAACTCGCCCCGCGCAAGGTCAAACAGGCGATTGTGGGCTTTGGTGGCGCCCAAAAGCAGGCAGTCGCGCGCATGGTGCAGCGGCTGTTGGGGCTCGAGCAGTTGCCGGAACCGGACGCGGCGGATGCGCTGGCCCTGGCCCTGACCCACGCTCAGGAACAGAACCGGCACGCCCTCACCGCACCGAAACCGATTTGAATATGATTAGCTTCCTCAAGGGCACACTGATGGAATCGTTGCCGACCCAGGTCACCTTGGACGTTCACGGCGTGGGCTACGAAATGCTCATCCCTCTGTCGTCCTATGACAAACTGCCCCAGCCCGGCGGCGAAGTCCGGATTCTCACCCAACTCGTAATTCGCGAAGATGCCCACACCCTCTACGGTTTCATGACGGCCGCGGAACGCGATCTCTTCCGGCTGCTGATCCATACCGTCAGCGGCATTGGACCGAAACTCGCCCTCAATATCCTCAGCGGCATGAATCCCACCGCCTTTCGAGGCGCAGTCGCCAACGGCGATGTCAAAGCACTCTCCCAAATCTCGGGTGTGGGCAAGAAGACAGCCGAGCGCATCGTCGTGGAACTGCGGGACAAGGTGGGCGCCGCCGGCGCGTGGGAGGCCGCCAGCGCCAAGCATGCCCTCACTCCCGAGGATCAAAAGAACAATGACGCCGTCCTGGCCCTGACCGCGCTTGGTTACAAGCCGGTGGAGGCGCACGATGCGGTACGTGGTGCCGCGGCGTTGCTGGGCCCCACCGCAACGCTGGAACAACTCGTCCGCGCCGCTCTGAAGAAAGGGGCTTGATGGCCAGTCCACCTGCGCAACCCGGAAGCCGCCGTCGCCAGTCCGGCCTGGTGATCCCTCATCGGGCTTCCTGGCGCCAACGGATGGTAGCGCGTGCGGTTTACCTCCTGATCCAGAGCCTGGCCGCCACCCTGCGCTTTCGGCTGCCACCCGGCTCTGAGGGTTTCGGCCGGCAAGGCACCGAACGACTGATCTTCGCCATCTGGCACAATCGCCTGGCTCTGTCGTTGATTCTCTATAACCGCTTCATTCGACGTCGCGATCCCACCCGTCGCATGGCCGCCATCGTCAGCGCCAGCAGGGATGGAGGTTTGTTGGCGCATGTTCTGGAATTGTTCGGAGTCCGGCCCATCCGGGGTTCAACCAGTCGGCGCGGTCCCCAGGCGCTGCGGGAATTAACCACCTGCGCCGAACAGGGTTTGGACCTGGCCATTACCCCGGACGGACCGCGTGGCCCGGTCTACACAGTTCAGTACGGCGCCATCGCCTTGGGGCAGCTAACCGGCCTGCCCATCCTCCCGGTCTCGTGCATTCTGAAACCCAGGCTGGAACTGCGGAGTTGGGACCGATTCCAAGTCCCGCTCCCTGGTTCCACCTGCGAGATCCGTTTGGGAGAACTCGTACGGGTGCCCCGCACGACCACCGAGGAAGAAAGGAATCGCCTCCGTCTCGAGTTGGAGACGACCCTCCGGAAACTGAGTGAGGAAGGTTAGCTGCCTTCGCCGATGGCCCACGCCGGCGCTTACCGGCCGCGCTGCCATCGAGACTGGGCCCGGTATTGATCGCGGCGTTTCGCAACCGCCTGGATATAGTTGCGGGTGCCGGGAAAGGTAATCTGTTCCATGAAGGCTGCGGAGTTGGTGGCTGCCGCCCCCGTATTCCAACGCAACACGTGGGTGCGACCCGCGTTATAATCGGCCAGGGCGTACGGCACCGGGTCGTCCGTGCTCACATACCGCTTGAGCAATCGCGACAAATACCACGTCCCGGCCATGGTGTTCGTGACCGGGTCGCGGAGTTGATCGAACGTAAACTGCGAAAGCTTCTCGGCGTTCGCCCATTCACCTGCCGCAGCCTCGCGAAGCTGCATGAGCCCCAACTCACCCGCCGCCCCCCGTGCCAACGCATCAAAACGACTCTCGCGCCAAACCACGGCCTTCACCAGGGCCGGATCAACCTGGTATTTCCTGGCGGCAGCCAGGATCGGGACTTCGAATTGCCGTTCCTTTCGGACATGCGCTCCCCACAGCAACAGGATCAAACCCGCTCCCAAAAGCGCCAAAAACCCGCAGATGATTGTCCATCGCGATCTCACAGCTGACAATTAATTCAACCACCTTCTATTAAACACTTTACATTCAAGTCTTCAAATTGATCGAAGCGCCCATGCCTTGCCAGTCGAAAGTTCGGACCACAATATGCTAGACTTGTTACATTGTCGTGTCCAATTACGAGAGCCTCCGGACCTTTGAATGGTCCGGATTATCTGTAGAAACTTAAATCGCAGCATGTTAGCTCGCTCTTGCGGATCGCGACAGTCCTGTTGAAGCTCATGTGTGTTTAACGTTAGGGATATGCCGGAACGCCCAAAAATCCTTCTGCTGGACGATGATCAGGAGTTGCTCGAACTCTATCGCGAGATGTTGCAGCGGCTCCCCAGCAGTCCCGAGGTCAGAATCGCCGCCTCCGGAGCCAGAGCAATCGCCCTGCTCGAATCCGAGCCGTTCAACCTGCTGATTTCCGACTTGAACATGCCCAAGATGGACGGTTTACAGGTGCTCACCGTGGTCAGGCGCAAATTCCCAAACCTCCGCACAGCGGTCATGACCTCCTTGGCCGACCCTCAATACCGAACTCGAGCCTACGCGATGGGGATCGATCTGTTCCTGGAGAAGCCCAATACACCCCAGGAAATCAAACTGTTCCTCGAATGCGTCGACTCACTCCTCTTTCGTAACGAGGTGGACGCCGGGTTCAGGGGAGTGCAGAGCAAGAGCCTGATGGACATCATTCAGATGGAGTCCCTGTCTCACAGCAGTTGCGTCCTGAAGGTGACCAATGGCCCATCAACGGCCCGGATCTGGTTTGAAAACGGCGAAATCATCGACGCGGAATGCCCGGAATGCAAAGGTGAGCCCGCCGTTCGCAAGATCCTCTCCTGGCGGGCTGGAGCCTTCGAAACTCTGCCCGCGGAGTTGAACCGCCCACGCACCGTGAACACCTCGGTGCAGGGACTTCTGCTCGACGCAGCCCAGGCTGTCGACGAGGCAATCGCGGCCGAGGTCAGCACCCCGGGACCCGCCGCTGACCCGGCCGAACCCGCGGAGCAGGAATCGCCGCTGGCGCCGCTCACCAGACTCCCGGGAGTCGAGTTTGTCATGACGCTGAACCGCGAACAGCGTGCGGCCGAGAGTTGGGGGGTGGAGAATCCCGATCGTCTGGCCGAATGGCTGCTCGAAACGACCAGCCAATTTGAGGCACTGGGAGAAAAGCTGCACGCGGGCCGGTTGGTCCAATACGAAGCACTCACCACGCGAAATCACCTGGTCACGGTGCCCCACAATGGATCCACGCTCTGCGCCGGGTTTGATCGGACTCCCGGCGCGCATGCGATTCGTGAAACCGCGGAGAAACTGGTTGCCCTATGGCTCTCTTAAACCTCAGATCTCGCCAGGAATGCGGCACGGACACGGTGCTGACCCGGTTGCCGTCCGGGAGTTTTACCCTGGATCCCACCGGCCGGGTGGTGGCTTCAACGTTGCCCCGCTCCTATCCGGGGCATCTGGTGCAGCAGGTTTCCCAGTGCATCATGACCGCCTTTAAAACCGCCCGCAGCTCACACATTCCCTTGACCGAGTTGATCGTCGACTTTCCAGCCTTCAAGATCACCGCCCGGGAACTCCGCGGCGGAGCGATTATTTTCCTTGCTCCGCGGGCGCTCGGCCAAAGATGATGCCCGATTGAATAGGTTATGGACCAACACAAGCTGGAAGACCTCATATCCCAAATCGAGAACTACCTCGAATGCTGGAAGCAGTTCAACCAGTACGTCACCCAGGCGCGCGCCAAGAAATTCGGCCCGGAGGATGAGAACCAATTCCTCGAGCTCAAGAGCGTGCTCACCCAGGAACTGGAGCTGATTCTGTCCTCGGTCGAGTGCAACTCGCCCACGAAAGAGGAGGTCATTGCCCTGGTCAGCACCACCCCTTCACTCCGATACCTCGGCGAGCAAAACGAGGCCAACCTGCGCAATCTCGAAAACCAGTGGCACAAGATCTACATCGGGTGGCAGTCCATCCTCGGCCAGTTGAAGGTTCAACAGCGCCAGGTCGTGCCCAAGACTTCGGTCTGGTCCAGCCTGTTCGGTCGCAAGAAATAATCCTGGCGCCTCCCTAGCGGGGTCCGCTCGTCCGGGTCTGAGCGTTCACCGTCTTGATGCCGGCTTCTTTGGCGGCGTCCATCACTCGCACCACTTCTCCGAACGGCGCCTCCGCGTCCGCTCGAATGGCGAGGCGCAGTCGGGCGTTGCGTTTGGCGCTTGCCACCAACTCGGACTGCAGTTTCTCGTAGGTGATCGGGAGTTGTCCGAGAAACAGGTGGGGCGGCTGCTTGCCGATGGTGACCACCAGCGTGTCGCCAGCTTCCGAGGTGGTGTTCGCCTGGCTCGACTGCGGAAGGGCCAACCGGAGGGCGGGATGCTGCTTGAAGGTGGAGGCCACCATCAGGAAGATCAGCACCACCATCAGCACGTCGATCAACGCCACGATGATCACCGTGGGCGGATTGCGTCGCTTCTGCGTCTTGAACCGCATCGGTCAGGACCCTCCCTTGGAACGATACAGCCGGCGCAGGAATTCATCGCACAAGGTTTCCATCTCGACCGCCATGGTCTCGACCTTCTTGTTGTAGTAACTCCAGGCGACCAGCGCCGGAATGGCCGTGATCAATCCCAGCAAGGTCGCGTTCAGCGCCAGCGAGATCCCCTTCGCGAGCGAACTGTTGTCCGTCATCCCGGCACTCCCCAGCTCGGCAAACAGCAGGATCAACCCGTAAATGGTCCCCACCAATCCCAGCAGGGGTGCGATGCCCACCACAATCTCCAACACCACCAAACCGCGCTCCAGCCGCACCACCTCATGTCGCGCCCGGGTCTCCACCGCGTCGACATTCGCTTCCTTGGTCCAGTCCAGATGATCGCCCGCGGTCAACAGCAGCCGGCTCAAGGGCGAAGGATGCTGCTGGCAGATCTGCGTCAACGACGGCAGATCGCTCCGCGAACGGCAGGAACCCACTGCCGCCTCCACCGCCGGGGGGATGACCCTCCGCCAGCGCAGCGCCAGGCCACGCTCGACAATGAAGGTGATGGCCACGATGGAGGTGATGAGGAGGATTATGATGACGAAATTATGCATGATTCAATCTGTCGTTCTCGCTGCGTGTATTACTCCGCGCTCACAGGTAGTAAAAGGTGAATCGCACATCCCGATAGTCGCGCCCCACCATCTGACGCATCTCGTTCGGCCAGGGGGCGAACGGCGCCGGATCCGAAATGGCCCGGCGACAGAACAGGGTCAGCAATTCTCCCACATCCTGTTCGACCACGCGAACATCCGTGATGCGCCCGTCGTAATGCAATCGGAATTCGACCCCCACTCTGCCCGACCGGGTCGAAGACCCGCCTTCATCCAGGATGTCGAACCAGCGTTGCTGTATCGACGCGATGATCGCCGCGTCGTACGCTCCGAACGGCGTCGCCTTGGCATCCAGCGACACCTGCCCCCGCCGGCGCACCCCTCCCTCCTGCCGCATTCTCTGGCCAGCCAACATCGTCGGCTGAGCCCGCACCTGGTTCAGCCGGGTGGGACGCTTCCGATCCGCCGGTTCATTGGCCGGCGCCGGCCGGACAAATGCCAGGTCGCTGGCCTGCTGCGGCACTGGATTCCCCACCGGTGCCGGTTCGGTCACGGGCTCCTCCGGTGCCGCCTGCGGCGCCGGTTGCAGGGTTTCCACCCGCGGTTGCAGGTTCTCGACCGTCCGCATGACCTTATCCTGCGAACCGTCTATCTTAGGCACGCCTGTCTCCACCTCGGCATCCGGGTTGGCCGCCTGCGAATTGGCCGTGGAGTAAAACTCCGCCTGCTTGGGCGGCTCCGCCGTGGATTGCTCGGGAAGCACCTCCACGAACATGAGCGGGGCATTGTCCTCCGCCTCACGGGCTCGCGCCTGAGCCGCGGCGATCTCCTCGATCGTGGATCGATTCATCGCCAGGAGCAAGGCCCCCAAAGACAGCCAGACTCCCAGAAACACCAAATGCAGGCCGAGCGAGAAGATTATGCCCAGCGCCAAATACTGGCGCTCCTCGCTCAACCGCAAACGAATGGATGGAACGGCGATCATCCGACGGCAGAAATTGCCTTAGTCGCAGCCATGGAGCAACTTCTAATCCCACCTACCCGCATCCCGCCAATCCCACCCCGATTCCCGGCTTGTCACCCCCGTCGGCCCCACTAAGTTCAGGAGATGCGCTCATCCAAGGAATTCGCCGAACCGCAGGGTCTGCGGGTGACGGTTGACGATGTCGTTTACCAACCGGACGTACCCACGCCGGTGGATCGTCCCCATTGTTTCGTATACTTCATCAGCATTCACAACAACACCTCCGCGCCCATCACCATCAAAGGACGCAAATGGGTGGTTACGAATGCCTTGGGCGTGATCACCGCGGTCGAAGGCGATGGCGTGGTCGGCCAGTTCCCCACCATTCTGCCCGGCCAGAAATTCAGCTACAACAGCTTTCACTTGCTCGACACCGCCACCGGCCAAGCCCAGGGCAGCTATCTGGGACTCGATGCCAACGGCCAGACGGTGCTTGCCCGCATCCCGCCATTCGATCTCATCGTACCGGACACCGCACTCTCCTGAGAGCAAGTGTCGCAAGATCAGTCGGCCGGCTTGTCCGGGGAACGAGTCGACCCCGTAACGAGGATCTTGTCGATGCGATGCCGGTCCATATCGATGACCTCAAACCGGTGACCACCCCATTCGAAATGGTCTCCCTCTTTCGGGATCCGGCCCAGGAATGACATCACGAATCCGCCGGCGCTCCGGTAGTGATCGGTCAACTCCAGCGGCAATTCCCCGAGCCCAAGCAGCGTTTTCAACTCGGCAATTTCCAGCATCGCATCCACCAGGAAAGACCCGTCTTCCCGCTTCTGCCAGTAGCGCCGCTGCGTGGAGCCTTCTTCGGGCAGCTTGCCAATGATGGCCTCGAAGACGTCGATCAGGCTGACCAACCCCTTGATGTTTCCAAATTCGTCGCTCACCAGCGCCAGGTGTTTGCCACGTTGCTTGAACGTCTCCAACAGTCGAACCGCGCTCAGGGTCTCCGGCACAATCAAGGGCGCCGTCAACAGGTCCTTCAAACGCGCCGGCAGACCCGCCGCCAAATTGGCCCACATGGCCTTGACCGACACCATGCCGCGCACATTGTCGCGCTGGCCCTCGAACACCGGAAAATACGTGTGATTGCTCGCCACGATCTTGCGCCAGTTCACCTCGTCCGGGTCCGCCATGTCCAACCACACAATCCGGCTTTGCGGTGTCATCAGATCCGCCACCCGCTCCTGATCCAGCCGCATCGCACCCTCGACCAACTCCACCTCGGTCTTCTCGAACACACCGGCATGCTGGCCTTGTCGGATCAGCATGCGCACTTCCTCCTCCGTCACCCCCTCCTCCGGGACCTTGGGCACCCCCATCAGACTCAGAAACCAATCGGTGACTCCACCGATGAGATCGACGATGGGTCCGGCGAGTTTCGACAAGTGACGCATCGCGCCGGCCAGCCGCAGGTAGAACCGCTCGGGATTGCTTAACGCCAGCCGCTTGGGCACCAGCTCACCCAGGATCAACGAGAGAATCGTAATCATCGATACCACCAACCCCAGGCTGATGGCCCCGGCATACGGCGCCACCCATTCCACCCGGCTGATCTGCAGCGCCACCGGCCCTGCCAGCCTCGCTCCGCTGTAAGCACCCGCCAGGATACCGATCAACGTGATGCCCACCTGTACCGTCGACAAAAAACGGGTCGGGTTCTCCGCCATTTCCAGTGCCACTTCAGCGCCGGTTTTCCCTTCCTCCGCCATGCGCCTCAGACGCGACTTGCGGGAGGCCACAAACGCCATCTCCGCCGTGGCAAACAAGCCGTTGGCAAGAATCAGAACCAGCACCACGCCGATCTCCAGCACAAAGGGCGACATGCCGGCATGCTAAGCACAAGGAAAGCCGGCGTAAAGCCCCCCAGCCCAACGCCGGCATCGACCGTGCCCCATCGACCGCGGTTGTCGACCGTGGAAACTTGCGCTATAGAGGAGGCCGGCGGGCGCGGTGGCCCCTCTGGCCCCGGGACTGTGATACGGGCAATGGCAAGCGTAAGCCTGCGCCGCGTTGACGCCGACGGCACTGAACCATGACAAAATGGTCTATCAAACTCGGACGATTCTTCGGGATCGACGTCTACCTTCATTTCACCTTTCTGCTGCTGCTCGGTTTCATCGGGCTGGCGCATGGCACCGCCCACGAAAGTCTCCGTGCCGGGCTCGATGCCCTCGCCTTCTTTTCCGCGCTGTTCGGCTGCGTGCTGCTGCATGAATTCGGGCATGCCTTGACCGCCCGCCGTTACGGCGTTCGCACGCGGGACATCATCCTCCTGCCCATCGGCGGCGTGGCGCGGCTCGAACGGATTCCCGACCAACCGGCCCAGGAGTTCTGGATCGCCATCGCCGGACCAGCCGTGAACGTCGCCATTGCCCTCCTTCTGGCGGTCGGATTGCTGGCCACGGGCACGCTCCAGCCGCCGGCCGGGTTCGCGGTGGACCGGGGAAATCTCGCCGAGCGGCTTCTTTTCGTGAATCTGTTCCTGGTTTTCTTCAATCTGTTGCCGGCCTTTCCGATGGACGGGGGGCGCGTGTTGCGTTCCCTCCTGGCCATGCGCCTGGATTACGCTCGCGCCACCAATATCGCCGCCACCGTCGGCCAGGGCATGGCGGTCCTGTTCTTCTTCGCCGGGTTGTTCTCGAGCCCGATGCTCATCCTCATCGCGGTCTTTGTCTGGCTGGGTGCCTCACAGGAGGCCAGCCTCGCCCAAATGCGATCCTCCTTTTCCGGAGTGCCGGTCTCTCAGGTCATGTTGACCGAATTCCAATCCCTCGCCCCCACGGATCACTTAGGCCAGGTGGTGCGCATCATCCTTGCCGGATCACAGGAGGATTTCCCCGTGCTCGATCACGGCACGGTGGCCGGCATTCTCGAACGCCGCGACCTCATCCGGGGGCTCAGCGAGCGCGGCTCGGAAGCACAGGTGCTCGAGATCATGCGAACGGAGTTCCCCCTGATCGACGCCTCCGAGATGCTCGAAGTGGCTGTCGAACGCCAGCGCACCGCCGCCCTGAGCACGGTCCCCGTCGTGCGGCACGGACAACTGGTGGGCCTGCTGACCTGGAATAACCTGAGCGAATTCCTGCTCATCAAATCGGCCCTGGCGCGGCGCCGCTGAGCTCAACTCGCGTCTCGCGGGCCACACCCCTCATGCTGACCATCTTTGCCCTGCTCGCCGGCGGTTTGCTGCTGCTTTATTTCGGCGCGGAATGGCTCGTCCGCGGCAGCGCTTCGCTCGCGCTGCGGCTCGGGCTCAGCCCGCTGGTCATCGGCCTCACGGTGGTGGCTTATGGCACCAGCACGCCCGAATTGGCCGTCAGCGTCAAAGCCGCACTGCAGAACAACGGGGTCGTCGCCCTGGGCAACGTGGTCGGCTCAAACATCTGCAACCTGGGCCTGATCCTCGGCCTGGCCGCGCTGATCAACCCGCTGCGCGTGCAACTGCAACTCCTGCGGTTCGACGTGCCGGTCATGATCGGTTGTTCGCTGGCGCTGCCCCTCCTGCTATGGGATGGAATTCTCAGCCGCGGCGAAGGTTCGCTTCTCGTGGCTGGCATTATCACCTACACGATCGTCAACCTGCGCCTGGCCCGGCGCGAACGGAATCCCGTCGTGCTCGAGGAATTCTCAAACGCCGCCCCCGTCACGCGCCCGCGGCGGCGCGCCGGTCTGGAGCTGCTCCTGATCGCGGCGGGCATTGGCCTGCTCGTGTTGGGCGGCCGTCTGTTTCTCGATGGCGCGGTCGACCTCGCCCGGCGCATGGGAATCACCGAAGCCGTCATCGCCCTGACCCTGGTGGCGGCCGGCACCAGCCTGCCCGAACTGGCGGCCACCGCGGTCGCCGCATTCCGGCGCGAAGCCGATATCGCAATCGGCAATCTCATCGGTTCGAACATTTTCAATCTATTGAACATTCTCGGGATTTCGGCGCTGGCGCGGCCGCTGGATGCCGGCGGTCTGGCCGGGACGGATCTTGCGGTCATGATCGCCCTGGCACTGATCACCGCCCCGCTGCTGAGAACCGGGTTCACCCTCCACCGGTGGGAGGGCGGTCTGTTCTTGCTGTCCTACATCGCTTACGTGTTTTATCTCTGGGCAAGATGATGGCCGCCTGTCTGTTCCTCGCGATCGCGCTGCCCGTCCTCGCCGTGCCCCTGCTCCTGCGCATGGGCGGGCGGTGGGGCGAGCGCACCGGCTGGCTGGCCCTCCCCTTTCCGATCGTTTCCGCCGTCGCGATCGGTTTCCTGGCGGAACACGCCGCCGTGAACGGGCCGTTGCTGATGGAATGGCCCTGGGTGCCTTCCCTCGGTCTGAGCCTTTCCTTTCGCGTGGACGGTTTGTCCTCCTTTTTCGGGGTGGTGGTCAGTGTCATGGGCGTGCTGGTCACGTTCTACGCGCGTCATTACCTGGATCACCACTACTCACGCCACGGCCAGTTCTACAGTTACATGATGCTGTTCATGGCCGCCATGCTCGGCACCGTTTACGCCAATCATCTGCTTCTTCTCTTCATCTTCTGGGAACTGACCGGGGTGGTCTCCTTCCTCCTGATCGGCTTCGACTACGCCAACCCGGAATCCCGCCGCGGTGCCCGCATGGCGTTCCTGATCACTTCCCTGACCGGGCTCTGCCTGCTTGCCGGCATTGTCCTGCTCGCACAGGTCAGCGGCACCTATCGGCTGGACGAACTGCTGCGCGACGGCGTGGACCTGGCGCAACCGCGAACCAAATGGGCGCTGCTGCTCCTGCTCCTGGGCGCGGCCGGCAAGTCCGCCCAGTTCCCGTTCCATTTCTGGCTTCCCAACGCCATGGCCGCCCCCACCCCGGTCAGCGCCTACCTCCACTCGGCCACCATGGTGAAACTGGGGGTGTTCCTCGCGGCGCGGATTTTCCCCATCTTCAGCGAGTCCGAGCTCTGGGCGCCGGTGCTGGGAATCATGGCGCTCTTCACCATGACGCTGGCGGCACTGCTGGCTCTGCTGTCGCACGATCTCAAGGCGATCCTTGCCTACTCGACGGTCAGCCAGCTTGGTTTTCTCATCAGTTACTACGGGTTGGGCCCGCCCGGCGGAGTCGACTACGACTACCTCCACATTCTCAATCACGTCTATTACAAGGGCTGCCTGTTCATGGTGGTCGGCATCATCGATCACGCCACCGGCACCCGCGATGTCCGGCAGCTCGGCGGTTTGTTCCGGCGCATGCCTGCCGTGGGCATCGCCGCCGTGATCGGCTGCGCCGCCATGGCCGGCCTGCCGGGAACCACCGGCTTCATCAGCAAGGAAATGATGCTCAAGGAAATCTTCCAGCTGGGCCAGGTCCACGAACACCTCAGCCTCTTCGCCATCACCTGCGTGGTGCTCACCTCGCTCATGAAGGTGATCTTCTCGGCCCGCATCGCCCTGGTGGTCTTCTTCGGACCGGAAACCGAAGTCGTTCGCGGCCATTTCCACGCGCCGCCGCGCGCCCTGGCGATTCCGCCGCTGCTGCTCGCCATCGGCTCGGTCGTGTGCGGCCTCTTCCCGGTGCTGTGGGAGATCCCGTTCAACCTGCTGGCGGTGGAAGGTTTGCACGCCCCGATGGCCATCCATCTCACCCTCTGGCACGGTTTCACCCGGGAACTCGCGGTCAGCGCCGCGCTCGTCGCCGGCGGATTGCTGCTCTTCTTCGCGGGCCATCGCGCCGCCTGGAGCTGGGCGCGCATACCGGGCCCCCTCGAATTCGACCGCCACTTCGAGGCCGGTCTCGAGGGCTTTTACCGGTTCACCAAGAAACTGACCCGCATCCTTCGCGCGGACCAGCCCCTGGATTATCTCCCGATGCTGCTGATTTTTGTGGTGGGCGTGGTCGGCGGATACCTGCTCTGGACCCAGGGCGGCGGCGCGTTCGAACCGACGCTCAACTCCATCGTCTGGCCGGCCTGGTATTCCCTGCGCGCCTTCGTGGCCGCCCTCATCGCGCTCGCCGTCCTCGGCGTCCTGGTGCTGCGCAGTTGGACCACCCAACTGATCGCCCTTTCGGTGGCCGGGTTCCTGGTCTGTTTTTACTTCGTGCTCTACCGCGCGCCGGACCTGGCCCTCACCCAGATCCTGGTCGAGGTGGTGACCCTCTTCATGATTCTCATTTTGCTGGGCCGGTTCCCCCGGTCGGCCGAGCGCGGGGAAACCATGAACCAGCCTTCCCGTTGGCGAAAGGGTTTGAATGCCGGGATCGCCTTGGGCGTTGGCGCGCTCATGACCGCGCTGGTGCTGCTCGTCTCCCATGCCCCCCCTCCGGAACGGCTGGGCCGGTTCTTTCTCGATCAGACCGTCCCGCTGGCCGCCGGCAGCAATGCCGTCAATACCATCCTGGTCGATTTCCGCGGGTTCGATACGCTCGGCGAAATCACCGTGCTGGTGGTCGCCACGCTCGGCTGTCTCGGGCTCCTCATGCGCTACCGCCGATCCCGCGCCGAATATGAAGCCGGGCCCATGGGCCCTCCCGGATACGGAATCGAGGAAACACCGGAGCAATGAGCATGCACGGCCCCAATTCGTTCATCTTTCAGACCGTGGTCCGGCTTTCGTTCTTCCTGATCAATGTTCTGGCTGTCTACTTCCTGCTGCGCGGACACAACCTGCCGGGTGGCGGTTTCATTGCCGGACTTGCCACCGCCATCTCCCTGGTCCTGCTCAGCCTCGCCATCGGCAACGAAGCCCTGCACCGTGTCATCCGCTTCGATCCCGTGCGCCTGGCCGTCGCCGGCCTGCTGCTCGCAACGATGACGGGCAGCCTGCCCCTGCTCGCCGACCGCCCGTTCCTCGAACACTTCAACTTCCATTGGAAGGCGGTGCCGTTGCTGGGTGAGTTGCATGTGGGCACGCCCCTGCTGTTCGATCTGGGCGTTTATTTCGTCGTGGTCGGCATCGCCTCCAAAATCGTGTTTGTGTTCGCCAAATCAACCCAGGGTCTGCGGGCATTGGTGCAGGAGGAGGAGTCCCGCTACAGCGCCATCATGGAAACCCCCATCGAACTCGCCCCCAACCAGGCCCTCGACGCTTCCAGCACTCAACCCGGAGAAACCCACCATGCACCTTGAAACCGCGCTGCTGGTGGGCGCCATGTTTGCCGCCGCCACCTACCTCATCCTGCACCGGAGTTTCGTCAAGATCCTCTTCGGCTTTGTCATCCTCTCCAACGCCGCCAACCTGCTCGTCCTCGCCATGTCCGGTTCACCGGACGGAAGATCGGCCCCGGTGGTGCTCGATCCCGGCGCCCCGATGGTCGATCCCCTGCCGCAAGCCTTGATTCTGACCGCGATCGTCATCGGCTTCGGCGCCACGGCCTACCTGGTCATGCTCCTTTACCGCCTGTTTCTCGACCAACGGACCACCAACGCCGCCGAACTCTACTCCGAACCCGGCGACCGTCACCCCTCATGAACTGGGCGATCGCACCCATCCTGCTGCCGCTCCTCACCGCGATGGTCGCCCTCCTCTGGGGCCGCACCACCCGGCGACGCCGCGTCCTGGTGGCGCTGTCGGCCGTGGCCCAGCTCGGGGTGGCGCTTCTGCTCGTCGAACGGAATCTCACCGGACACGCGGTGGTTCTGGGCGTGGGGGCATGGTTCCCGCGGGTCGGGATCGTGCTGGTGATCGACCTGCTCTCCGCCCTGATGCTGAGCCTCTCCTCGCTGGTGGCGCTGGCTTCACTCCTGTTCGGTTATGCCGAAGCCGGGGTGCGCCGGGAACATCCGCTCCGGCTGCCCCTGCTCCAGTTCCTGGTCACGGGCATCAACCTGAGCTTCTGCACCGGGGACCTCT
The DNA here is from genome assembly GCA_023383055.1 of Verrucomicrobiota bacterium. Classification (GTDB taxonomy): domain Bacteria; phylum Verrucomicrobiota; class Verrucomicrobiia; order Limisphaerales; family JAHDYP01; genus JAHDYP01. Next base: position 12,711 of record JAHDYP010000003.1, on the reverse strand, counting down.
TCAACCTGTTTGTCGCGTTCGAGATCATGCTGATCTCATCCTACGCCCTGCTCACGCTCGAGGCGGACGACTGGGATATCCGCCAGGCCTATCCCTACATCGCCGTCAACATGGCCGGCAGCGCCCTCTTCATCTCCGCGTGCGGCCTCGCCTACGGCCTGTTCGGCACGCTCAACTTCGCCGACATCGCCCTGCGCGCCCAGGCCATGTCCGGCGATCCGCGGGTCCATGCCCTCGCCCTGTTGCTCCTGGCGGTTTTCGGCATCAAAGCCGGTCTGTTCCCCCTCTACTACTGGCTGCCGAACAGCTATCCCACGCTGCCCATGCCCCTGGCCGCCCTCTACTCGGGAATGCTGACCAAGGTGGGGGTCTATGTGCTCCTCCGGATCTTCGGCACCGTTCTGCCGCATGACCTTCACTTCGCCCATCAACTGCTCGCCTGGCTGGCGGGAGTGACGATGCTCCTGGCGGTGCTCGGGGCCATTTCCCGGAATTTCATCCGCGGCATTCTGTCGTTTCACATCCTGAGCCAGATCGGATTCATGGTGCTGGCCATCGGCTTTTTCACCCCGCTGTCTTTCGCCGCCGCCATCTTTTACATCACGCATCACATTATCGTGAAGTCATCGCTGTTCCTCATCGGCGGCACCGCGATCTGCCTGAATCGGACCGACGATCTCGACCGCATGGGCAACCTCTGGAGCCGCGCCCCGTGGCTGGGCGTGCTGTTTCTCTGCCAGGCGCTTTCCCTCGCCGGCCTGCCGCCCCTGAGCGGGTTTTGGGGCAAATACCTCATCCTCGTCGTTGGGTTCGAGCTGGGTCAGTATCCCCTCGTGATCGCCGCGATCCTGGCGAGCATTTTCACCCTGGTCAGCATGTTGAAAATATGGAATGCCGCCTTCTGGAACGAGTCGCCCGCCGTCCCGGTGCGCCTCCAGGATCCGCGGTGGGTCCGCATGGCCTCGGTGGTCGCCGGTCTGACGCTCATCTCGCTCACCATCGGTCTCTTCGCGGAGCCGTTCCTGCGCGTCGCCCACCTCGCCGCCGAGCGCGTGCTGGACCAGCCCGGGTATGTGAACCTCGTCTTCCAGCACTACGGCAAAGGGGCACCAATGCCGCCACCATGAAATCTTTCCTCCTCAATCTTGGCATCGCGCTCATCTGGTTGCTGCTGAGCCAGGAAACCTCGGCCGTCACTTTCGCCATCGGGTTCCTCATCGGCTTCGTCTTTGTCGCCGCCTTCCGTGCCGTCCTTGGCAGCGAACATTACGTGCGCAACTCCCTCGCTTTTGTCCGCTTTGTCCTGGTCTTCATGCGTGAGTTCCTGGTGGCCAACGTCAAGGTCGCCTGGACAGTCCTCGCCCGGCGACGGACGGCATTGCACCCGAATTTCATCACCTATGACGTCGCCGGGCTGACCCCTTTCGAGATCCTGCTGCTCTCGTATTGCATTTCCCTGACCCCGGGCACCACCACCGTTCAGGTCAGCGATGATTTCCAGACCCTGATCGTCCACGCCCTGGATGCCGACGCGCCTGACGCCATCCGGGCGGACATCGATCGCACCCTGAAACGCGGCATTCTCTCCTTCACCCGATGATCGAGTCCGCCCTCAACCTCGGCTTTGCTTTGCTCGCCCTGGCGATCCTCTTGGGGCTGGTCCGCCTGGCCCGCGGCCCCAGCGTGATGGACCGCGTGATGGCCTTTGACCTGATCACCACCTGCGCGGTCGGCATGATCGTCCTGCTCTCGATCCGCTGGCGCACGGTGCTGTATCTCGAGTTGATCCTCATTTTTTCTCTGCTCGGCTTCCTCACCACGGTCGCCTTCGTGTTTTACCTGCACCGCACGAACGACACAGAACCAACACCACCGCCGAACTCCAGGCCGCCGGCCAGCCGGCCTTCCACTCCGCCAGCGCCATGAACGACCTGATCGCCAGCGCCCTGGTTCTGTCCGGGACTTTGTTGATGCTCATCGCGGCCGTGGGCGTGGTGCGGTTGCCGGATGTCCTCTGCCGGTCTCACGCCGTGGCCAAGGCGCTGACCCTGGGCATCTTCCTCCTGCTGGTCGGCATGTGGGTCCACCAAGCCGAAACCCGGTCGGCTTTCAAAATCCTCCTCGCCATCCTCTTCCAGGTCATCACCATACCCGTCGCCAGCCACCTGGTAGGTCTTCTCGCCCTCCAAAAGAACTTCCCGCGCTGGCGTCACCGGCCCATGGACGACCACCGGCTCGCCCGCACGAGCCCGCCCCAAGCCGAAACGCCGCCCCGGGCCTGAGCGCCTGGGTCGATGGATGGGGCCCTCCTGGCCACCGATCAACCGGTTCGATCCGCCGCCGGTCGCCCAACAGTTGACCGGCGGGGCCGGAGGCACCACCACCCTATCAACGCCACCACCAACAACAGCACCAACGCCGGCACCAGGATCGCCATCAACGACGTGACCAACGCCCCTCCCAGTTCCACGGTCGCCAATAACGGATTGGCCAATCCCGCCGTGCTGAAAGTCGACGCCCCGCGGGCCACGGTCGTGGTTCCCTGCACCAGCCCCGCCACTCCTCCACCAGCGATCACCGCCAAAGTCCACTTCAGGAACGGACTCATCTCGGTCACGAGCGAGGCGGTGATCAGCGTCCCGGCCACCACCGCCGCCGGCCCGGCCAACCCATCCAGGAAATTGTCCACCCATGGCACATAATAGCCCGCCACCTCGGCCACCGTGGCCACACCAAAGGCGATCAACGCCGCGTTCGATCCCATCCACTCGAACCCGGAGGACAAAGCGAGATGGCCCGTATGCGAGGCGAGACTCACGACGAGCAAGGGCACAAACACCCGAAAACCACAGGCGGCACTGAGGCCGATGCCCACCAGGAGGCTGATTGCTGTTTCCATGGTCATTGCGTGCGCGCGATCCACTCCGATTACACGCCAGGGCGGTCGCAAGTTGCCGAAATCGATCCGCCGCCGGCCCCCGTCCAGCCAAACAACCGGCGTTCTTTGATCCTGGCCACCACCGCGGCCGGGACCGCGGCTTCCCAGCGGGGATCGCCGGACCGGATTTGGTCCAGCACCTCCCGGGCATAGATGCCCAGGTAATCCTCGCGACAGCCCCGGATGTCCTCGATCAATCCGTTCTCGAGGAAATGCGCGTAAAGCTGCCGGACGTGCGGCGCCACCTCGAGTGTCCGGGCGTCAATCCGCCCCCGCTCCTCGACCACCGGGTAGATGTAAAGCCGCAGCTCCTTCTTGAACATCCGTCCCAGGGCCTCGAGCAGTCCACCCTCGAGATCATCATAGTAAGACTCGTCGAACAGTTCCCGAAGCCGGCGCACCCCCATCGCGATGCCGATCCGCATGCGCGTGTTGCGCAAGAGATAGGCTGCCAGCCGGAAATACCGACCGTAGCTCGAGACCATCACCGGCAAACCGAGCAGCGCCAGCGTGTCCGCCCGATCCAGAAACTCCTTCGGATCAATCACCCCTCCCTCCGCCAGATGCCGCAACGTCATCTCCGTCACCACCACCACCTCGTGCTCCGGGATCCCCAGCTCCCCCGCAAATTGGCTCCGCGCGCAATAGATCAAATCCAGCGTCGCCATCGTGATGGGCCGGAAATTGCCGCGAACCACCATGATCGGCTTCTGGTAAAGCACTTCCGCCGCCTGCACCACTTCCCCCTGCTGGGTGAACATGGCGCAGTCCGCCAGTTTCTGTTGGACCAGCTCGAGGCCCATCAGGCGATGGTCCACCCCCACAAATGCCGGACCCTCGCACTTGATCATGTCGATCTCGACCCGGCTGCGGTTCAGATCATCCAGCAGCCCGGGAAGCAGCCGCGGCAGGTCGTTCACCTGATAAAGCGCGCCATAAAGCAGGTTCACCCCCGCGATCCCCAGCGCCTCCTGCTGCAGCAAGTTCTCCCGGTCAAACATCCGGATGTGAATGATGATCTGCGACGGCGCCGAACCCGGTTCCGACTGGAATCGCACCCCCATCCAGCCATGCGCCTCGTCCCGCCGACTGTAACTCCGCGCGGTCACCGTGTCCGCAAACACAAAAAAACGCGTGTTCGCACCCCGCTTCGCCGCCAACCGTTCCAACAACAACCCATACTCATACTCGAGCATCTGCTGAAGCCGATGCCGGCTCACATACCGATCCGACGCCCCGTAGATCGCGTCGCTCACCGTCATGTCGTAAGCCGAGATCGTCTTGGCAATCGTTCCCGCCGCGCCGCCCACGCGAAAAAACCAGCGCCCCACTTCCTGCCCGGCGCCGATCTCGGCAAACGTCCCGTACTTCCCCGGATCCAGGTTGATCTGAAGCGCCTTGCGATGCGTATCCAGCACGTCGTGATTCATCCGCGCCCCATTATCCAGCTCTTCGCCCTCGCCGCGAGCCCGAAAACATCGGGTACTCCTTCAACTCAGCCATCCCGATGCCGGGTCGGCGACTTCCGCAATGGACTTCAATCGGCTTCGTCGTAGACTTCATCCGATATACGTGGTCGAAAGCGGGCAGTTCGATTCCCTTTGCAGCCACGGTTCGAAGATGTCCGCGGCGGGTAGATGACGGCAATGATCCGGACCTGGATACGAGTCGTGGCGGGAGTTTCGCTGGCGTTGAACCTGGCGCTCGGTTGGACGCTGGTTCGCCGCAGTGTTGCCGGCATGCCGAGCGGGGAATTGCCGGCCCCCGGCCCATCGGGCCTCCCAGCGCCTGCCAGCCTGGATGAGGCGCGGAGCCGACGACCCGAAGCGGCAGCTCCTGCGCCCGTCGCGACTCCTTCCTGGGGTGAGATACGGGACGATGATTGGGGAGTGTATCGGCAGAACCTGCGCGCGCTGGGTTGTCCGGAACGGACGGTGCAAGCCATCCTGGTGGCAGACGTCAAGCACTGGTTCGAAGCGGAATGGGCGAAACGACCCGCCGAAACCAATTATTGGATGATCGGATCGGAGCGGGCGGCCAAGCGGCGGGAGGCACAAGCCTTGCGACGGCAGTTCGAGCTCGAGGAACGCGCGTTTCTTGAGGAGTTGTTGGGCGTCCGCTGGTACGAACTGCCGGCTTACGTCGCGTCGATGGAACGGGAGGCCTGGGGCCATGAACTGCTGGGGTTCCTGCCGGAGGACCGGCTGGACCGGGCCAACGGCCTGTTCATCAAGCTGGCCGATTACTGGGAGCAACTCGAGGAGGGCGAGTCACGTTGGCTGACGGATGCCGAGATCGAAAAGGTGCGCCAGGATTTCAGCGGGATCCTGGCGGAGTTCCGGCAGGTGATGTCTTCGGCCGAGATTGAAGAGATGGAACTGCGATTGATGACCATCGACGTGCTGGATGTCTGGGGTGTGGAGGAACAGTTTGGGAGCGCGCTCTCGGGTCGCGAGTTCCGTGAAGTGCTCCGTATTCGGCGAGGCAATGCTGATGTTTTCGAGGAGATGTTCCTCAAGGAGTTCATGGAAGAAACGGGGAGCCCGCCCGTGCAACCGATCGTCGATCCGGCGCGTGACCAGGAACAGTCGCAAGCATTGCGCGCCCTGCTTGGTCCGGCGCGCCATGCTGGGTATCTGCGAGCCCAGGACTTCGAGTATCGCCACCTTTCCAGGTCGATTCGAGCGCTGGGACTGCCGTCCGAGACCGTGTGGGCCGTATACGATATCCGCCAGACCGCGCGCGATACGGTGGCAAATGTCGGGGCAAACCCATCGTTCAGTGAGTCGGAGCGAAGGGCGATGCTGGAATCGATTCGCGAGGAAACCCGCCGCACACTCCGAAACGCGCTCGGCCCGACCGCCTATGAAGCGTACGCGCGCGATGGCGGCGATTGGGTCGACGCGCTGATCGAGAGCCCGCCCTGAAAGAACCGGGAACCATTCATGACACCGTGGGAAGACCATCAAGGGCGGCGAGGCTGGACTGGGGTGCTGGCTCTGTCTGTAGCCCTGAATGGCTTGTTACTGGCGCTGCTCGGGTCCAGTCGCCCCATCGAATCAAAACGAGCTCCGGTACTCGCCGAGGCTCAGCCGGAACCGGTCACGGTTGCGCCAGTCGTGCCGGGTGAGAACACCGTGCCGACGGCATTCAAGTGGACGGAACTCGTGGCGGAGGAATTGGGCGAGTATGCGGAGAACCTTCGTGCATTGGGGTGTCCGGAACACGTGGTGCGCGGAGTGATGGCCGACGAGATCCGGAGCCGTTATCTGCCGCTCATTCGGCAGTTGCGGCGGGTGAGCGTGGAGGAGCACTGGGAACGGGACGCCGGCGTGAAATCAGCCAATCAGCGCGAACGCACGCCTGAGACAATGGCCGCTGAAGCGCGGCTGAACGACCTTTATCGGGAGTACATGGGACGGCAACGCGAGTTCGGCATTCGTGATGAGCGCAGCGGTCGTGACCGGTTCCCCGACTTCGATCGCGACGACCTGTCACTGAACTTTCTCTCCGAGGAGAAGCAGGCGCGACTGCGCCAGGATGAAGAGGCTGTGGATCAACTGCGGCTTCAGTTGAGAACGGAAGGCGTGCCGGAAGATGAGGTGCGACAACGTGTGGCCGAGTTGCAGGCGGCACACGCGCGCGGGCGTGAGGAGTTCCTCGAGCCGGCCGAAAATGAGGAATACAACCGGCGCATGTCGCCGCATTCCGGTGTGATTGGAAGCCTGATTGGATTCGAGCCCACACCAAAGGAACGGGCGGCGATAATGGATTGGCGTGTGTCCGCCGGCGACGCAACCACCGAGGGGGTTTGGGAGGCAGTGCTGCGGAGCCTGTTGGGTGAGGTGCGGTATGCCGAGATGGAGCGGGCCCTGGATCCTAATTATCGCGAGCTGTATGAAATGACGGCGCACTTCGGAATGGACCATTCCGTGGCCAACGAGCTTTATGCGGTGCAACAAGCTTCCGCGACCGCGGTGGCAGGGTTGCGCGACGAGGAGGAGCTTGAGCCCGAGCGGCGCCTCGAAGGGCTTGCGGAGGTACAGGCCGAGTCGGAGCGCGCCGTGCGCGCCCTGTTGGGAGACGAGGTGTTTGGGGTGTACGCGCGCCGCGCGGACTGGTTGAAAGCACTCGAGGCAGACCGCGCAGGACCGTGATCGGACCGTGGTTGTCCGGTAGATCTAAGCGAACAGGAAGGGTAGACGGACCTCGAAAGTCGGCAGTGCCGCGCAAGTTACAGTCTGTGCCCCTTCATAGACGGTACTCTGGGCGTAGCTGCGGTCGCCGGGGGAGCGGCAGACGGTAATGCGCCGGGTCCGCGGCTCGACCAGCCCGTATTCGGTCACGGCCGCCTCGGCGTAGAGCGCGGCCTTGCCCAGGTCGATTTCCTCGGTGTTCACCGCCACCTCGATGACCAACTCCGCGGTTCGCGGATGCTGTTCGCGGTAATCGTCGGCGGAGCCACGCACGACGGAGAGATCCGGTTCGGGCTCGGATGAATCCGTGGTCAGCGGTTGTTCCTGGCGCACGACAAATCCCGCCGGAACGCATCGACGGAGGGCTTGGACCAACCATTGGCAGACGAAGGTGTGCAGCGGCGATTTGGACAGTGTCTTGATGAGATAACCGTCGAGCAACTCGACGTCGTGCCGGAGCAGGCCAATCTCATTGAGTTGGTGGTAGGTAATTCGCCACGCTCAACCGGTACGTCGCCCGCCGGACGCTGGGTGCGTCGAGGATTGATTCCATGCGAGCAGGGTAAGGAGACCGGGGGGGCTTGGCAAGCCGACGAACCGAGCGGTGCTCATTGTGGCATTCCAGGCTCACGCAAAGGCGCCAGGCTCGCCAAGAGGCGAGACCGTCCTGCGTTGGCGGGCTCCGCGCGCTTTGCGGGAGAATAGTCTCACCCGTAGATCGGGACGAGGTAGGTCTCCTGGAAATCCAGCCCCGGCAGATCGAGCTTCACTTCGAACTCCCAGAAGACCGGCTTCTCGGCGCTCAATTGGGTGGAGAGCGCGTCGGGGGGGAGTTCGTAGCGCAGTTCGATGATTTCGCCACGAGCGAAGAGTCTTGGCTGGTCGAGGTGCCAGGTTCCGCTCCAGGTTTCCTCCTGCACGAGGTGCCGGCTGCGGTTCTTGCCGTGGCCGCGGGTTTCGAACCATTCCTCGACGCAGCGCAGGGTGAAGGTTCCCTTTCGGGGACGGTCGATGCCAGTAGCGGGATGCCAGCGGACGAGCACAGGCTCGCCAAGGCGATAGGGGAACCGGGCGAATTCGATGCGCGATCCGCTGAACTTGAGGGTGCGCCCGAACAGGGTCAAAGTCCCCCACCAGACGGCCAGGAGCATCAAATCAAAGAGAATCGTCATCACCTTCACCATCCACGGGCCGTTCATGCCGAAGGCCCAGTAATTGAACACCGATAGGAACAGGCTCATGAATACCGCCAGGGCGAGGCCCTTGGCCGCACGCGACCAGCGCGGCGCCGCAAAGCCCCGAAAATCCCACCCGTAATCCGCGAACGCCGGTTCGTCGGGGCGCTTGCGGGCGGCGGCGATCCGGCGGCTTTCAAAACGATATTGTCGCGCTGCCATGCCCCACAGCGCGAGTCCGGCCGCGGCAAACACCACCCCGATGGCGGTGAGGATCCACCACGGGACATGCACCGTCCCGGCATCGACCGGGATGATTCGCATGCCGATCAACCCGACGAAAGTCCCCACCGCCACGAACACGCCGCCGAAAGCGAAGGCGCCCCAGGAGTGGACACCGGTTCGTGTGCCGCGACGTTCGGTGCGGCCGGAGAGGCGTCGGCGGTCGGATGACGCGGTGAAACGGTCCAGGTTCATGGCGCGCAGGATAAGGAACCCAAAAGGGCGCGTCGAGTTACGTTGACGCGCCATAGACGGGGCGAGGTTTTTCCGACAGGCGAGGTTTTTCCGATTGCACCCGCGCGGACATGAGCGCAACATTCCCGCACAACACCCCGTAAACATGAAGAGCGCGCCGTCTTCTCTTCGCCCGTCGGTTTCGTATTCCCCAAACGAGGATCGTCTCATGAAAAGCCCACACTGCTCTGGTATTCGAATGGCCTCCCGCGACTCGTCCAAACCGGTTCTGCGCGGTCGACAATTCCGCCGGTACCGGCTGATGCTTGCGGCGGGTCTGGCGATGATGCTCGCCGAGCAGGTCGGCGCCGCCAATCTGGCGCCGTTGGGCGACGGCATTCTTGGCGTCAACGACGCCATCGATGCGGATGCGGGCACGCCCCGGTACAGTGCCGGCGTCCTGGCCAACCTCAATGACGGCAACCTGAACACCCGGGTGGACAATTGGTATGGTGGCAACGCGGAAGTTTACAGTTACGTGGGGGTGCTGTGGCTTCGGACCCGTTACGATCAGATCCAGTCCCTCTCCCTGACCCTGGCCACGTTCAGCGACGGCGGCTGGTTCGGCGTGTCGGGCTTCTCGCCCGAACCGGGCACCGCCTTGTTGAGCTTCGATCTGGTCGAGCCGGCCGTCCAGGTCACGACCGACGGTGGCATCACCTGGACCACCGTGGACCATCATTCCAACTACCTCACCGTCATGGATGGACACACCATCGGCGGCGGCGCCCAGCCCAACCCGACGTCCGCCACCGCGGTCTTCTCCCTCAATACGCCGGCGACACGGATCAACGGCATCCGGATCATCGGCGAAAACGGCGGTCTCGCCGGTTCCGATGACAACGGTTTCCTCGGCGTGTTCGAACTTGGGATCGAGGCCCAACCTGCGGCGGATACGGACGGCGACGATCTGCCCGACGCCTGGGAACAACTCCACGGCCTCGTGGTGGGCGTAAACGACTCGGACGCGGATCCGGACCTGGATGAGCTTTCGAATCTTGCCGAGTTCTCCGCCGGCACGCACCCGAACCAGGCGGACACCGACAACGACGGATTGAGCGACGGCGCGGAACTGGGAACCCACCTGACCGATCCACTCGTGGCGGATACGGATGAGGACGGTCTCGGCGACGGCGACGAGGTCATCAACCACCAGACCAATCCCACCCTTCCAGACTCGGACGGCGACGGGCTCGGCGACGGGGCTGAGGTGAACCTCCATCTCACCGATCCACTGCTGCGCGACACGGATCTCGACACCTTTTCGGATGGGCTCGAGGTGGCCCAGGGCACCGACCCGTTGAATCCCGGGAGTTTTCCCAGCAACGCCGCCCTGACCGCGATCGGCATCATGGGGATCAACGACGCCGTCGACAGCGATGCCGGCACGCCTCGGCTTCATGCCGGGCTGCGCGGCCACCTCAACGACGGCAACCTGCTCACACACCTCGACAACTGGTTTGGGGACGAAGGCACCGACCTCGGCCAGAACGTCAGCTTCGTGGGTGTAATCTGGCCGGCCCCGTTGCCCACCCATGCCAAAACCCTGACCCTCACGCTGGCGACGTTTTCCGATGGCGGCTGGTTCGGGGTTGCCGGAGCCGCCCCGGGCGGCGGAGGCGCGCTTCCCCTCGGCGACCTGATCGAACCGTCGGTCCAGGTTTCCATGGACGGCGGAGTCACGTGGGCGACCGTGGCGCACACGTCGGATTACCTCGAGGCGTTGGCGGGACACACCATCGGCGGAGGCGCCAATCCCAATCCCACTTCGGTCACCACGGTCTTTACCCTGAGCGAGCCCGCCACCGGCATCACCGGGATCCGGATCATCGGCCAGAACGGCGGCAATGCCGGTCCGGACCCGAACGGATTCATTGGCGTCTTCGAACTGGAGGTTACCGCCGGACTGGCCAATGACGTCGATAACGACGGCATGGACGATCTCTGGGAGGCAAGCCATGGCCTGAATGTGGGATTGAACGACGCCACCGCCGACCCGGATGGCGATGGCCTCACCAACATCCAGGAGTTCGCCGCCAACACCGATCCACAATCGGGTGATACCGATGGCGACGGACTCGCCGACGGCCTGGAAGTGGGCACGCATAACACCAACCCGGTGCTCGCGGATACCGACGACGACGGGCTGAACGACGGTCAGGAGATCAACAGCACCGGCACCGACCCGCTCGTGGCGGACACCGACGGCGACGGCCTTTCCGATGGCGCCGAGGTCAACGTCCACCTCTCCAACCCCAAGAAGGTGGACACCGACAACGACGGATTTGACGACGCCATGGAAGTGGCGGCCGGCACCGACCCGAATTCGGCGGCGAGCGCGCCGACCAACGTCGCCCTGATCGGCGCCGCGATCATCGGCACCAAGGAATCCAGGGAGACCGGCATGGAAGTGCCCTGGGCCAACGCCGGAGTGCCGGCAAACATCAACGACGGCAACCTGCTGACCCGGGTCGATACCTGGAACGGCGCCGACCCCGGCACGGTCAGTTACGTCGGTATCCTGTGGGACCAACCGCTCACCCGGCCTGTTACCCGGTTGCGGTTGACCCTGGCCATCTTCTTTGACGGCGGCTGGTTCGGGGCCAACGGAATCGGGCCCGGCGCGGGCGGCACCCTGTCGGCGGCGCTCCATCTGCAATCCCCAACCCCGCAAGTCATCACGAGCACCTCGTCCACGTGGACCACGATTCCCTACGTTTCGGATTACACGATCGCGTTGAACGAGCATCCGCTGCCGGCGGTGGATTTCGGACCGCCGACGACGGCCGTGACCACCATCGATCTGTGGGAACCCGCGGAGAAGATCACTGGCATCCGGCTCATCGGCTCCGAGGGCGGCCCCGCCAGCAATGGCTTTCTCGGCGTGTTCGAACTCGAGGTCGAGGCGCTGCCGGGAAACTCACCGCAGCCGACCCTGCTGTTGAACCCGGCCGCCAGCATCGCTCAGTTCCAGTTCGAATTCGACTCCCAGGTCGGGATCACGCATATCGTTCGTTCCAAGGCTTCGCTGACTGAGGATTGGCAGGTTCACGCGACCATTGCCGGCGACGGCACCCGGAAGACGGTCCTCGATGACCTCGGCGAAGGAGCGCGGTTTTACCAGGTCACCAGCGAATAGCCGCAACCACCGCTATTAGCGCGCGCTTTCACCCCGGCACGGAGGATGCCGGACACCGTGCCCCGAAGACCGTCACGGCGAGGTCGGAGTGGGATCGGCCGCCGGCGACTCCAGGCGGGCCTCGAGTTCGTCGATGCGCTGTTGAATGGCGCTCTTATCCTCCAGCTTGGGCAGCAGCGACCGCCAGAAGTGAATAGCCCGGGCCAGATCGTTCTGGCGCTCCTCGAGCCAGGCCAGATGAACCACAATCTGACGGAAAAGAATCAGGTCTTCCTCTTCCTCCTCCGGATTACGCGCGGCCTCCCATCCCCTGAGCGCCAACTCGTATAAATTCCGCGCCCGCTCAGGGTCCTTGTGATCCTCGTCATAAAGCCGCCCCAACTCGAACAGGATCTCGGGATTGCCAGGATTGGCCCGCAGCCCGTCGCGCAGAAACTTCTCCGCTTCATCAGGCTTCCCAAGGTGCCGCCGGAGCCAGTAAGCGGCGGTCGTGTAGGTGGTAACCCGCTGGGGATTCAACTCGGCGGACATGCGAATCCAAGGGAGTATTTCGCGCTCTTCACCTTCCCCAAGGTGAACATGCCGGGTGGGATAGAAACTGCGGCCGAACCGGTCCAGCCAGTCCAGGGGCGCGTCTCTGCGGGGGGGCAACTCGCCATGCTCATGATCATGCTCATGATCATGATCGTGGTCATGGTCGTCCTCCCGGGGCGATTCGGTCGGGGCGCTGGTGGCCTCGACCATGTG
>JAHDYP010000002.1 GCA_023383055.1 Verrucomicrobiota bacterium | reverse complement strand
CCGGGATCCGCGACACGAGACTGAGCAGGTGGTTTTCATCGATGCGCGGAGCCGTCAGCTTTACGAGGAGGGTCATGTGCCTGGGGCTTTTCACCTGGACCATTTTTATCCGGAGGCGACCCTGGCGGAGGTTTTGCCGGTGGTGTTGTCGGCGGAGACCATTGTGGTTTACTGCAACGGGGGCGACTGTGAAGACAGCGAATTCACCGCGGTCTTTCTGCGGGAAGCCGGGGTGCCCGACGATCGAATGCGGGTGTACGGAGGGGGGATGGAAGAGTGGCGTCAGCAGGGACTGCCGGTGGAACTGGGCCACCGTCGCAGTGGAAAGATGGAGGCACCATGAGGCGGGTCACGCATCGGTGGCGGCCACACAAGCCATCCTGGACGCTGTTCTGGGTGCGCCTGTTGGTGGGCGGCTTTTTCATCTATTCGGGGGTGCTGAAAGCGCAGGAGCCGGCCGAGTTTCTCAAGCTGGTGCGGGCGTATGAGCTGACTGAGGTTTCGCTGGTGTTGAACCTGGTTGCCGCGACGCTGCCGTGGTTCGAGATATTCTGCGGAGTTTTGCTGGTTCTGGGATTGGGCGTGCGGGGGACGGCGCTGGTGTTGCTCCTCCTGCTGACCCCGTTGACGGCGCTGGTGTTGCATCGAGCTCTGGAATTGCAGGATGCGGGCGGGTTGGCCTTCTGTGCGGTCCGGTTCGACTGTGGTTGTGGGACGGGTGAAGTGGGGATCTGCCGGAAGCTGGCGGAGAATGGTCTATTGATAGTGTTGGGGCTTTGGCTGGCCGTCGGGCCGCGGTCCCGGCTGGCGTTGTGGCATCGGATGGCTGGGGACTGAGGTCGGGGCGGCTGACCGGTCACTCGATACGAAGCCAGACCGTTTTGAGATGGGCGGGTTCGTCGCGGGTGATGGGGAAGTCAAAGGGTTGTGGAACGAAATGCTGTTGGAGGATTCGCCGACGGGCGGCGGTGATCGGCTCCGAGATCGAGTTCAGGAAATCCCTGGCCGGCAGGCGGAGGGTGTTGGCGGAGGCGAACAGCAGGCCGCCCGGGTTCAGGAGCGGGAGGGCGGCCGCGACCAGGCCGGCGTAGTCTTTCTCGGTTCGGAAGATCCCGTGAGATTTCGAACGGGAGAAGGTGGGGGGATCGAGCAGAACCAGGTCGAAGCGATGTTGCTTGCGGGCGAGGCGTCGGAGCCAGTCGAACACCTCGCCGGCGAGAAAGGTGTGGTCGTCCGGGTTGAGGTGGTTCTGGCGGAAGTTGGTCCGGGCCCAGTCGAGGTACCGGGTTGAGAGATCGATGCTGGTGGTGCGAGCTCCGGACAGGGCGGCGCAAAGGGAGAATCCGCCGGTGTAAGCGAAGGTATTGAGAACCTCGAGTCGGCCGGCGCGGTCGGGGCGGGTGATGGGGAAACAGGCGGCGACGTGGCCGGTGATCAAGCGTCGACGGTTGTCCCGCTGGTCCAGGAAGAGTCCCACGGAGTAACCCGCTTGCAGGTCGATCTCGAATCGAACGGCATTTTCGATGATCTGGATGATGGGCGAGGGGAGGGTGCCGAGGACGAGTTGCGGCGCGGCGGAGGAGGTCGGTGGACTGTCGGGGCGGCGGAGCAGGATTTTGTGAAAAGCGGCGCGGCAGCCGAGCTGGGAGAGCCAGTCGGTCAATTGGGATTGACGCGAGCGGGTCAGTGGGGCGGCGGATTGGCTGAGGAGGACCTCGCCGAATCGGTCGAGATACCAACCGGGATGGGTGTCTCCGGCGCCGTGGATCAGCCGGCAGGTATTGGTCTCGGATGGGTTGATGAGAGCCGAGCGGAGGATGAGGCTGGGGTGCGCATCGAAGCGAGCGGGGCATTCGAAGGTATGGCGGGCCTCGGTGGCCGGATGGTTCAAGACCAGCCGTTGGGCATGCAGGGAGACTCTGGCGGCGGGGGCGCCACCGTAGAGCGTGTCGCCGAGAATGGGGAATCCGAGTGCGGCGGCGTGGGCGCGGATCTGGTGGGTTTTGCCGGTGAGCGGGTGGGCGGTGAGGCAGTTGTGGCCGGACTGCTTCGGGGCGGGGCGGAATAGCGTTTCGGCGATCTCGGCTCCAGCATGCGGCGGGCGGGCGTGGTATCGATCGCCGGAACGGACCAGGGCGGTTCGGAGTCGGCGTTCGGTTTCGGGAACGGGACGGTCGGTGAGTAGAACATAAGTCTTCTCAACGGTGCGCCCGGCGAACTGTTGGGTGAGCGACCGGCTGGCGAGGGCGGTTTTAGCGAAGACGATGAGACCGGAAGTTTCCCGGTCGAGGCGGTGGACGATGGCCAGAGAAGCCCAACGGGGTTCGCGGTGACGCAGCCAGTCGTAGATTCCCTCGCCGGCGTGAGGGGCGGGTGAGTGGGTGTTGATCCCGGCCGGTTTATCGACGACGAGGAGATCGTCGTCCTCGAAAAGGACGCAGGGAGGATTCACCAGAAATGCCAGGCTCCCTGCCAGACGATCCAAAGGCCGAGGAGCAGGTTGGTGATGGCGTGGGCGGCGATGGCGTCGCCGAGGCGGCCGCGCCAGCAGACCAGGCCCTGGTAAACGGCGGCGCAAAGGATGCCGGCCAGCCACTCGTGATGGGCGAGGCCGAAGACGATGGCCGTGATGACGAACGGTCCGAGGCGGATGCCGCGGAGGGGTATGGAATCGAAAACGGGATGAGCCAGGTAGCGGTAGAGGAAAGAGCGGTAGAAGACTTCCTCGAGCGGCGGGACCACGAGGGTGGAGCCGAGGATGCGGGCGATTACGAAGAACCATGCCTGGGCGGTGCCGTCACCGAAGGCGGTGTGAGGGTTCCATGGGGTGGCGTCGGTGCCGACGCTGAGTTTGGGATAGAACGGGTCGAGACCGATCCAAAGCACGGCGACGAGGATACCGGCGGCCAGTGCTTCCCAGGTGAAGCGCCAACGCATTTCCGTGACGATCGGCCAGATCATCCAGATCAAAGCGGCGCCGACGCCGCTCTTGAGGGCATAGATCCAGTAACGGGAGGCTTCACCAAACCAGCCCTGGGCGAAGGTCAGGCCGACGAAGAGCGCGAAGGGGATAACCCGGGCCTGGAGGGGTGAGAGGGAGACAGGGATGGGAGATTTCAAATTTGAGATTTGAGATTTGAGATCTGAAAACGGTTCATGACACCGCGGGGCAGCATCCGGGTCCGGCAATCGCATCAGTAATCGGGCAGCGTGAGCACGATGTTCGAGTCCTGTCGGCGGAGGGTGACTTTGTGGCGTTGGATGTCGATGAGTTGGGCTTCGGCGATGAGGTCCCCTTTTTGGAGCATCCGGCCGTTAATGACCACGGAAGGGTTGCGCAAGCGGTAGATGATGCTTTGGAGGCGCAGTTCCGGCGGGAGTTCTGATGCGACCGGTGCAGAAGGCTCGTCCGGGGCAGTGTTGGTGGGCGACAGGGCGATGGATGGTTCGACGGTTGTGGTAGGATCGAAGGCCGGGGTCGGGACTGGGGCGGTCGCCTCCGTGTTCGTTGTCGTCGCTGCCGATGGAAAGGAAAGGGGTTCGGGGTCGGCGGTCGGCGAGGGTGATGATGGTGGGGTGGGGTCCGCCCCGGTGGTCACGGTGGCGGTGAGTGGAGACTGGGGCTCGGTGGCGATGGAGGCCTGGGGTGATGGAGTCGTAATGGCCCAGCGGGAGAAGGACCAGAAAGAGAGAGCGAGCGCGACAAGGACGAGGGCGAGCACGAGCCAGCGGGAGGCGGCAGCGCTTTTTGCCGGGGACTCGACGGGTTGGAGGTTCAGGTCAGGCGTCGTGGCGCCCCGTTTGCGGTCGGCGTCGCGGGCGCGTTTGAGGGCATCGTTGATGAGGCTCATACGGCGACATTCCCTTCGAGTTCACGGACGGCGAGGGAGGCGAGGGGCAGATCGATTCGGGGCGTGCGATGGACGAATCCGGCGAGGAGGCATTTATCGCAGAGGGCGTTGACCAGGCGGGGGATGCCCTTGGTGTAGGCGTAGATTCGCCAGAGGGCGCCCACGGTGAAGGCGGGTCCGCCTTTGGAACCGGCCACCTGGAGGCGGTGTTGGATGTAGGGCCAGAGTTCCCAGCGCTTGAGCGGATTGAGATGGAAGCGCACCGAGATGCGCTGTCGGAGCTGGCGAAGATTGTGGTTGTTGAGGCGGTCCCGGAGTTCGGGTTGGCCGAGGAGGACGATTTGGAGGAGTTTGCGGTCTTCGGTCTCGAGGTTGGAGAGGAGTCGGATTTGTTCGAGGAGCTCGGGGGTGAGATCCTGAGCTTCATCGATGATGAGGACGGCGTCACGACCGTGGAAGAGGAGATCGATCAGGAACTGGTTGAGCGCGGAGAGCGTTTCGAAGCGGTCCATGCCTTTGGCGTTGAGGCCGTACTCGAGGGCGACCGCGCGCAGGAGTTGGTCGGCATCGAGGACCGGGTTGAGGATGAGGGCGGTGGCATAGTGATCGCCGAGTTCTTTGAGGATGGCGCGGCAAATGGTGGTTTTGCCGCAGCCGACCTCGCCCGTGAGTTGCACGAAGCCTTTGCGTTCGCGGATGCCGTAAACGAGATGATTGAAGGCCTCGCGGTAGCGGGGGCTGTAAAAGAGGTAGCGCGGGTTGGGCGCCAGTTCGAAGGGGGCCTCTTTCAGGCCGTAATAGTCCAAATACACGGCGAGAGGTTTAAGCGAGTTTGCGGGTGGTGGAAAGGAGAAGTTGGCAGGCGCGCAGGAACGCCCGCATCTCGGGCTCGGAGCCGATGCTGATGCGGAGATAGTCGCGGACCTGGGATTTTGGAAACCAGCGGACGAGGATGCGATGGTCGCGCAGTTTGGCGTGCCAGAGACCGGCGGAGAAACGGGGGGGGCGGGCGAGGAGGAAATTGGTCTGGCTGGGAGAGACTTCGAAGCCGAGGCGTTGGAGGGCGAGGGCGACCATTTGGCGGGTGCGAACGATGCGCTGGAAATTGCGTTGGTAATAGGAAAGGTGATCGAGGGTGGCGCAGGCGGCGATCTGGCCCAGGCCATTGACGTTGTAGCTGTCGCGGATCTTGTCGAGGGCGGCGATGAGTTCGGGGTGGCCGACGAGGTAACCGACCCGCTGGAAGCAGAGAGAATACGCCTTGGAGAAGGTGCGGGCGACGATCACATTCGAGCGGATCAGGGCGAGCTCCAGCGCGTTTTGGTCGGCAAAGTCCGCGTAGGTTTCATCGAGAATGACCACGCCGCGCTGGGCGCGGCAGACCCGATCGAGTTCGGCAGTGGTGTATCCACGGCCGCTGGGAGCGTTCGGGGTGGTGACGTAGGTGAGGGCGGCCTTGAAATCCCAGGCCTTGGCCCGGCGTAAAGCGTCGACCGTCGGCAGGGAGAAGTCAGGCCGCAGCGGGACGGGATTGCGGAGCGCCCCGTGGATATCGGCCAGGACAGGGTAGAGCGAGTAGCTGGGGGTGAAATACTGAACCGTCGAGCGCGATGCCCGGAATGGCTTGTCCTTGGGCTTGGGGGGGGTGGGTTCGACGAAGGCGCGCGTGGCCAGCGCCAGGAGTTCATCGGAGCCGTTGCCAACGATGATTTGACTGGGGGAACAGCGATGCCTGCGTGCCAGTTTTT
This sequence comes from Verrucomicrobiota bacterium, assembly GCA_023383055.1. Classification (GTDB taxonomy): domain Bacteria; phylum Verrucomicrobiota; class Verrucomicrobiia; order Limisphaerales; family JAHDYP01; genus JAHDYP01. Next base: position 104,177 of record JAHDYP010000002.1, on the reverse strand, counting down.
CGCGGAGCTGTTGGGCGGTCGGATTGGGATAGAGCCGGAGGCGGCCATCGACGGCGGCCCGAATTGCGGCCAGCACCGCGGGTGCGGGGGGATAGGGGTTTTCGTTGGTGTTGAGTTTGACGAGGCCGCGGATGCGCGGTTGCTCGCCGGGCACATAGGCGGATAGGCGCCGCACCAGGGGACGGATGAGGGCGGGGGCAGGGCGGCCTGAGGCGGACGTTGGCTTTGGAGTCTTGGCGGGTGGCATGAAACAAGGCTGGGTTCAGGGTCGCAAATGGTGCGGGGCGGGTAAGCGATGGGAGCGGATCTCAGGCGCGACGTTTGAGTTTACGTCGGGACTTGGCTGGAGCGGGGGTCAGGCGGACGGTGGCGGAGCGGCCGTGGGCACCCAACCCCTCGAGGGCGGCGAACTTCTGAACGGCGGCGAGGGAATGGCGCAGGGCGGCGCGGTCATACTGGACCAGGCTGGTGCGGCGCTGGAACTGGTCGACGGTCAGGCCGGCAAAACTGGCGCCACCGCCGCCGGTGGGCAGGGTATGACTCGGGCCGGCGAGATAATCGCCCAGGACGGTGGGGGTCCAGGGACCGAGGAAGATGGCGCCGGCGGACACGATTTTTTCGGCCAGCGCGGCGGGGTGCCGGGTCATGATCTCGCAGTGTTCGGGGGCGAGGTGATTGGCGAGGTTGGCGGCCTCATCGAGCGACTCGACCTGGATGAGCCAGCCGTGCTGGGCGAGCGCGGTTGCGATGAGATCACGTCGGGAGTGGGTGGGAAGCTGGCGTTTGATTTCGCGTTGGACGGCCCGCAAGAGCGGATACGAAGGAGTGACCAGCCAGACGCGTTCGTGGCCGGAACCGTGTTCGGCCTGGGCCAGGAGATCGGCGGCCACCCAATCCGGGCGGGCCGTATCGTCGGCCACCACCAGCACTTCACTGGGGCCGGGCAACAGGTCGATGGCGACACGGCCGAACAGGAGGCGTTTGGCGGCGACAACATAGGCGTTGCCCGGGCCGAAGATCTTCTGGACGCGGGGAATGGCAGGGGTGCCGCAGGCGAGGGCGGCGATAGCTTGGGCTCCGCCGAGGCGGTAGACTTCGGTGGCGCCCGCGGTGCGAATGGCAAAGAGGAGGGCTGGATTGACGCCGCCATCCGGGCCGCAGGGGGTTGAGACGACGATCTCGGGGCAGCCCGCCACCTTCGCGAGCGTAATGGTCATGAGCGCCGTGGACAGGAGCGGCGCGGTGCCCCCGGGGACGTAGATGCCGACACGCTGGAAGGGGTCGAACTTTTCGCCCACGATGCCGCCCTGGGCATTGCGGGTTGACCAATCGCGTCGGAGCGCCTTGCGGCTGAAGCGTTCGATGTTGCGTCGGGCGAAAGCGACCGCGGCGCGCAGGTCATCGTCCGCGCGGAGGGCAGCGGCGACGAACTCGGCCTGGGTGACAGCGAACTGTTCGGGCGTGAGGTTGGCGCCGTCGAACTGGCGAGTGAGTTCTGCCAGGGCGACGTCACTGCGGCTCTGGACCGCGCCAATGATCTGGCGAGTGCGCTCCTCGATGGTGGGGTCGAAAAGGCTGCTTAGGGCGGTCAACTCGCGGAGTCGATCGGCAAAACCACGGTCGGTATGGCGCAGGACGTTCATATCGTGGGGGGAGACTAGGGAAGAGCAGGGGGAACGGCAAGCGGAAGGGGGCGTGACCACCGGTTTCGCAAGGTGGGGTGGGCCGGAGGTAGTTGCAGGTTGTCCGCGTTTTTGACCGGGTCGAGTCCTGCGGTTCTGACGACACGGTCCCTTGGTGGAAACAGGGTGACAGGTTCATAGTGAGATGATCGCTTCTCCTTGATGGCAAGGATCATAGTCGTGACCCGGGTTCGCCACCTTTGTCACCGATACCACGGCTGACTCTCTGAGTGGGCGGAGTGGCTGTAGCGATAATGGTGACGACGGAGGTCGCGACGAAGGTCTCGTCGAACCCATGGACTGCGTCGGCAACGCACGCCTCGCGGGCCGATTATCGGAGTCCTCGGCGTGCCGGCATTCGGCCCGGCATTGCCAATGGACAGGAAACGACATGGTGACAGGTTCATAGGGTGTCACGTCCTGATTTCCGTTTGTCACTTTTGAGCAGTGGGTATTTCCTGGCGGGAGGTTTTGGAGGAGGGCGGTTCCGGACTGGGATAGCGCCGACCTGAGCCGAAGTGAATTGGGCCGTGCGGTGGCGAAACGGGTCCACCGGTGGTGGGGCTCGACAAGGGGAGGCGCTCTGTTAGCTTTGGATCATGAGTTTTGCGGTCGAGTTTGAGAAGTTTTCGTTACGGGCGATGCTGACGCGCTCGGAGGCGGCATCTACGCCGATGGTTCGTGAGAGCCTTGGGCGTGAGGGGCTGACCCTGGCTGACTTCGCGCGGCTGATTTCACCGGCGGCGGGCGAGCTGCTTGAGTCCATGGGAGTGCGATCGCAGGCATTGACACGGCAGCGGTTTGGCCGGGTGATTCGGATGTTTGCGCCGTTGTATTTGTCGAACGAGTGCATCAATAACTGCCAGTATTGCGGGTTTTCAAGAGACAACTCGATCCTGCGGGTGACCTTGGGCGAGGAGGAAGTCCGGCGGGAGGCGCGGGCGTTGAGCGGTCAGGGATTTCGCAACATCCTGCTGGTGGCGGGCGAGCATCCGAGGTTTGTGGGTCGGGATTACCTGGCGTCGTGTGTGAAGGTCGTGCGGGATGAGGCGCCGAGTGTCTCGCTCGAGGTGGGGCCGATGGAGACGCGGGATTACGAGCCGCTGGTGGAGGCCGGTGCCGATGGGCTGGTGGTGTACCAGGAGACGTATGACCGGGCGCTTTACGCCGAGTTGCACACCGCGGGGCCCAAGCGCGATTTTAACTGGCGGCTCGAGACTCCGGAGCGAGCATATGCCGCCGGGTTCCGCCGGTTGGGGATTGGGGCGTTGTTGGGGCTGGCGGACTGGCGGAGCGAAGCGTTGAGCGTGGCGGCGCACGCGGTCCATCTGTTGCGCAGGTGTTGGAAGGCGCAGCTGACGATTTCGCTGCCGCGGCTGCGTCCCTGTGCCGGCGAGTTTGAGCCGCGGACACGGATGAGCGACCGGGAGTTGGTGCAGCTCGTATGCGCGTTTCGATTGATGTTTCCGGATGTGGGTCTGGTGTTATCGACGCGCGAGCCGGCGTGGTTGCGGGACGGTTTAATCCCGCTGGGGATCACCTTGATCAGCGCGGGCAGCCATACCGAACCGGGCGGTTATACCGGAGTCGAGCGGAAGAAGCTGCACCGGACCGAGCGCGGCCGGATCGTCGAGTTGGGTTCGAGCGAGTGGGCGGAAGCGGCTGGGGGCGGCGCGGCGGCGACCAGGCAATTTGAGATTGCCGACGACCGTTCGGCGGCGGAGGTGGCGGAGCGCATTCGGCGGCTGGGTTACGAGCCGGTGTGGAAAGACTGGGACACGGGCCTGGGCGGGAAGATGGAGGAGCCGGAGCCCGTGGGGCTGCGGGGCTTGTGATCGAGTCGAGGCGAGTGCGCGCGGGAACGTGATGATGAGAGCGAGTGCCAAACCGATGCTGATCCTGGCGGGCGGGGCGACGATCTTTCTGATTTCGGCGCTGCTCTTTGGCCTGCCCCAGGTGCGGCGCGCCGCGCAGATTGGCGCGGCGGCGCGGGCGCGGCTGCAGTTGGACCAATGGGTGCGGATGGCCGAGGCGTATCGTCAGGCGCATGGGGTCTTGCCTGCCGGTGAGGGTGACGGGGTGCTGGAGCTGATCCGGGCGGACGCCGCCGCGCGCGGGGCGATGAAGGATGAACGGCGGGAGGGAACCGTGGGGCAGATTCTGGACCCGTGGGGAACGGCGTGGCGAATCCGGGACGGAGCGCGCATCGAAGTGCGATCGGCGGGGCCGAACGGAAAGTTGGGCGATGAAGATGATCTTTCGTCGCTGGGGGTGAGATGATTCGTTTGCCTCCGGGGACCATGCGGTGCGGAGTATCCGGCACGGCGATGTTTTATGAAGGCAATCGTGGTGGCGAACGGCAAGGAAACGGAAACGGAGCTGCCGAGCACGATCGAGCGGTTTGTGCAATCGCAAGGGTTGCTGCCGCGCAGCGTGGTGGTCGAGCATAACGGCCAGGCGGTGGCGCCGTCGGAGTTCGGGCGACGCGAGTTGCGCGCCGGTGACCGGCTGGAGATTGTGAGGATCGTGGCCGGGGGCTGATGCCCGGGGGCGATCGGTTGGGCTCCGCTACTTGAACAGGGCCAGGCGCAGTCCAACGAGTACCAGCAGAACTCCGAAGGCGCGCTTCAAGTTGTCGGCCGGAATGTGGGTGGTGAGCCACGCGCCCAGGTAACCGCCGAGGATGGCCAAGGGGATCAAGGCCAGCGCGGTGCGCCATTCGACATTGCCCTGGTTGAAGTGTTTGAGGGAGCCGATCAAGGCGGTGGGGATGATGACGACCAGGGAGGTGCCGATGGCCTGTTTGATGTCGCGGATGGGCGGGCTGAGGAGGAACAACATGGCCGGCACCATCACGATGCCACCACCCACGCCGAAGAGCCCGCTGGTCACCCCACTGACTAAACCGATCAAACCGGCCACGAGGAAGTTCATGGCCAACTTATGGCCGGATCGCACCGCGCAGGACAACAATAAAGGGAAGTGAAAGCGCCGGGACAACGTTCAATCGAATGGCACCGTCCGGCGTTGGCGAGCGTGGAAGCGGACCGTCTCGCGGTAACCGACGCTGCGCGCCAGTTGAACGGCGGCGGAGAAATCCATGCCGACTTCGCCCGGCGCATGGGCATCGGAGCCGAAGGCGATCGGGATCTGTCGTTGGTGGGCGAGTTCGAGCAGGGGTCGGGCGGGATAGATTTCGCGGCAGTCTTTGCGGAGACCGGCGGTATTCAGTTCGATGGCGACCTGGGCGGCTTGGGCGGCCTGGAGGAACTGTTCGTAAAGGGGGGTGCAATCCTGCCGGGGGCGGATGCCGAATTTCTTGGGGAGATCGGCGTGGCCGATGATGTCGAACAGGCGCGATCCGGCGGCTTGGGCGAGGGTGTGGAAGTAGATTGACCAGACCTCGAAAGGATCGTGCTCGCGCCACTTCGAGAGCTGGCTGGGGTCGTCGATGGCCCAGTCCCCGGCGAGGTAGTGAACGGAGCCGATGAAGTAATCCCAGGGATGACGGGCGGAGAGTTCACGGATCCATTCTTCCTGGCCGGGAATATAATCGACCTCGAGTCCGAGTCGGATGCCGAGGCCGGGATGATCGCGTCGAGCGCGCTCGACACGGGCGACATAGTCCTCCAGTTGGCCGGTGTTCATCCGCCAGTTGTCGAAGTTGTCCTGACGCATCGGGGCGTGATCGGAGAAGCCGATCTCGGGCAGACCCAACGCCGCGGCGTGTGCGGCATACTCGGTGGGTTCGCCGGTGGCGTGGTGGCACAGGGGGGTGTGCAAGTGATGATCCGCAGGCAGCATGGATCGATTAGAGGGCAAGAGTGACTTCGGCGGAAGCGAAAAGCGCGCGGGCGAATGGAACTTGCGGGTGGGTGCGACTACCGCACCGTTTCGAGGTGCGTGTTCAGCTCATCAAGCGGGAATCCCTCGAGCGCGACTTTGCCGCGGGCGTCGGTGAGGATCAGCCAGGGCAGGGATTGGACTTCGGTAGCCCATCGGGTTTGGGGGGATTTTTCGATGACACGACCGACCGGGAAGGGCGGGGTGGTGGCCTCCTGCCATTCGTTGAAGGACTCATCCGAGGCGACCGCGGCTTGCACGGCGACGACGGCAATGCGCTTTCCGGTCAGCTCGGTGTATTGTTCGGCCAGCAGGCGAATGGCACGGCGCGAGGGTCGTTGTTCAACGTCAAAGAGACAAAGTAACAGCGGTTGACCCGCGGGCACGGCATCGGGGGCGAGTCCGACCGTGGCCAGATCGGGCAGGGGTTTGCCTCGGAGGGCGGCGCGGTCGGGCGAATCCTGACCGGCGGACCCTCTTCGGGTGAGTTGAACGACGAGATTGGTGTCACCGGGATCGGCGGAGATGTTGGCGTAAGCGTTGTCGCTGCCGACGAAGAGCCGGACCAGGCCCTCGCAGACCATGAGGCGGAAGCGGCCCTTGCTGTCGGTGGTCGTCGAGCCATCGGGCTGATCGTCGCCGGACACCGAGACGTGGGCGCCGGACACCGGGCGTTCCTGATCGTCGATGACCTGACCGGCGACAACGAGGTTGGCGGGTTTGAGGATGAAGGGCTCCAGTTCGTGACTGGTGATGTCGGTATCGGGCTCGAATTCCTGTTGTTGGCGGCCGTGGCCTTTGGCGGTGGCGAAGACGGTGTAATTCATGCCCGGGGGCACGGTTGTGATCTGGAAGTTGCCGCTGGCATCGGCGGTGGCGAGGTGTTCGTCGAGTTGGTTGTAAGTGCGGCAGGCGAGCAGCCAGACGCCGATCTCGGCCTGGGCCAACGGCGAGCCATCGGTTCCTTCCACTCGTCCGGTCAGGGTCAACCCGGGCTGCAGTTGGATCGTGACATTGGTGCTTTCCTCGGTCAGGAACTGCGCGACGGCGAGATTGCGGGCCGGATCGCGGATGACGAGGCAGGGATCGCCGCCGGACTGGACTTGCCACGGCTGGAGTTGGAACGTCAGTTCGAAGGCGCCGTTTGCGTCGGTCTTGCGCCGAGTCTCAGTAAATGGGAACACGGCGACCTGAGCGCCGGCCACTGGTTGGTTATCGGGATCGGTGACGGTGCCCTTGAGGCGGCGCGGGACGGAGTTCGCACCCATGCCGTAGGCCATCTCACCGAGGCGGAGGACCACGTTGGTGTCGCCGCCCTCGGCGGAGATACTGCCGTGTGTGCCGCGCGCATTGGCGAAGAGTCGCGCCTGGCCCTCGCACACCTCGGCGAAGCTGAAACGTCCTTCGCGGTCGGTCCGGGTCTGGTGGGAGGGCTGGCCTTCGCCGTAAAGTTGCACGTTGGCGGCGGTGACCGGTTGGTCGTTGGCGTCGACGACCTGGCCGGCGAGTTGGAGGATGGCGGGCTTGAGTTCGATGGGGTCGAGTTCAACGCGCTTGGGTTCCTCGGAATCGATGGAGCTCACGTAGGTCTGGCCGTGTCCCGGCGCGGACACCTGGAGCCCGTAACGGCGGCCGGTCGGGAGCGCGCGGATTTCGAAGTGGCCGGGGAGGTCGGAGACCACCGCGATGTCCTGGAGATGCATGCCGCGGTTGCCCGTCCAGAAGATGAGCGCGGCGGTGGCGTTGGTGACGGGGTTGCCATGGCACTCGGCGCGGCCGGCGATGGACAAGGCCGGTTCGAGGTTCAATTCGAGCGCGTCGTCGCTGTCTGCTTCGAGGTCGTAGGCGAGAGCCAGATTGCGTTCGGCATCGCGAACCAGCAGGCACGGGCTGGTTTGCTGGCCCTGGAACAGTTGCGGGTTCCACTCCAGCTCGAACTTGCCTTCATCATCGGTTACACCCGCGGCGGTGTCCGGACCATAGTGGCCGACGATGCGGATATTGAGGCCGGCGGCGGCTTGGCCATCCGGTCGGCGTGCCACTCCTTTGACCTTCCGCGGTCCCTCCAGCTCAATTTCGACACGGTTGGGTTGATCTGGTCCGACGGTGGTAGTGGTGTTGGCTGAGGCGAACTTCTCCTTTTGCGCGGCGAGTTGGTATTCGCCGGGAGGCAACCGGAGTCGCGCGATCCCGGCCGCGTCCGATTTCGCTGAAGCCAGGTAATTCGGATGGTAAGCGTGAACGGCGACGTCCGGCAGGGCCTGGCGATCCTCGCGTCCCAGGAGCAGCACCTCGAGCAATTCACCCTGGATGGCGGTCAGCTCGATGCCCGCGGTCGTTTGGCCTGCTTCCACGGCCACCGGGCAGTGTTCGGCGACCCAGTCTGGAGGCGTGTTGGTGCCGAAAGCGGCATGGAGACGGTAGTTGCCCGCGCCCACATTCGGAATGCGAAAGGAGCCGTTAGCGTTGGCAACCGCCGGTTCGTCCATGGCCATGCCGAACGCGGCGGGACCCTCCCGGACCAGGCTCAGTCGCGCGGCGGGCAGTACCTGCGTGGAATCGGCGGCGACAATGCGGCCTTCAATAGTGCCGGCCGGTTCAAGCACCAACCGGATGTCCTCCTGCCCGGCGTGGTATTCGAGGGACTCCGGACCGATCATCTCTTCGGTGGGTTGGCGGAGCGCTTTGCCGGGCAGGCGCACCACGAGGTTGGCGGAAGAGTTGGTGGGGAAGGCTTCGATGCGAAAACGCCCATCGGCGACGGTCTTCGTGCTGTAGCATTCCCTCGCGAGTGCGTCGGCCAGGTAATGGTAGCTGCGTCCGCCGCCTTGCTGCACTTCCGCGCTGAAAGTCGCTCCCACACTTACCTCGGCACCGTTGACCGGTTGCTCGTGCTCGTCCAGCACAACGCCCGCGAGCACCGTGGGGGGGAGCAGCATGAGGGTGGTGGCTTCCGCCGGGGGCCGGTCGAATTGACGCCAGGCGGACGCGAGACCGGGTTTTCGGGCCAGAACCAGCGTGGATTGACCGGCGGGAAACTCGAGGGCGAAGCCTCCGGCGGCGTCCGTGACGGTGCGCTGGCTGACCCGGAGGTCGGTGGGAGATAAGCCCCATCCCTCCTTGAATGAGTAAATGGCCACGCTGGCATTCGCCACCGGATGTCCCGCCTCGTCGACGGTTGTGCCCTTGAGCACGGCGGCGTTTTCCGCGCTGGGTTGCGCAAGAGCATTCAGCGTGAGCACAACGGCGGTCCGGGCCAGCCACGTTGCGATCGTTTTCATAGGCCGCCGCTGTGGAGCGTCTTGATTTCCCCGGCGCTCAAGCCGCGGTCGAACAGGCGCACCTCATCCAACGAACCGTGCCACCGGCTGGCGCGATTCGCGGCATTTCCGCCGAGCGTGAGCGGCAGATTATTCAACGCGATCGGGCCGGACGCCTTCACGGAATCCTCCTCGACCCCATCGACGTAAAGCGCGATTCGCTTGCCGTCGTAAACCGCCGCGACGTGGTGCCACTGAAGGTCCGTCAATGGCCGTTTGGAGACCACCCGGAGTTCGTTGCCTCTGGCCGGGTTGGCGGCCTGCGGTCCGCTGAGGGTAAACTCGAGTTCACCCGTCCCCTTCAACCGTTGCAGACCCCAGGCCTCACCCTTGGCGACCAGGGTGTCTCCGCCGTTGGGCAGCTCGCGGGGTTTGATCCAGACCGAAATGGACAGGCCGTCGCGGAAGTCCAGATCCGTGCTCTCCGCGCACTCGATCCAATTGTGCCGACCGTCCAGCTCGAGCGCACCCTGGTGTCGCCCCTCGGCCGGCGCCCAACTGGCCTCGCCGTGTATCCGGCCAACCAGTCCTGTTCCCGCGGCGTTGGCGGCGTTGGTGCCGCCCTGCTCGTCGAACTTCCACCAGGCGACCGGCGCGACCTCGGAGCCGGACCGCGGCGGTTGTTTCGGCCGCAAGGTGATCGAGGGCTTCAGCACCTGGAACGGGCCGAGCACATCGAGGTTGACGACGAGGGGACGCTGCGCCTGTTTGGGCTCTCGCCATGAGAGCGAACAGACGCCACCTCAGCCATACTCGAAGTTGCGGGTGGCTTTGAATCCGGCGCCGGCGACCTGGAGTTGCGGCGCCCGCGGTTGTTCATTGCCGCGCATGATCTGCACGGTCTCACCCAGCGCGCCGACCAGGCGGAGGCTGAACGCGAGATCGCTCCGGGATTCGGTCAGTTGGAGCGCGGCATAGACCGGTTCACCCAGGTGCACCGTGGCCACCTGATCGGCGCTGACGCGGAAACTGGAGACGGGGTCGTAGTCATTGCCGGAAAGGGTCCAGGTGTCGTTCTTGTCGTCCTTGCGCTGGCTTTCCCAGGAGATCACGCGGTAGCTGCCCGCGGGCAGCTTGGAGGCGCCCTGTTCCGGTTGGCGGGTGAAATGGCCGTTCTCGCCCAGCACTTCGAGGCTCGTGATCGTTTCCGGCACGCGCACGGTGCCCATGGCAACGTTTGCGGCTGGTTTGGCTTTGAGGAAAGCGCCGTCCCGGGGGATCTCAAGTTGCAGTAATTGTTCGTCGATTTCGAGGTGGCGGCCCAGAAAGCCGGAATAGACCTCGTCGCCCGTCTCGATAGTGATGCGGTCGCATTCGCGGGGTGATTCGCCGACGTCGTTGAACGTGCCATTGACCGTGTTGTCGATCAGTTGAACGCGGCGTTTCTTGCCGGCCAGCAGCACGTTGCCTTCGTACCAGCCCGCGGCGCCAAACAGCAATCGCGGAGGCTCGCGTTCGAACTGGTAGAACCGGGCCGCGATATGATAGCTCACGGGACCGTCCTCGCCTTTGAACACCAGTTTGATCGGATCGAACCAGGTCATGTAATCCTCCCGGCGCGAAGCGCTGACCGGAGCGTCGTCGTCCAGCCGGTCATTGCCGTTCCGGTCAAAAACCAGTCGGTCGCACGGACCGGTTCGGCGCGAGCGGTCCAGGCAAAACCAGCGGCCGCCGGTGGCATCGACGCCATTGGTCCAGCGACCGTACCACGCGCCGGGTTGTAGCGTGGGGAGGGGGATGTTGGGGGGTGGATTGGTTGTGACCTCAAGCCAGCGGTAACCCCGGGTATCCGGGCCGGTGTGGTACTCGAGCCACTGCTCGGATTGCGCGAGCGCGGTCCAGCCGACGGCGAACGCACCGAGGAGGCAGGCGGCGGTTAACAACGGAATGGGGTGCCGGCTCCAGGCCGGCTTGGTCAGTCGCATGATACTCTCCTTCCAGGGATGTTGGGTTGAGTTCAAAACGATACGTTCACGGTGTTCGGAGGTCAGGCGCGGGGGGTCGCAAGGTGGTCCGGCGCGTCCGCCGGGTTTGGCGGCGCGGTGGGCGGGGCCAGACCTGCCTGGCTCAGCCCGAGCAGCGCTTTGAGACGTTCGCGATACAAGCCATTGGCAAAGGCCAGCACGAGGAACGGCAGCAGCACCGCGTAGGTCAGCGCCGCGAACGAGAGCAATACCTGGAGGAGTTCCGGCCAATCGTTGCTATTGCCCGTGGCGGCCGCCAGCAGGACAAAAGGAGAAGCAATCAGCAGCCACAGCCCGGCCACCAGCACCGCCAGCCAGAGTGCCAGGGCCAGCGGCCGATACCGGCCCCGGGATGGCAGGCCGGCCAGGCGCAGGCTCACCGCCGCAACCAGCACAAAGATACCCACGAAGAACAGGAACCCCACCGCTTCCGCCGGCGTATCCCAATCCGCCCGGACAAGATAGGCCAGGATGGTGGCACCGGCGATCATTCCCAGCAGCTTCAGGAAGCCGACGAACCGCAGCCGATGATGCAAATGCGGCGCGAGCAACCAGACCGCTGCCGCGCCGAAGGCGAGCGAATTGAACGCCAGACAGAAGATCGTAAGCACGCTCGAGGGGATGAACTCAAGCTGCGGTCGGAAGAGCGACTCGCTCGCGGTGACCACCAGGAGCGGCACCCAAATCCACCAGGCTTTTGCCGCGCGATTGAAAGGAAGGGCCAGCAGCAGGAGCACCACGAGCCAGGGGATCAGGCCGGGCAGGGGACTGGGCGGAACCCAATCATATTCGACCGGTGCGCCGTCACTTTCTCCCAACCCGCCAAGATCTGCTGAAGCCACCACCCTGAGTTTGGCCGATGTCTTGAGGGGTACTCGCCATGAGTACGAGCAGGTGCCACCTCAGCCAAACTCGAAGTTGCCCGACTCCAGCAGGCGCTCACCGTGGTAAATCGCGAATCGCGGCGGTTCGCCGGCCAGGCTCAGAGGACGGTAGGCCTCGCCAGCCGCGCCGATCAACTGGTAGCCCAGGACCAGCGACTGGCCGTGGCGCTGGACGACGACGCTGTTGGTCAGTGGCCCGCCCGTGGTCACGACCGCCGGGGGCGTACCGGGTTCAACAACGATCGGATGGCGAACCCCGGTCGGGAATACCCCGGTCTGCTGCAGCCGGGCCGCACTCTCGCCTTTCCTGACGTACACCACCGAGGATGCGTACGTGCCATACGGTACGGCCACAGTCCCGGCCGGTTCCTCGAGCACCACCGTCCATGGCCCCTCGGTCAGAAGTGCGCGCTGGAGATGCTGGCCGGTGAAGCGGACTTCACCCAAGGGGATCTCCCGCGGGGTCAACGTCATCTCGAACCGGAGCGGCGTCCCGGCGGACACCTTACGCTCCACCTCGTAGGCTTGGCCCAAGAAGAAAAGGGCCGAACCGCAGGCGAACGTGTCGAGCGAACCGTCCCCGACGCTAAACTCGCTGCCGAGAGCGTTCCACGGTCGCAGCAGCATGATCTCGTTGCCGACCTCCCGGCGCTGGCCATGCGCGAGCGGGACAACGCCGAGTTCCCACTCGCGGTTCTGCAGCAACGCCTTGCCGGACCAGTAGGAACGGAGGGCAATCGAACCGTTGAGCTGGCCGAAGTAGTAGAGGTTCAGGTTGAACCGCATGCGTTGCGGCATGCCATGGATCGGCAGCTCGAATCGGACATTCTCGAACACCTGGTAATTGCCAGATCCCGGGCGGTCGGTGCAGGTGAACCTCCCTTCGGAATCGTCGCTCAAGTCGTCATTCCGATTCAGATCCAGGTAAAGCTGGCCGTTGCCCTGGTCCCAGATGAACGGGAGTTTGTGTTCGGGCCCGACGCTGAGCACGCCGCGTCGGACATTTCGCCCCGAAAGCGACGGTTCCCCGGCGAAGGCCTGGGACTGGGGATCGATGGAAAGTCCGACATGGACCAGATCCGATTCGGATTCGCGATATTCGAGCGACACGGAAGCGGTTGCGGGCGAGGCGACGCTTTCGGATGTCTGCGTGCGGGCGATGGGGCCGAGGCACAGGCAGCCGCAGAGCATCCATGGCAGCAAACACCGCCAGCAGGTGGGGGGCACACCGGATAGACATTCCGTCCCGGTATTCATCGGAGTTGTTGGTTGGACACGATGCCGGACTATTCCTCACGCTTCAATAGAAAACGGCCCCGGCTCGGCGCGCGGCGGACGCGCGACGATTCTCGCCCGACGCCATGGCAGGCTGGGCAGCCTGCGAAACAGCAGGTTGGGCAACCTGCGCCACGGGGTCGGGTATAACCGGACGTGTGGGATGATCTAGCGGTTGGCCGGCGTGACCGGGAGAGCTCTGTTCCATGAACCTGTCACCCTGTGTTCCATGAACCTGTCACCCTGTGCTTTCCCTGGATTGTGGCAGGCCTGGGTTGGAGGCGGGATCATCCGGCAGTGAACCTGTCACCCTATTTGTCGATCGCTAGTTGTTGATCGACAGCGAGATGCGGAGCAGTGTGCTTCACGCCACTGCCGCCGACGGCGAGGTCGATGGTTGCCAGGACGGGTGGTTGTGCTTGAGGTGGGCTCAGGTCCTGCCATGCTCGCCTTTCGCTGAACCTGAACCCTTGGAACCTATGAACCTGAACGCCATCCTGTTTGCCACCTTGATCCCAGTTTGGGGGCAGGCGACTGCCGCGGATTCCTGGCCCCAATTCCGCGGGCCCAACGCCTCGGGCGTGAGCACCAACGCCAATCTCCCCGAGAAGTGGTCCGCCACCGACAACGTGGCGTGGAAAACCGATCTGCCGGGGCGCAGTTGGTCGTCGCCCATCGTATGGGGGGACCGCGTCTTCCTGACCGCCGTGGTGAACTCGGGCGAATCGGAGGCGCCGAAGAAGGGCCTCTATTTCGGCGGCGAACGTCCGGAGCCCTCGAAGGCAGAGCATCTGTGGAAGGTTCTCTGCCTCGACCTGGCGACCGGCAAGCTCCAATGGGAGAAGACGGTTCAGCGTGGCGCGCCCCCCACGCCCATCCATCTCAAAAGCAGCTACGGCGCGGAGACGCCCGTGACCGACGGAGAGCGGCTCTACGCTCTGTTCGGCAACGTGGGAGTGTTCGCCTTCTCGCTCGAGGGCGCGGAGATGTGGTCCCGACGGCTCGAACCGCGCCAGACCCGCTACGGTTGGGGCACCGCGGCGTCCCCGGTTTTGCACGGCGGGCGGCTGTTCATGGTCAACGACAACGAGGAACGGGCGGAACTCCTCGCGCTCGAAGCCGCGACCGGCCGGGAACTCTGGCGCGTGGAGCGCGACGAAAAGAGCAATTGGTCCACGCCCTTCGTTTGGAACAACGGCGCGCGCGCCGAACTCATCACCCCGGGCAGCCGCGCGGTGCGCGGCTACGATCTCGATGGTCAACTGCTCTGGTCGTTGCGCGGCATGTCCGGCATCGCCATCCCAACGCCGATCGCGGGGGACGGTCTGCTGTTCGTCAGCTCCGGATATGTGGGCGACAAGCTGCGTCCGCTCTACGCGATCCGTCCCGGGGCCAGTGGCGACATCACGCTGAATCCGGACGAGACGAGCAATGCCTTCATCGCCTGGTCGAATCCAGTGGGCGGACCGTACAACCCCTCACCCCTCTACTACGAAGGCCGTCTCTACGTGCTTTATGATCGCGGCCTGGTGAGTTGTTACGATGCCAAGACCGGCAGACTCCTTTATGACCGCGAGCGATTGCCGAAAGGCTTCGCCTTCACCTCCTCGCCGTGGGCTGCGAACGGACGGGTGTTTTGTCTTAACGAAGACGGCGTCTGCTACGTGCTGCGCGCCGGTGACCTTTTCGAGCTGCTCCACACCAATCAGTTGGCCGACGAGGACATGTGCCTGGCCACGCCCGCGCTGGCGGGCGACCGCCTGCTCATCCGCACCGTCGCCCGACTCTACTGCCTGCGGCATGCCCGGTAGGCTGTGAACCCATGAACCTGAAGCGCCTTCCCTTGTTTCACCCAATCTGCCAGCTTCCACCCATGATCAGATCACTCTTCGCCATGGCGCTGGCCTCGGTAGTCACGACGTCGCTACTGGCCGCGGACGACCTCCTCATCGCCGACTTCGAAGGCGAGAGCTACGCGCCGTGGACGGTCACCGGTGAGGCATTCGGGCCGGGGCCGGCGCGTGGGACATTGCCGGGTCAGATGGAGGTCAGCGGCTTCAAAGGGCGCGGGCTCGTGAACACCTTTTTCAATGGCGACGACACCACGGGCGTTCTCACGTCGCCGGAGTTCCGGATCGAGCGCCAGTTCATCGCGTTCCTTATCGGCGGCGGCAGGAACCCGGAGAAACTCGCCCTCCAACTGCTCGTCGACGGCCAGATCGTCCGCGGCGCCACCGGGCCAAACCACCAACCCGGTGGCAGCGAGGCCCTCGCGCCGGAGTCGTGGGACGTGAGCGAGTTCGCCGGGAAACTGGCGATACTCCGCGTCGTGGACGACGCGAAAGGAGGCTGGGGACACCTCAACGTGGATCACATCGTCCAGACCGATAAAAAGCCACCCGGTCTGTTGGCTAACGCCGAACGGCAGTTCACGGCGCGCGCGCGCTACCTGCATATCCCGATCAAGAACGGCGCGCCGAAGCGCGTCGTCACCCTGCTCGTGGACGGCCAGCACGTCGTCCGCAACGACATCGAACTCGCCGACGGCCAGGCCGACTGGTGGGCGCCGATGGACGTCAGCCCGTGGCGCGGAAAAGCGCTCACGCTGCGCGTGGACAAGCTGTCCGAGGATTCCACCGCGCTGAGCGCCATCGAGCTGAGCGACGAACTCAAACACGCCGATGACCTTTACCGCGAGCGGCTGCGCGGGCAGTTCCATTTCTCGCCCCGGCGCGGCTGGAACAACGACCCGAACGGCCTGGTCTTTTACCACGGCGAGTACCACCTCTTCTTCCAACACAACCCCTACGGCTGGGGTTGGGGGAACATGCACTGGGGCCACGCGGTCAGCCGCGACCTGGTGCATTGGGAGGAACTGGGCGACAAACTCCTGCCGGACGACCTGGGTCCCATGTTCAGCGGCAGCGCGGTTGTGGACTGGCGCAATACCAGCGGCTTTGGCAAGGAGGGCAAGCCGCCGATGGTGCTGTTCTATACGGCGGCGGGAAATCCGACGGTGCAATGCCTCGCCCACAGCACCGACGGGCGCGTGTTCACCAAGTATGCCGGGAACCCCATCGTGAAAGAGGTGACCAGCGGCAACCGTGATCCCAAGGTCATCTGGTATGAGCCCACGCAGCAGTGGATCATGGTCCTCTACGTCGAGTGGCAGGGAAAACAGACCATCCACTTCTTCACTTCGCCGAATCTCCGCGACTGGACGCTCGCCAGCATCACGGAAGGCGACCCGGTCGGGAAACCGTATCTCTTCGAGTGCCCGGACTTCTTCGAGCTGCCCGTGGACGGCGATCCGTCGCGGAAGAAATGGGTGCTGAGCGCCGCCAACAGCGCCTACGCCATCGGCACGTTCGATGGCACGCGTTTCGCTCCCGAGCAGAGCAACCTGCCCGGCCATCGCGGACGCGGTTTTTACGCGGCGCAGACGTTCAGCGATATCCCGGCGACCGACGGACGCCGCATCCAGATCGGCTGGTGGCAGACCGAGACCAAGGGCATGCCGTTCAACCAGAGCATGACCGTCCCGCTCGAGCTCCGCCTCGCCTCCACCCCCGACGGTCCGCGCCTGACCTTCACGCCGGTGAAGGAACTCGAAGCCCTGCGCGCCCGGTCGCACCGCTTCGAGGCCTTGACGCTCAAGCCCGGCGACAAAAACCCGCTCGACAACCTCCGCGCCGAGCTCGTCGAAGTCCGCGCCGAATTCGAACCGGTCGACGCCTCCGAGGTCGTCTTCAATCTCCGCGACGTGATGGTGGTCTATTTCCCGAAGACGCAGGAACTCCGCGTGGACGACCGCCACGCGCCCGCGCCGCTGCGCGACGGCAAGCTGCGCCTGACGATCTACTGCGACCGCACCGGCGTGGAAGTTTTTGCCAGCGACGGTCTCTGCTACGTGCCGCTGCCGTTCAACACCCGGCCCGACCGCCAGCGCCTGTTCCTCGAAACCCGGGGTGGCACAGCCCGGATCACCTCCCTGGAAGTGCATGAGCTGCGTTCGGCTTGGTAAACCCGAAGGAAGAAGGAAGAAGGAAGAAGTTGGGTGCCGCTGCTTCAATCTGCATCAAACGTTCTGCCTTTGGGGACCAGACTTGGCTCGCCGAAGAAGCGCTTGATGGGGGGCGAACCCGGAATGGCTCCGGTGGGTTCACGAAAACCGATGAAACCTCGGGATGAACGTGGCACAGTCGGGGCATGCGCACGATCAACCTGGAAATCAACCGGCCAACGGTGGAGGAAGCGCGCCGTCGATTGCTGGCGGAAATGAAGCCCGCACCTGGAGGAGGTGGGAAGCTGCTTAAGGTGATTCATGGTTGGGGGTCGAGTGGTGAAGGAGGGAGACTGGGTCCGGCGATTCGCAAATCGCTGCGCTTGCGGGTGAAGGAAGGCTCGGCGCGGTTGGTGGTGCCGGGTGAGCGCTTTTCAGCCGACAGTCTCGAAGGCCGTGAGTTGGCTCAGCGACATCCGTCGGTTCGGGCCGATCGCGATTTCAACCGGGCCAACCCGGGGATCACGGTGGTCGAGTTAGGCGTGTTCATGGCCGTCCTGTTGTTTTTGTCGATGCCGAAGCCGGTGCAGGCGGCGGAGGCGGCCTCGGCCTCCGGCGAGCGCGTTGAACAGGAGGGAGCGGTGTCGCCGGCGATTGCCGGAGCCGGGTTCGTGCGGGTGTTTGCCACGGGTGTGGACGGTTACACCTGTTTTCGGATTCCGGCGCTGGTGAGCACGACGCCAGGGACGCTGATTGCGGTGGCGGATGGCCGGATCGGGAATTGCGGCGACATTCCGACGCCGATCGACCTGGTGTGCAAACGCAGTTTCGACGGCGGCCGCACGTGGGGACCGCTGTCGGTGATCGCCAACTACGGCAGCGACACGAACGACGTGGATGCTTATCCGTTCTATGGCCTGACGAATGTCCAGCGCGTGGCGGCGGGCGACCCCGCGCTATTGTTCGACCGCCTCAAGGGCCGGGTCTGGGTGTTCTATGACAACGGCGGGGTGCGGGACGGAAAGCGCAAGATCAAACTCGAGTTGCGTTACAGTGACGACGACGGGGCGACATGGTCCGAGGCGATCGATCTCGAAGCCACGAATCCGGGAATTCGGCCGGGTTATGGCGAGTTTCTGGCCGGGCCGGGCAATGGCATTCAGCTCCGGGAAGGTCCCCACGCCGGCCGGCTCATTCTTCCGGTCTATATCTACGGCAATCCGTCCAGCTCGATGTGCCTTTACAGCGACGATCATGGCGAGACGTGGCGGCGGAGCGAAAGCGCCGGGGTGGGGGGTGGTGAGGTGCAGATGGCGGAAACGGCGGGCGGGGAGTTGGTGGCGTCGATGCGCGACAATGGATTTCCGACCCGCGGGGTGCGGACGTTCAATCGCAGTGCGGACGGCGGTGTGACCTGGGGGATGCCGTATCACTCGAGTGCGACGCAAGCCGCGTTGCCCGATCCGGAATGCCAGGGGAACACATACCGGTTGCGGCATTCGCCGGCAGGCGCAGCAGGTCGGTTGGTGCAGGTCAACGCGGCCAACGCAACGCGTCGGGAGAACCTGACCTTGCGGATCAGCGACGACGGCGGGGTCACCTGGCCGATCGCCCGAACGATCTACGCCGGACCGGCCGCCTACTCGGCGGTGGCGGAGTTGGCCAACGGCGATCTGGGAGTGTTGTTCGAGAAGGATCCTTACGGGAATCTGGACTACGTTCGGCTCCCGCTGGCGGCATTGGCGGGGGCGGAGGGCGGGTCGGCGAGCAGCGCGGCACAGAGCCAGAGCATGCGGGGGAGATGAAACGGGCCTTTCCACAGGGTGCCTTTGACGCGTGAGGAAACGGTGCCATCGCGGTGGAGATAGCCATACCACTCGCCGAACTCGCGATCGGAGAAGTGGTCGGAGCGCCGCCCTCCGGCGACCGGCCCACAGAAGGCTTGCCGTGTCCGGGAAGTCCCCTTACGGTTACGCCGGGTTTGGTGATGCGGAAGGGTGGTAGAGTGGTTTAATGCACCTGACTCGAAATCAGGAGTAGGCGTGAGCCTACCGTGGGTTCGAATCCCACCCCTTCCGCCATTCCTTCAGAATCTTCGCCAATGTCTGGCCGGCATTTGGCAGTCGGAAAAACGGATCGGTTCCCAATCAGGGACCGAAAAGGTAGGAGACAAAATCCCTCAATCGCTGGCCCAGGTCAGGCAGAAGGTGGGGAACTGCCAAATACGCGGTCAACGCGCCGATACAGATGACACACGCCGCCAGGTAAAGCCAAAACTCGGCGCGTTGGCTCCGGCTTAACCTGCGTCGGCGAATTGGGTGACGCCGATGATGGGTCCCATGCCCGCCCCCTTGCTCTGGAGCGGCATTTGCCGTTACGAGTTGACTCACAGTCATGCTCCTTTCAATTGGCTGCGCGATTCTCGGACACTGACCGGCCACGCTGAAGCGCACTGCTCAACTTCTCGGGGACAGGAAGGCCGATGCAGCTCGTGTTGTCCCTTCATTTCTGCTCGCGGCTGGCAACGATCTTGTCCAGAACATCAGCAAGTGGCTGGGACCACAGGTTATAGCCCGCGATCTTGCCTTCGGGATCGATCAGAAACGTTGAGGGCACGGCGATGATGCCGAACTGCTTCACGAGCTGACTCGTTTTCCACCCCCCGTCATATCCATGCCGCAATTCAGGCGCCGCCGCAGCCGACTTGCGTGCGTCCTCGGGATGCTCGTCCAAGACAACACCTGCGAGTGCGAACTGGGGCTTGTCCCGGAAGTCGGTCCAAAGCATGTTCAGGTTACGGAGTTCCATTTCGCAAGACGTCCCGAGCCCACCACTATGCCAGAAGAACAGCGTCAACCACTTTCCGTGGTAATCGGAGAGGCGTATTCGTCCCCCGTCAAGTGCCTCAATATCGAAGTGGGGTGCAGGGTCACCGAGGTCCAGGCGTAGTTGGCTTACGACCTCAAGAGTCCCGAGGTCGACCAGGGTGTCCGCTGGTCCAGGTGGAATCTCGACTACGGAGCGCAGACAGGCAATGGGGGCGGCCCCCATGATCCAGTCGCCAGGGTCTCGTGGGGATTTTGCGACGCCAGTGAGCAACTCGAAGATCACGAGGCGATTTAAGTCACGGCTTCTAGGCCGTTCGCGCGGATCGAACGACATTGGGCTCGATCGGTTTCGACGTCGCGGTTTGAATTCATCGATCACATGCGGAGCACCGTCACCGATCATCAGCGACAACTCGTATGTTCCAGGCGCAAGGTTCGCCGTGAGAAAGCTGCCGTCCGGTTCGAATCGCAGTGGGGTGCCACGGCCTGAGGGAGTTCTGCTGGCAGCCGGCGCGGTTCCTGAGGTGAACTGGCGCAATCCTGCTCGACTACCCAGGCCGTCGCTCATGGGGCTGAGATGCGGCGACCACTCGAAGTTGGTGAGACTAGCGCAGACGACACGTCCTTTAGCCAAACGTGTATCTCCAAGTAGTGTGACTTCGGTCGTGGTCCCTGGCCGCACCTCAACCCTTTCTCCATGGAAGCTTGTTGATGAACTGCTACTCAACGGAAACATCAGAATGACCTCATAGGTTCCTGGATACAGATTGCGAGCTTCGAAGGTTCCGTGCTCGTCGACCGCGTGGGCTTGCGGCTCCGCTGAGCGCGGTTGCTCGCTGCCAGGTCCGTATGATATTGCCTGTGTTGTGCCGCCAACGAGTCGCGAGATCTGAACGGTGTAGGGATGCTGCACGGCTGGGGCACTGCCAATCCGACCTTTGATCGTGCCGAGCGGCTGAAGGACCAGCTTGCCGTCCTCCGGCCATGATTCCAGCGGCGATTCCACGAAACCGAGAGGGTGTTTGACAACAATGAAGTCGTGGGTACCGGACTGTTCGCCTGAACTCGACATTTGAGATCTGCGGTTGTCCCTCAGAGCCTCAAGAATCGATGCATGAATTCTCGGGACATGAAACTCACCATCCGGCGGGGTGCGTAACGGAGTGCCGATGATAAGTTCGACCATCGAGCGAGCTTCAGGGTGCATGAGCTGGACGGCTGAATCCCATGGCTCGCTTTTACTGGAAACAAGGCTGACGCTTGCGCCTTCAACCGGTGTGCCATCAACCGAGACGACCGTCCCGTGTATCCATGGCTCCCGCTCGAGGGCAATATCGAGCGTTACGTCTCCACTTCTTCCGTCGACGACATCGGTGATGACCGTGCGATAGTCGGGTGCCTGTATAAGGAGCCGCCGTCGTGGGCGAGGGTAGAGTGCCGAGGTGGCAAGCGTAAAGCGGCCTCCGGTGAAGTTAGAGATGATGACGGAAGAAGGGTCATTCACAGTCACACGAGTGTGTTCTGGAAGAAGCATGAGCCGAAACGACGGCAGTGGTTCGCGGGTGACCGAATCGCTTACGGTTCCCTGAATGTGTCCGAGCCGACGCAGGGTGATCGCATTCGTCTGTATCAGAGGGATGATCACCGCGGATGCGACGGAGTCATAACCCTCCTTTTGCACGGAAACGTGCAGCGTATCCGGGGCATGCTCCACCAGGAAAACTCCGCGCTCATCGGTCTTCAGGGACGCTCCGAAATCGGTCCGGACGTGCGCGTCAGGCACAGGCTGACGATCCTGGTCGATCACGTGCCCTTCAAAGCGCTGCCCAGGACTGAGCACGACCCGCAGCCCTTCGATACTCGAAATCTCGCGAGGCAAAGTCCTCACGACCGGCGCGCAATTCGTCGCCCTCACCAGCAATGTCAGTTCTTGAATCGAAGGCATATTCTGAAGTGTGCTATAGTCGGGAGGAATGGACGAAAATGAAAACTGACCATTGGCTCCCGTGACGACCTTGTCTTGGAATCCATCTCCCCCTCGACGAATCAACACGGAGGCGCCCCCAATCGGGTTACCGCGCCAGTCTACGACGGAACCCTGTATCGCGGTTGGTCTCGCCAGGAAAAGACTGATATCGGTTCCCAACTGCAAAGCACCTTGCTGGAAGGGAAATAGGGGAGGTCCCCCGCACTTATTTGTCCTCGAAACGTAGCCCGACTTCGCAACCGACAGCTCGAAGATGCTGGCGCGGTTCAATTGGTCGATGCTCCACCTGCCGCTTGAGTCAGTGGTAGCCGATGCTTCACCCGGACCATAGGTCTTGATGCCAGCGCCACCGGCATCGCGGCCGCTTACGGCGATAAGTGCTCCCTCGACCGGAGCCCCCGTTGGGTCAATCACAGTCCCGGCTATCCGTTCAGGCCGACTGAGCCTGAATTGGCTTATGTGGATCGGATCAATGGGGTTGTCACCTTTGGCCGTAAGCGTGACAGGGACGTAACCCGGCTTGGCGGCGCTCGCCCGCACGATTCGATCGAAGCGAAGGGGTGGCTCTACTTTCCATTGTCCGCGGGCGTCGGTGAGTCCCTGGACTTCGTGGGTGGAGCCATCGGGAAGAGAAAAGACGACGCGCACTGTGGCTTGTTCAACCACCACGCTTTCGACAGGATCCCAGCAACCAAAGTCCCACTGTGTTTGCCTCATCAGTGCCTCAAGTCTCTGCGAGTCGGACAGCGATTGGGTGGGCACTCCAACGGCCTCGATTTGCCTGAGGAGCCTCGGATCGGTCAGCCCTATGAGGATCAGCAGGGCGATTGCCGTCAGAGCGATCCAGACAGGCGTTCGCCGGCTCGAGAACCGGACAATCTGGTTGAGTCTTTGGCGCATCTCTCCGCTTCGGCTCCACATTCTCAATCCTGAACTGTCAGCAGCAGTGGTCCAAGACGCAAGGCACTTGAGGATCGTCTCGCCATACAGCTTTGAATGCCCGCGGGGGAGCTGCTCCACGACCGCCGCGTCACACGCCATCTCCAGCTCAACCCGGACGCGCCAGGCCGCCAGGATCAACAGGGGGTTAAACCAATGCAGCTGAACCAGCACGCTGACCAGCACATTGACCCAGGCATCGCGCCGCTTGTAGTGCAAGAGTTCGTGGAGAATGACGTGGTGCAGTTCATTGACAGAAAACTGCTCCGTGAGTTTCCGCGGTAGAAGCAAAGAGGGACGTGAGACTCCAAACAGTGTCGGACTGGAGACTGCCGAGGTTTCCAGGACTGGTATATGACGTGACAGCCCCAGGTCGAGATGGCAACAGTGGACGAGTTCCGTCAGCCGCGGGTCGGTGATCGGGGTGGCGTGGGACAACTGTCGCCTGAACCTCAGTAGCTTCGTTGTGTTGACCGTGCCGATTGCCATCACACCGAGTAACCAGGCCAAAGCGCACCAGTCGATCGCGGTAAACCGAGGCGCGGATGATCTTTCGTCGGCGGCGGTTCCCGTGGGCAGAGGGACTTCAGCTGAGACTGTCGCGTGGGACCGTGCTGCCGCGGACGGTGTCCCCCGTTTCTCCTGGTGCTGATCAGCGACGACTCGTTCATCGGCGGTTGACATTGCCGTGAACTCATCGGGAGATGATCCGCGCAACGATGCCTCCGGTGCCCTGGGCAGACCTGCTGGGCGGGCCAATGAGTAAACACTGACAGGACTCTCCGGTAAGCCGGGAGCCAACAGTCTGATCAGCACGATACACCAGAGCCCGTATCTCCAACGGGGTGAAAGCCTTCGGCCCAAAATCCACTGAACCAGCAAGACCAGGCACACCAGCACCGAGGCTTTCCATGAGGCTTGGAGCACCCACTCAAACCCCAAGATAACGCAATCCCACATACTCACTCATCCTCCTTGGCATCCAGGATTCGTCGCAGTTCGGCGATTTCCTTTTTGTCGAGCGGCGTCTTGCGCACGAGATTCAGCACCAGGCTGGCCGGCGCGCCCTCAAATACCCTGGCCATGAAAGTCTGGCTCGCCTGCCGCACGCACACTTCCCGGCGAATCCCGGGATAGTAAAGATAGCGTCGGCCGTCTTCCTTGATCTTGAGCGCGCCCTTGCGGACCAGGCGGTCAATCAAGGTCCGGATCGTGCGGACATGCCATCCTTTACGTTCGGAAAGTTCTGCAACAATGCCGGCGGCAGTTGCGGGACTCTCCCGCCAGACAAGATTCATGACTTCCCACTCAGATTCGGAAATGCGGAGGGATCCATTCATAGGCTACAGGCGTAGTATAGTTTACAGATGTAGCATGGCAAGCATGTTTTCATCCTTTCGCTCCCATCGCCATGCGAGCACAATGCCTGCAGCCTTGGCCCATTCCACCATCCCCGCATCCCCCGCCGCAGTGTTCGCCATGATTTCGCGTTCGATGCGCGCCCGGTTTAAGGCCCACGCGTCCGAACGGGGGGCTTGATGATGTCCCCAAACAGAGGACGGGGACCGTGGGGAAGGGTGCGATTCAAAGTGGGTGAGGCTGATTCCACAGTGGGTGAAGCGGGTCGGTTCCGCTTATGGTTGGCTACGGCCCAGCGATGGATGGACGCCTGGCATGCGACGTGGCACTAAAGATAAGCGGAACTGACCCCAACCCTCGAAATACCCACGATTCACCAGTGACAGACGGAAATCAGGCCGTGACAACTCTTGACGGGGAAGATCGTCCACGGATCGAGCAGATCAGGGATTGGGGATTGGGGATTTGTCGTGTTCAACAGCGAAGGGAAGCCAATGGTCGGGCCGGGGAGATGGAGCGACAGGAGTAGGGGCTCGCTGCGGCTCAGGCCGGCGGCGGAATTCCGGCTTGCGTCAGCGGGATCGAATGTCAGGGTTAACGCATGACTACGGATGGTTCATCTGCTGGTCGTCCAGGGAAACCCCAGCCCCATTCATGCGTACGCGCGGTTGCGGGACGGGTATCGTCGGCCGACCGTTCGGCGCGGCGTTTTCGTTGGTGGTTTCTCGGGACTGGTTTGGTGTCGTTGATCTGGTTTCTGGTGCGGGTGATTCCGAAGCCGAGCCGGGCGGCGTATCCGTGTCAACGGGCGGCGGCGCCGTTGGCCAGCAGCTTTGTCGTCTGGTTGTTGTGTGTGGCCGGGACGGTGAAGGTGTGGCGACACGGCAAGGCGCACGCGCGGGCGTCACGCTGGGTTCTGGCGGGGGCTTGCGCGATGGTGGCCCTGGCCGGGGCGCTGGTGGCCGTCGTGGGTTTGCCCAAGGCGCCGGTTTACGCCGGACCGGCGGAGCCGCACGGTCCGATTGGTGTGGGGAAGGGGATTCATCCCGGCCGGGTGGTCTGGGTGCACGCGCCGGACGCGACCGATTGGGCGGGATACAGTTCGCCCGAACGCTGGTGGTATACGAACCACACGGATCTCGCGGTGGTCGAAGAAATGATGTCGCAGGCGATCCGGGGGGTGGCGGGGGCGGACGACGATGCAGGGTCGTGGGAGGCGATTTTCGCGCACTTTAATGAAACCCGGGGGAACGGGCGGCGTGGCTATGAGCCGGGGGAGAAGATCGCGATCAAGATCAATTTGACGACGTGTAACGGAGCCGACACGCGGACGTATGAGAAACCGGCGAGCCTGGCGAACGCGATCGACAACTCGCCGCAGATGATTCTGGCGCTGCTGCGGCAGTTGGTCTACGTGGTCGGAGTGGCGCCGGCAGACATCAGCATCGGGGATCCGACCGGGTTGTTTCCGAATTATCTGTGGGACATCCTGACGCCGGAGTTTCCGGAGGTGCAGTATTTCGACACGATGGGGGAACGGGGCCGGGTGCGGACCGAGTTTTCGTCGACGTCGTTTTACTGGAGCACGCCCGAGGCGGCGGGCAAGCGGCAGGATCGGGTGCCGTTGCCGTTTGCGCGGGCGGCGTATGTGATCAACTTTGCGGTGCTCAAGGGACATTCGTCGGGCATCACCGTATGCGCGAAAAACCATTATGGATCGTTGCTGCGGACGCCGGTGGGTTCGTTGCGCGGGGTGAGTTATCCGGATTACTACAACCTGCATTTGAGCCTGCCGAATGCCGAATGGGCGCCCGGCATGGGCCATTACCGGGCGTTGGTGGATTTGATGGGACATCGGGAATTGGGCGGCAAGACGGTGCTTTACCTGATCGACGGGCTGTTCGGCGGTTATTACTGGGATGCCCATCCGTACCAGTGGAAGAGTGCCCCGTTTGGCGACGGGACGACCGGAGACTGGCCTTCCAGTTTGTTGGCGTCGCAAGATCCGGTCGCCATCGACTCGGTGGCGCACGATTTTCTGGAGAACGAATGGCCGGACGTGGTGTCGGGCGGGGTCAACGCGCCGGGGAGTCTCGAAGGGGGCGCGGAGGATTACCTGCATGAGGCGGCGTTGGCGGACGACCCGCCCTCGGGCGCTTCATACGATCCGGAGCAGGACGGGGTGCGGCTCGAGAGCCTGGGGGTGCACGAGCATTGGAACAGCGCGGCGGAGAAGCTTTACAGTCGGAATCTCGGCTTGAACGAAGGGATTGAGTTGGTCGCTTTGAACGTGAGCCGGCAACCGCCGCGACTGGCCGTTCGGCGGAGCGAACGGGACGTTATTGTGTCGTGGCCATCCTCCCATTTCGGTTACCGGCTGGAGAGCGCCAGCCAACTGGAACCGCCGTCGGACTGGGGAGCCGTGGGCGGGGTGCCGGCGGTTCAACAGGCCCTCAACGTGGTGTCCAACGTGCCGGAGGACGGCCGCCGTTTCTATCGGCTTACCAAGTGAAGTCGGCCTGTTCCGCTTCGTAGAGGAGCGCGATCATGAGCCATCCGAATCGATTCGAGACGCGTTCGCCGAGCCGGTTTCTGGCGCTCCTCGTGGGGGTAACCGTCGCGGTCATCGTGTGGCTGGGTTGGAGTGTGCATCATTCCAGCCAGACCATGGCGGCCGCGGAACAACGGGCACTGAAGATCGAGCGACTGCGCGGGATCATCGTGCATTTGGACGAATTGCTCACGATGTCAGCGCGCATGGCCGTCGCGACCGGGGAGCGCCAGTGGGAAGAGCGCTATCTTTCGTTCGAACCGGAGTTGGACGCGGCCATCGCCGAGGCCAGGGAATTGGCGGCTGGGATCGGCAGCCCGGGCATGACCGAGTTGACCTACGAAGCGAACCAGCGGTTGGTCAACCTGGAGAAACAGGCGTTTGACCTGGTCCGGCAGCGGGAACTCGAGCGCGCGCAAGCCGTGCTGCTCAGCCCCGAGTACGAGCGGGAGAAGGAGCGGTATGCGCGCGGGGTGGCGGAGTTTGGGGCCGCGCTCGAGACGGCGACGGCGGCGGTGGCGCGATCCGTCCGGCGTTCGGCGGTGCTGCGGCTGGGGTTGATGTCGCTGGTCTTGCTGGCGCTGGTGGGGACGTGGATCGGGTTGCTCCGGGTCCTGCACCGGTGGCAGGTGGACCTGGTTGAGAGCCACGAACAACTCCTGCGCAACGAGGAGGATCTGCGGCGGTATCGAGAGCACCTCGAAGAACTGGTTCGGGAACGCACCGAACGGCTCGAGGAAACCAACGCGCGTCTCGAACGACAGTTCCAGGAAACACGTCAGGCCGAGGCGGCGCTCGAGAACGAGCGCAACCTGCTGCGCGCGGTGATCGATAACCTGCCGATTTATATCTTTGTCAAAGACCGCGAGAGCCGGTTCCTGGTCAACAACCTGGCGCACCTGAAGGTGCTGGGCGCGCGGACCCAGGAGGAGGTAAGCGGAAAGACGGACGCGGAGATCTTCCCGAAGGCGATCGCGGCGAAGTACTTTGCCGACGAGCAGGCGGTTCTGCGATCCGGAACGCCCTTGATCAACGCCGAGGAAAGTACCGTGGATCCCGAAGGCCGGGAACGCTGGCTGATCACCGACAAGGTGCCGTTCCGGGACAGCCACGACGAGATCGTCGGCCTGGTGGGGATGAGCCATGACATCACCGAACGCAAGCTGGCCGAAGACGAATTGCGGCGCATGACGCTCGAACTGCAGAAGGCCAAGGCCGAGGCTGAGGCGGCGAACCAGGCCAAAGGCCAGTTTCTCGCCAACATGAGCCACGAGATTCGCACGCCGATGAGCGCGGTCATCGGGATGAGCGATCTGCTGCTGGACACTCCGCTCACGGACGAACAGCGGGACTGCGCCGAGACGATCCATCAGTCCGCCGAAACGCTCCTGGGGATTCTGAACGACATCCTGGATTTCTCGAAGATCGAGGCGGGCAAGATGGCGCTGGAATCGATCCCGTTCGATTTGCGCCGTTGCGTGGAGAATGCCGTGGATGTCTTTGCCGCCAGGTCGGCGGAGAAAGGTCTCGAACTGGCCTTGCTCCTGGCTCCGGACCTGCCGGCCACGGTCCAGGGTGATCCCGGGCGTCTCCGCCAGGTGCTGCTCAACCTGATCAGCAACGCCGTGAAGTTCACAGATCGGGGAGAGGTGGTGGTGTCCGTGGCGGCCGAGCCCGCCGTCGGTGAGGGCGACGAGGTTGCCCTCGGCTTCGAGGTGCGGGATACCGGGAGCGGAATTGCCGAGGAGCATCTCGACCGGCTCTTCCAGGTCTTTGTGCAGGCGGACACTTCGACCACCCGGCGGCACGGCGGCACGGGGTTGGGGTTGGCCATCTGCCAGCGGTTGGTTTCACTGATGGGCGGCGAACTCACCCTGGAGAGCCGGCCGGGGTCGGGGACCGCCGCGCGGTTCCGGGCAATGCTGCGTCGGGTCGAGCCCTCACCGGAGATTGGAGAATGGCTCAGTCCCGTCGAGCTTCGAGGTCTGCGGGTGCTGGTGGTGGACGACAACGCCACGAACCGTTGGATCGTGCGCACCTATCTGATGCACTGGGGATGTCAGGTCGAGGAGATCGCCGCACCCGAGGCGGCGGTGCCGGCACTCCGAGCCGCCGTCGCCCGAGGTCAACCGTTTCGCGTGGCCTTGATCGATCTCCAGATGCCAGGGATGGATGGTGAGCAACTGGGGCGCGGCATCCGCCGGGACCGGGATCTCGAGGCGACCCAACTGATTCTGCTGACCTCCGTGTCGCATCGCAGCTCAAGTAGCGAATTGTTGGAGATCGGTTTTGGGGGATACCTGGTGAAACCGATCAAGGCGTCGGCGCTGTTTGACTGCCTGCGCATGGTGCTCGGCGGCAGCCAGGCACCCGCCACGCGGCGGCCACGCACCCTGGTGACCGAAGCCCTGTTGGACCGATCCGGGCGGAAACCGGCCCGGCTGCTCATTGCGGAAGACAGCGACGCCAACCGGAAGTTGATCCGGCGGGTGCTGGAGCGCGCGGGTTACGAGTGCGACGAAGTGTCCAACGGAAAGGACGCGCTCTCGGCGTGCGAACAGCATGAGTACGATCTGATCCTCATGGACTGCCAGATGCCGGAGTTGGACGGTTATGCCGCCACTCGTGAGCTCCGGCGCCGTGAATCCGGCCGAAAACACACCGTCGTTGTCGCGCTCACGGCGTCGGCCATGAAAGGCGACCGCGAGCTGTGCTTGGAGGCTGGCATGGACGATTACGCCACGAAGCCGATCGTCCGTGACAGCCTGCTCGCCTTGATCGCGCGCTGGACGCGAGGGGATGTCAACCTTGCCCAGGCTGAGCCAGCATCGGCCGCGGTTTCCGCTTCCGTCGCGGGAGCGGCCGCGGCGCTTCCCGACCTGGCGGCGCTGACTGAACTGGTGGAGGGCGACGCCGGTCTGCTGGAGGATCTGGTGCGGGCGTTCATCGTCGAGACTCTCCAACGGTTGAAGGGGCTCCGAAAGGCGCTGCGGGATTCGGATGCGGTCGCCGTGAATCGGCTGGCCCATGGCATCAAGAGCGCCGCGCTCAACCTGAAGTCGCCCGGGTTGTTCGCCCTGGCCCAGGAGATCGAGACCCTCGGTCACGCTAAAGATCTCGAGCCAGCAGGGCAGCTCTATGGGCGGTTGGTTCGGGAGTTCGTGAAGGTTCGACGATTCCTGCGAGCGGCGCTGCCCCATCGCGATCGTCCGCCATTGCGTCGAGCGGGATCTTGAGGCATTTATGGGGCCCATGATGGCGATTCGAGGGTTGGCATATCTGGCTTGCATGGCGTGGGTCCCGATGGCGGTGGCGGCGGCGCACACGCAGGCCAGCCTGCTGGTGGCGGACCGCAGCGTGCGGCCGGGGGAGACCACGGAGGTGGGCGTCCGGTTGCGCATGGACAACGGATGGCACACTTACTGGCTAAACCCGGGGGATTCCGGGGGAGCCACCGAGGTGAAATGGGCCCTGCCCGACGGGATGTCGGTTGGCGCGTTGCAGTGGCCGGTGCCGGAGATTTACGCGGTGGCCGGGATCACGACGTACGTGCATCACGACGAGATCCTGCTCATGGCCCCGTTGCAGGTGAGCGAGCGGGTTGGGGCGGGTCGATACGAGTTGAAGGCGTCCGTATCCTGGCTCGAATGCGAACAGTTGTGCCTGCCCGGCGACGCCGAAGTGTCGGTGACGCTCGAAGTGGGCACGGAGACCGTGGCGTCGTCGGAGGCGAAACGGTTTGAAGCGGCGCGCCGGTGGTTGCCGCGGGCCGCGATGCCGGAGGGATTGACCGCCGCCTGGGCGGGCCCGGAAACCGGGGAGGAGCGGTCCTTGGTGTTGGAATGGATGCCCGGTGGTGAAGGTATTTCGCCGAATTTCTTCGCGTTGCCGGCCAAGGGTTACCGGGTGTCGCCCGAGGTGAAAGTGCTGTCGGCGGAACCAGGCCGCGCGCGGATGGAACTCAGGGTGGTCCGTTCGGGCAACGACTGGCCCAAGGAGATAGCGGGATTGGTGGTGGAACGATTGAAACCCGAACCGATCGCGTATCAGGTGATCTTGCAGCCCGGTGGGACGGCCACGGCTTACGCGCCGCCGCCAGGGGTGGCGTCGGGGTTGACGGAGAGATCGTCGGCGCCGTCGCTCTGGTTGATGCTCTGGTTTGCGCTGGTGGGCGGTTTGATCCTGAACGTGATGCCGTGCGTGCTGCCGGTCATCGCGTTGAAAGTGCTGGGTTTTCTTGAACAATCGAGGCAATCGCCCGGTGAAGTGCGCCGGCACGGCTTGATTTATGGCGCGGGCGTCCTGGTATCGTTCCTGGTGCTGGCGGGCATGGTGTTGTTGGTCCAGGCCGGAGGCGAGGCCGCGAGTTGGGGGATGCAGTTTCAGAACCCGGTGTTTCTGGTGGCGATGACGACGTTGGTGACGCTGGTGGCGCTGAATCTTTTTGGCGTGTTCGAGGTGACGCTCGGCGGGCGAACCATGGGTGCGGCCGCGCAGTTGGCATCGAAGAGCGGGGCGGCGGGCTCGTTTTTCAACGGGGTATTGGCGACGGCACTGGCGACACCCTGCACGGCGCCGTTTCTGGGGTTGGCGCTCGGGTTCGCCTTTGTGCAACCGCCCCTGGTGGTGGTGTTGATGTTTCTGGTGGTGGGTATGGGGCTGGCGCTGCCGTATGTTGTGATCAGTTTCGCCCCGGGGTTGGCGCGGTATCTGCCCAGGCCGGGCGCATGGATGGAGCGGTTCAAGGTGGCGATGGGCTTTCCCATGGCGGCGACGGCGTTCTGGCTGCTGAGTCTGTTGGGTCGGCATTACGGCAATGCCGGAGTGCTGTGGATCGGGGTTTACCTGGTGTTCCTGGCGCTGGCGGTTTGGGTTTGGGGTCAGTTTGTCCAGGGCAATTCCGGGCGCAAGCGATTGAGCATGGCGGTGAGCCTCGGCTTGCTGATGGTCGGTTACGGCTTTGCCCTGGAACGACAGCTCAACTGGCGGTCGCCAGCCGGGGGCGCCGACAATCCCACCGCGCTTCAAAACCCGGGAGGGATTCCATGGGAGCGCTGGACCGCGGAGGCCGTCGAGCGGGCGCGTGAGGCGGGTCGCCCCGTGTTGGTCGATTTTACGGCCGATTGGTGTGTCACCTGCCAATTGAACAAGAAGACGAGTCTCGAGATTGAATCGGTGGTCAACCGGCTCAAGGAATTGAATGCGGTGGCGTTGCTGGGGGATTACACCCTGAAGGATCCGCGGATCACGGCCGAGCTGAAGCGTTGGGGCCGGGCGGGTGTCCCGCTGGTCCTGGTGTATCCGGCGGACCCCGACGTGCCACCGCGGGTATTGCCCGAACTGCTCACGCCGGGGATCGTGCTGGAAGCCCTGGAAGGGGCGAAGCCGTAGGTGGCGATTACCGACCCACCGAGTGGCATGGACCGGTCATGAGCTTTCCAGCGCGTTATTTTCGGGCGGGTGTGGGCGCGGTGATCGTGAACCGGAGCGGACGGGTCCTGGCCCTGGAGCGGGAGCAAATCCCGGGCGCCTGGCAATTGCCTCAAGGCGGATGGGAGGCGGATGAAACCGCGGAGGCGGGGGCGTTCCGTGAAGTCGAGGAGGAGACCGGCTTGTTGCGCGATCAACTCGAGTTGGTGGATCGCTATCCGGAACCCTTGGTTTACGAGCTGCCAGCGGAATGGCAGACCGCAAAGACCGGCTTGGGGCAGGTGCAGTACTGGTACTTGCTTAAACTCCGCGGTGAGGAGAGCGAGTTAACGCTTCCCCGGGAGGGTGAATTCCGGGCCTGGCGCTGGATGCCGATGTCTCGGCTGATTGCGGAAACCAGCCCGTTCCGACGAGCCCTGTATCGCCGGTTGCAGGCGGAATTCAGGCTTTAGCCTGAGACCCCCGAGCGAAGCGCCGGCCTCAAAAAGGAGCTGAAAAGGGGGTGTTAACCCCGGGGAAAGGCCATTATGTCCCGGGACCATTGCGGGTGGGATCGTCGCCTGGCAAAAGGTGTCACACTTATGAATATTAACTCCACAAATGTACAGGGAAGCCGCCGGGTTCGCTTTGGCCGACGGACCGCTGCCGGGGCGCTGTTGTTTGGGTTCCTGGCGTGCGGCCCGGCTCTTGGCGATACCCTCTATACCGTGCGTCAGAGTTTCGAGGTGAAGAACCTGCCCGCGGGCGCCCGGGAGGTGCGCGGTTGGTTTTGGATGCCGGAGGATCGACCCGAGCAGCGCGTGCTGGAATTCCGGGTGGTGGAAGCTCCCGATTCGCTGCGCATCACGCGCGATCCGAGGTATGGTCGGTCGTGGTTGTATGCGGAAGGCGGGGCAGAGACGGGCCGGCCGTTGCGGATCGTGACGGAGTTCAAGGTCGTGCGTGAGAAGTTGAGCGGTTTGGCGGACGCGGCACGGGCCGGGGTACTGACGGAGCAAGACCATCGGGCGTTTGCCGCCGAATTGCGGCTGGATGAGAAGCACATGGAAGTCACCCCCGAGATACGAAAGATTGCCGACGACCTGGCCGGGACCGAGCAGAACCCCGTGATTCAGGCGCGTAAGTTTTTCGATTACGTGATCGCGAAGAGCGACCACTACTCGAAGTGGGGAACGGCGCCGCAAGGCAAATGCTGGGGCAGCGCGATGGAATGCCTGGCGGGGACGGGCGATTGCTGCACCGATCAGCATGCGCTCTTCATCGCGCTCTGTCGCGCGCGGGGGATCCCCTGCCGGTTGATTTACGGGAGCCGGCTCAACCTCAACTACGAAGGCGAGGATTATGATCCGGGCTACCGTTGCTGGCCCAAGTTTTACGCGCCGGGGTTGGGTTGGGTGCCGCTGGACGTTTCCTCGGGTGACACGGCTGGGGATCGCGCCGCGGAATGGTTTGGCGGGCTGGATGACACGCGGCTGGAATGGGCCGAAGGGCGGGATTTCGATTTGGAACCGCGTTCGAACGTGCGACCGGACCTGGTGATCCGCGGCTGGGTGGAGGTGGATGGGAAACCACATTCGGATTTCAGCCGGGTGCTGAACTTCAAGCGCGAGCGAACTTCGTCCGCAAGTCAGAGTGGGACGGGGGCGGTCGAGGCGGTGTCCACCCGGGTCGCAGCGGTGCAGCCATGAAAACCTGCGTGCTTCTTGGCGTCGGGTTGATCGGGTTGGGCGGGATGATCGACGCGCGCGCGGCCTCCGGCTTGGAGTGGATCGATGCCAACACCAACCTCACGTTTTCGGCCGACCTGCGGTTGCGGTACGAAGTGGACTGGGATTCACAAAACGCCGCGGGCGTGGCACGCGACGACCGGCATCGAGGCCGGTTGCGGGCGCGTTTGGGCGCCGGCTACCGCTTCTCCAACATGTGGTCGGCGGGGGCAAGGATCCGGACGGGCGACAGTCGCAGCCAGCAATCGCCGCATCTGACCTTTGTGACGGACGACGGCGACCGCGACGATCTGGACTTTGTCGTGGACCGCTACTTTGTCCAGTTCAAGCACGCAGGGTTTGGCGGGTGGGGCGGACGCAACGTCACGCCGTTCTGGCAGCAGAACGAGTTGTTCTGGGACGAGGATGTGACGCCGACCGGAGTGGCGGGCACCTACGACGCGGAGTTCGGAGGCGGCCAGCTGACCAGCGCGGTCGGGGCCTTCTATCTGCCCGATGGCGGTTACGACTTGAACGGACAGATGGTTGGCGGCCAGCTCAAGTTCAGTCGGCCGGTCGAGAAATCGCAGTTCACCGTCGCGGGCGGGTTGCACTATATGCACGGGGAGGATGGCGCCAACAACCTGCTTTCGCGCAATGGCGAGCGGGATTACCTGATCGGGGTGGCAAGCGGTCAGTGGACCCTGCCGGTCGGGAAAATGCCGCTTACGTTCGGTGCCGATCTCTTCCATAACTTCGAGGACTATGACGCGGCGGATGTGGCACCGTTCCCCGTCGCGGATACGGACGAGACGCTGGGGTACGTGTTTTCCGTGCAATGGGGGCGCTTGAGCCAGCGTCACGATTGGCTGATCGGGTACTCTTACGCGCATATCGAGACCTTCGCCGTGAACGCGTCGTATGCCCAGGACGACTGGGTCCGTTTCGGCTCGAGCACCCAGACCGCCGGTACCGACATCGAAGGGCATGAAATCCGCCTCGGGTATGCCTTGTCCCACCGGATCAGCCTGCTGGCCCGGCTTTACCTGGTGGAAGCAATCACCACGAGCCAGGACGGAAACCGATTTCGCCTGGATTTGAACTGGCGGCTATGAGCCAGGGCGCAGTGCTGGAGGGCCCAGTGCCACGAGGCCGAGGCTGTAAGGCGAGTTCAAATCTGTGTGAACAATGGTCTTTTGGGTGATCTCTTACCCCCGGTCCTCTGCCGAGTATGAATTGAGGTCGGAACACGAAGGCCGACCCGTGATGCACGAGCCCGCCCCGCTGGTTCGGCGGTGTACCGGGATGGTCCATGGATTCAGGGGTTTCTCTGCCTGGGAGAGGATTGCCCATCCCAAATATCCAATCTCCCACGTCCCGAAGGTGGCGCCGGACGCAGCACCAGCGCCGGCCTCGAGGAGCCGTGCGGAAAGTGATCGAGGTGTTGGCTCCACATCGGGAGCCCGAAGGCACAGCCATGTGCTCCAGGCCGGCATCAGGAAGGCGGAGCGGGTCGTCGGAGGGCAGATTTCCCTCGCTTCCGTGGGGAGAGTGACGGTGAAGGTGGAGCCCTGGCCGGCAACACTCTCGACGTTCAGATTGCCGCCCATCAATTCACAGAACTTGCGGCTGATGGCCAGGCCCAGGCCGGTGCCGCCGCATTTTTGTTTTTGGAGGTGGAGGCATCGGCCGGGCTGAAAGCCCGGAACAGGCGGCGGAGTTGTTCGGGCAGATCACTTCGAGCCGGTTGCCGTTCTAGGCCATCAGCGGTGCGATGGTGGCAACGACTTGTACAGCCCCCCATTAAGTTTGGCGACCCACAGCGTTTTCCGGGCGTCGATGTGGAAGGCGATGTTCAAGCGCCGCATCAGAGCTGCGGTGCCGGGTGGCGAACGAAACGACTTATCCCGGTTCCGGGTGCGTCCATGGGGCGCGGTACGGCCGGCGGAGGAACCGATTGGCTTCGGGATCGCCGATGACGGAGCCGGTAGGGGGATCCCAGGCCAGGGTGCGGCCGAGTCCGAGCGCGAGATTGGCCAGGATACACGAGGCGCTGGAGATGTGGCCTTGTTCGATATCGGCGATGGGGCGGGAGCGGTCGTCGACGGCTTTCAAGAAATTGAGCCAATGGCGGCGCATGGCGGGGGCGACGTGTTTTTCGAGGTCTTTCTCGGTTTTATCTTCGGGGTATTCCTCGAGTTCGTAGAGGACATCGCGTTGGAGGGGTTCGCCGCCGCCGAGGGGGAGGAAATCGTAGCTGAAAACGCTGGCTTTGAGCGTGCCTTTGTCGCCGTAGAACGTGGCGCCCCATTGGTATTTGGGGTCGGGTGAACTGCCCCAGGTGCGGTGGTTCCAGGTGATCTGGAGATCGCCGTAGTCGAAGGTGGCGGTCTGCGTATCGGGGATGTTGGCCTTGCTGGATTTATCGACGAGGATGCCGCCGGTGGAGGAGATGCGTTTGGGCCAGCCGAGGTCGAGCATCCAGCGAACCATGTCGAACATATGGATGCACATGTCGCCGAGGATGCCATTGCCGTATTCGGTGAAGGCGCGCCAACCGCGAGGGTGCACCAGCTTGTTAAAGGGGCGCATGGGGGCGGGACCGGTCCACATTTCGTAGTCCAGGTGAGCGGGGGGGGCGGTATCGGGCGGATTCTCGCGGGCGCGCATGTGCCAGTAGCAGTAGATATCGACGGCGGCGATGTGGCCGAGTTTGCCGGCTTGGATGATGTTGTCGCGGGCGTCGATGAGGTGAGGGGTGCTGCGGCGCTGGGTGTTGACCTGAACGACGCGGTTGAGGCGGCGGGCGGTGGCGAGCATGGCCTGGCCTTCGACGACGTCGAGGCTGATCGGTTTTTCGACGTAGACATCGGCGCCGGCTTCCATCGCGGCGATGCTGGGCAAGGCGTGCCAGTGATCGGGGGTACCGACCAGGACGATGTCGAGGTCCTTTTCGCGGAGCATCTCGCGGTAGTCGCGATAGACGCGCGGGGTGTTCTTCGAGCGCTGCCGGGCGGCGACCATTTCGGCCGCCTCGGTGAGCATGCGTTGGTCGACGTCGCAG
Organism: Verrucomicrobiota bacterium; assembly: GCA_023383055.1. Taxonomy (GTDB): domain Bacteria; phylum Verrucomicrobiota; class Verrucomicrobiia; order Limisphaerales; family JAHDYP01; genus JAHDYP01. Next base: position 67,342 of record JAHDYP010000002.1, on the reverse strand, counting down.
AGGGAGACGACTTCGGCGGGTTCGACCTGGAGGAGGCGGAAGAGGTTGCTCTTGCCGTACCAGCCGCAGCCGATGAGGCCGACGCGGCGGGAGCGTTCGGCGGCGAAGAGCTTGAGGTGCGGGGCGAGGGAGATCCAGGCGAGGCCGGCGGCGCCTCGTCGGAGGAATTGGCGGCGGTTCATATGTATTGTCCTATTGCTGATCGGCGGGATTGACCCGGGAATCGAAGACGCGAACCGACTGCCCGTTGGCTCGTTTTCATGGGAACTGTGATTCGACGGCATTCCTATGCCCGGAATGGGCGGAAGTTGTCGAGCCGAAACGATGGAATCGCCCGGTCCTAAGGCAAACGCGTGAAGATCACTTCGAACGTTTCCTGGAGCGTGGCCTGGTAATACTCGCCGGCGAGACGTTTTTCAGGTTGCGACCAGGCCAGGGTGTAATAACTGCCGGGGTAACCCACATCCTCGAGGACAACCACCAGTTTGAGGCTTTCGCCTTCGCGCGAGGCTTCGGCACGCGCGACATGGATTGGACGCGGATTGAAGTAATCGACCTGGGCCTTGCCGGTTCCGTCGATCGCGCGGATATCGAGCAGGTAATCGCCATCCGTCCGCAGCCAGCGGCCGAGCAGTGCGCCGTAGAGCGAAGCTGGTTCGGTGCCTTCCGGCTTGGGAGGTGTTTGGCTCTGGGCGCCAGGCGCGTTGGAGGGGCGCGATAGCAGGAGGAACCCGATGGCCACGATGGCCAGGACTCCGACCACAAGGCCGAGGGTGACCTTACGTGCGGATCGCAGGGAGGGAGTGGAGTTCTTATTAGTCATGACAGGCGGTCATTGAGCGGTTGAAGCGCGGCGCCGGGCCGGAGGCCGGTGCTCCGAGGTTGGCTTTTTGTGGAAGGCTGACTAGGGTGCGGCATGCGAGCGGGCGACATCCTGCGACAGTTGCGCGCGTATGAATCGCGGAATGTGACGTTTCTGGACCCGGACGGATCATGGCCGATCGTATGGGACCGGGCGCGGGATGTCCATGTCTGGGATGTGGCGGGGCGCAAGTATTTGGATTTGACGGCGGCATTCGGGGTGGCGGCGGCGGGACATGCGAACCTCCGGGTGGTGCGGGCGGGGCAGCGGCAGTTGGCGCGACTGCCGCACGCGATGGGAGATGTGCATCCCCATCCGCTCAAGGCGCGGTTGGCGCGCGAGCTGAGCGGTCTGACTTTCGAGCGTTGGGGGAAGGGAGGAAAGGCTCGCGCGACGGACCGGCGGGGCAAGACCCTCTTCTGCAACTCGGGGTTCGAGGCGGTTGAGGCGGCGTTGAAGACGGCGATTCTGGCGACGGGGCGAAGGGAGATCGTTGCGTTTCGCGGGGGCTATCATGGTTTGGGATACGGGGCGTTGAACGTGACGAGTCGGGCGCATTTTCGAGCACCCTTCGAGGAGCAGTTGGGGCAGTTCGGCCAGTTTGTGGCCTTCCCGGCAACCGCGAGTGAACTGGGGCGCATGGAGAGGGAACTGCGCCGAGTGCTGGGGCGGGGCCGGGTGGCGGCGATCCTGGCGGAGCCGATTCAGGGCCGTGGCGGAATGCGCGTGCCGCCGACCGGCTTTCTCGAGGTGTTGCGGCAGTGCGCTTCGGATCATCAGGCGCTGTTGATCCTGGACGAGGTTTACACGGGGTTCGGTCGGACGGGACGTTGGTTTGCCTGCGAGCATTCGGGGGTGGTGCCGGATATCCTCTGCCTGGGGAAAGCCCTGACGGGCGGGTTTCCGCTTTCGGCGTGCGTGGGGCGGGCGGAGGTGATGGATGGGGCGTGGCCGGCGTCGACGGGCGAGGCGATCCACACCAGCACGTTCCTGGGACATCCCGTCGGTTGCGCGATGGCGCTGGCGCAGATCAACGAGATTCGCTCTGGTCGGCTGTGGGAACGATCGGAGAAAACGGGAGCGTTGTTGCAGGCGGAGCTGAAATCGATGGCATTGCCGGGCGGGTTGGCGGGCGAGGTTCGAGGCCGGGGATTGATGGTGGGCCTGGAATTGCGCCAACGGAATGGATTGCCGGCGACGGAGTTCGCCTTACGGGTGGTCAAGGGGATGCTGGCGGCGGGCTACATCTTGTTGCCGGAAGGCGAGAGCGGCGAGGTGATTGGGTTCACGCCGCCGTTGACGATCACGGAGGCGCAGGTGAAACAGACGGTGAGGGCCCTGGCCGGAGTGATGGCACAGGTGCACGCGTGAAGGACTTGGGTCGATCGATATGAGGTTGAGCGAAATCCAGCCCTGGTTGTCGGAGCGGGGAATACGTCTCACCAAATCGCTCGGGCAGAATTTTCTGCACGATGGCAATCAACTGCGCCGGATCGTTCGCGCGGCGGAGTTGGGCGCGGGCGATCGGGTGCTGGAGATTGGTCCGGGACTGGGCGCGCTCACGGGGCCTTTGCTCGAGACGGGCGCGCGGGTGCGGGCGATCGAGAAAGACGAGCGCCTGGCGAAGTGCCTGAGGGAGCGATTGGGTGCGGCGGGTGATCTTGAGTTGGTGGAGGCGGATGCACTTGATTACTTGAGGGAGTCCGGCCGCGATTGGGGCGGGTGGAAGCTGGTGTCCAATCTGCCTTATTCGGTGGGATCGCCGATCCTCGTGGAACTCGCGCTGAACCCGGCCGGCCCGGAGCGCATGGTCGTGACGCTGCAGTTGGAAGTGATCGAGCGGCTGCTGGCGCGGGCGGGGGATGGGAACTTCGGATTGCTCACCGTATTGGTGGGGTTGAATTACGAGGCCCGGGGCTGGTTTAAAGTGCCGGCCGGGTGCTTTTTCCCGGTACCGGAGGTGGATTCGGCCTGTGTGACCCTGGTGCGGAGAGCCGACGGCCTGGTGCGCGCCGGGCTTACGGGAGCCTTTGTGCGGATCGTCAAGCGCGGGTTTTCGCAACGGCGGAAGATGCTCCTCAAACTACTGCGGCAGGATTGGCCGATCATCGACCTGGAACGGACGTTCCAGCGGTTGGGATTGGCGAAGGAAGTCCGGGCCGAGACGGTGAGCGTGGAACAATGGGCGGCCTTGACGGTGCTGCTGGCCGCAGGTCAGGAACCGAGCCAATGAACGAAGAGATCTTTGACGTGGTGAACGAACGCGACGAGGTGATCGGCCAGCGATCCCGGCGCGAGGTCCATCGCCTGGGCTTGCGGCATCGGGCGACGCACGTGCTGGTGTTCAACCGGCGAGGAGAAGTGTTTCTGCAGAAACGATCGCTGGCCAAGGATTGTTTCCCCGGCACTTGGGACTCCTCCGCATCGGGGCACCTGGATGTCGGCGAGACGTACGATGCGTGCGCGGTGCGGGAGGTGCGCGAAGAGCTGGGGCTGGCGCTCGACGGCGTGCCAGAGCGGTTGTTCAAGCTGGCCGCGTCTCCGGTGACCGGTTGGGAATTTATCTGGGTCTACCGTGGTCACGCGGAAGGACCTTTTCGGTTGCATCCCGAGGAAATCGACTGCGGCGAGTGGTGCGCCCCGGAACGTTTGGAGGAATGGCTGCGGACTCGGCCGGAGGAATTCGCCAGCGCTTTCCGGTTGGTTTGGGCCGAATACCGGCGGCGACGAGCTGAACCTGGCGCGGCCGGTCCGGCGGAAATTCCGGACGCAACTTGAAGGCCCCCCCGTAACGGTCACTCTGTACCTCGCCAGACCTTCGTCGCGGGCTTTGTCGGCGAGCATCAGAAGGTGTAAGTGAGCTTCGTGAAGATGCTGTTGCCGGAGTCGGGGGTGTTGTCGTTGACGTTGTTAAAGACGAGGTACCACCAGGCTTCGCGCCAGAATTTCCAGCCGTAGATGATGCTGACGTTGCGCACATCGTCATTCTGCGGCTGAAACGAACCTTTGATCCACATGTCCTTGGCCAGGTAAAGGTCGAAGACCACCCGGTTCAGCCAGACGGTTTCCTCACTGCCGTCCGGGTGATCCTCGAGCCGGACGACGAACTCCCATTGGATCGGGAGTCGTTCCCAGGGCTTGAAAGGCTTGGCCAGGATGAACTCGTTGTAATCGATTTGCTCGAAGACCCCGCCACCCCAGGTGAGGCTGGCCGACTTCCAGAAATCGCTGGTGAAGACGCTCATGCCGGCGCTGGTGCGGCGGTTGTCGTAAGGGGCATGGTAATCGATGGATTGGCCGAGACGCAGACCGATGTCGCTCGGCAGCAGGGCATAGCTCGAGATCCCATGATCGCGGAGGGATACCGCGCCGTCGCTGTCCTCGTAATAGGCTCCCTCATAGGTGACGCGGAACTCCTTGTAATAGCTGCCGTCGGACTTGAGGTAGATTTGACCGAGAAACGACGGCCCGAAGATGTCGCGACGCGGAACGTAACCCAGCAAAGGATCGAATCCTTCGGTGATGGCGCGGTAACCGAGGTTGAACGACCAGGGATACTTTTCGTAGATCAGGCTGCCAAAACCGAGATAATCCTCACGGTCCTTGAGTTCGACGCCGGCTTCACCTTCAAGCCGCTCGCTCGTGGTGGCGGCCTGGAGACTGACCCGCCAGTCATCGGTCAGAAAGAAGTAACCGTCGACACTGCCGGCGGCGCCGTAGCCGTCTTCGAGCGCCGAAACACTGGCGTAGTAGCCGAGCGTGGAACGTTGGCCGATGTTTTGCAGGACGCGGAGCACGGAGGAATTGCCGTAGTAACCGTCATCACGCGCCACGTCGCCTTGGACGTTGAGGAACGAAAAACCGAGGCCGTGGTAAAGCCCGCTGGTGTTCAGGCCGGCGTCGATATCGCTGAGGCGCCGGCTGTAATACATGCGATACGGCATGCGGATAAGCTCGTCGCCTTCGCGGAAGAACGGGCGTTTCTCGGGCAGAAACCGTTCCGTGTCGCGCAATTCAATCGTGGCGGCGTCCGCCTCGACCTGGCCGAAGTCCGGGTTGAGGGTGAGCGCGGTGGTGATGGCGGGCGTGAGCCGAAAGCTGAAGTCCACGCCGGCCTGGAACAAGGTGTCGACATCCCCGTTGAAATCGGTGCGCACACTGGTGTAGGGCGTCACCTCCCAGTTCCGGTCGAACACCGAGTCGCCCAGGTCCAGCCCCTCGATGTGTCCGAAATGCCTGGGCTTGTACATGTCGGTGGCGCTGAAACTCCAGAAGCTTAGCACGTCCGTGCGCCGGAGTTGGCGGGTGATGTTGAAGCCCCAGGACTGGCCGTCCCGTCGTTCATAGTTCATGATGGAGAATGGAATCCGCATCTCGAAGACCCAGCGATCGCTTTGAATGCTCGCCGCGAGATCCCAATTCGCTGACCAGCCGTAATTGAACATCCCCGAGGGACCCTCATTGGCGTCGGCCCGCGTCCCGAGCGGGTTCGCAAAGAACGCGTATTTCGTGCGGTGGGTATGCGGCGGATCGAGATGAATCTCCACCCAATCATCTCCCACAAAAGCCCGATCCTCGCGTTGCTCGGTGGCGCGAATCTCGGCAATGCGATCGTCCAGACACTCGACGGCGATGTATAGGTGCGAGCGGGTGAAGGCGATCCGCACGGTGGTCTGTTGCTCCGCGGGCCGTTGGGTTCGCACATCGATGAAGCCGCTGCTGACGGCGGCCTCGGCCCAGAAGGGCTCATTTAAGTAGCCATCGACGTCGAGCGTGGCGTCGGTCTGGAGTGCCTCGAGCCTGGGGACCCTGGCCTGGGGATCGCGATGGGCGAGGAGCGGGCTGGAGCCTGGCAGAAACGCGGCTAACGAGATCCATAAGATCAACGTGCGCAGTGGCTTGAGGGGCAACCCGTCCGGCATGGCTCTTGATGCCGTATTCGTGGATTCGGACACAACCTAAATCGCTCGGTCTGCCGGACGGCAAGTCGTGGCGAGCCAGCGGTGCGACACTCCGACCGCAAGCCTCCGCTTGGATCCTTAAACGCTATCAACCAACAGCTTATGGGCTATGCACCCTGAGCCTGTCACTCTGTCATCACTCTTTGGCGATGGCGGGCTAGAGGTCGGCGCTCGGATATTTTCGAAAGTCGGCACCCGAGGCGACCGAACCTGGCGAAGCGTTATGCGGTGGCAACCGGAAGGCGACGCCGCTTTGGCTGCGGTGCGGAGGCAAGTCAGCGTGCGGCAGCTTGCGGAACGAGGTCAAAGCGCCTTTCTCGCCCGCGAGGCGGGCTTTGCCGACGTAGTCCATGGGTTCCGCGAGACCTTCGTCGCGACCCTCTCCGCCACCTTCATCGCTATAGCCGCCGTGGCAACTGAGAGTGCGGGTTTTGCTATCAGCGATAGAGCTGGCGCACGCAGTCCACCGCTAACATGCGGACCAGCAAAGAGATGTGTATACGCGACTACGAACCTGTCACCATGTCTTTCCCTGTCCTCTGCGTTAACCCTGTGCACCGGGAGACAAAATCATGTGCTGACATAATCATGCCCCGTCCAGGAGAACCCGGTTAGTCGAAGCGAATGTGACCTTGAGCCTGTCCCTCTATTCTACGTGTCCCTCTATTCTAGGGGCGGGCGGCATTTTCGTTGGCGATTGAGTTGGATTGACGGGCAGGTTGGCGTTACAAGCATTCCATATGATTCCAGCCCGTGATTGCCTCAAAGGGACCGTGAGGTTTTCTGCCCGCCGGCAGTCGCGCGGGTTCACCCTGATCGAGTTGCTCGTGGTGATCGCCATCATCGCCATTCTCGCCGGGATGCTATTGCCCGCTCTGTCGAAAGCGAAGACCAAGGCGCAACAGATCAACTGCGTGAGCAACCTGCGACAGTTGACGCTGGCGGCGATCCTGTATCAGACCGACACGGGGCGGAACATCGATTATACGGTGACGGGGACGCTCTGGTTGAAAACGCTCATCGAATACCAGGCGCATGTTGACGAGATTCGTCTCTGCCCGTCGGCCGCCCGTCGGCCGCCCAAGCCGACCGATCCGATTGCGGGCGACGCCTCGGCGCCCTGGTATTGGCCGACGGCGGGGACCAACGCCCTGGGCAGTTACTCGATCAACGGCTGGCTGTACTACTACGAGTCGAGCAATCCCGACGGGGTTAGCCGATGGGTCGGCACCGCGCCCGAGACGAAGGCGAAGTTCTTTCAGAAAGACACCGGCATCGAGTCTTCGGCCACCACGCCGTTTTTCATGGACGCGATCTGGCCCGACCTATGGCCCGGGAAAGACGATGTCCCGCCGACGGATTTGTTTCTGGGCAATGTGAACTCAAGCCTGGGCCGGTGCACGATTGCGCGGCATCCGTTGGCCAAGGTGAGAGTTCAGCAGGGCGAGCGGCTGCCGAGCGCCATTAACATGAGCTATGCCGATGGGCACGCGGGGCGGATCGCGCTCCAGGATATCAAGACCCCCACCTGGCACGCTGGCTACATTCCCATACAGGATCCCTGGCGCACCACGCCTTGACCATCGGTTGCCCTCCCGCCCCGAATCCACATTTCTCAGTGGTAAGCGACCGTGAACCTGTCACTCTGTCCGGGTGAGAGGGTTCGTCCCAGTTCCGGGAAGTGTGAATCCCACGATCGTGAGCGGAACGGAGTTTTGGAGCCGTCGGCGCATGGTGGGGTGGGGGGAAAGCGAGGGGGTTGACGAGTGGCCAGGCCATTCGGGTCGGTCGCTGTAAGGGATTGGGAAAGAAATTGATCTGGGGACATGGGGCGAGGTGGTGACTGGGGGTGGCAGGAGCGAGTGGCTTTCCGGAGAGAGTGCGGGGATGGGTGGCATGGCGACTGCAAAAGCGGGCGCATGCTCGCCGATCTTCGTTTTGCGATTCGCATGTTGGCCAAGCGGCCGGCGTTTACGCTGGTGGCTGTTTTCACGCTCGCTCTGGGGCTGAGTGCCAATGCGACCATTCTCGGCATGATCCGGAGCTTCTTTTTCCAGCCGTTGGCGGTGAAGGATGCGGAGCGGTTGGTTGTGGTGTTGCAGAAGACCGCGGCGATCGAGTTTCCTCATGGTCATTCGTGGCTGGACTTCAAGGATTACCGGGAACGGGTGCCGGAGTTTGAGGAGGTGCTGGCTCTGTTCCTCACACCCGCGAACCTCGGCATTCCCGGGGCGCAAGCTGAGCGGACCTGGATCGAAGCGGTCAGTGGGAATTATTTCACGATGCTGGGGGCGGAGGCGGGGTTGGGTCGGGTGTTTGGCCCTGACGAAGGCGAACAGGTTGGGGGGGAGTCGATGCTGGTGCTGGCGCATCATTATTGGCGGACGAAGTTTGGCGCCGATCCTGGGGTGGTGGGGCGAACGATCCAATTGAATGGCAGGCCGTTTTTGGTCGTGGGAGTAACGCGAGAGGAATTTGGCGGGGCGCAATGGTCGATCGGGGTGAGTGGCTGGGTACCGGCGGTGGCGCTGGGGCAATTGGTTGAGAACGGGGAGAGTTTGTTGAGCGATCGCGGTGCTCCGGCGTTCAAGGTATTGGCGCGGCTGAGTCCGGGAGTGTCGGCGGCGCAGGCGCGGGCGGCGGTGGATGTGGTGGCGAAGCAGTTGGCGGCCGATTATCCGCAGCAGCATCGGGAGGCGACGATCCTGGTTGTGCCGGAGATGCGGAGTCGGCCGGAGCCATCGTTTTCGCAATTCATGCCGTTTGCGGCGGCGATGTTCATGGCCTTGGTGGTGTTGGTGCTGCTGATTGCGTGTGCCAACGTGGCGAATCTGATGTTTGCGCACGCGATAGCGCGTCGACGCGAGATGGGGATTCGGGCCGCGGTGGGGGCCACGCGCTGGCGGTTGATCCGGCAGATTTTGATTGAGAGCGTGTTGATCGCGTTGGCGGGGGGGATACTGGGCAATGTGCTATCGCTGTGGACGGGGGCGTTGATGGCGGGATTTACGCCGACGGGAGATCTTCCGATCAGGGCGGATACCTCATGGGACTGGGTGTCGTCGGGTTTGATACTGGTGCTGGCGGTGGGGGCAGGGGTGGTGACGGGGTTGGCGCCGGCATTGCGGGCTACGCGGGTGGATTTGCAGTCGGTGTTGAAGGATGGGGGTGCGATGGCCGTGGGATTGGCGCGGCATCCGTTGCGCAGTGTGCTGGTGGTTTCACAGGTGGCGTTATCTGTGGTGGTGCTGGTGGGGGGCGGCCTTTTTCTGGAGAGCCTGCGGCAGATGTCGCGGTTGGATCTGGGTTTTCGCACGGAGAACCTGGTGATGGCCTCTTTGGATTTGGGACTGCAGCGATACGAAGATCAGCGGGGCCGGCAGTTTCTGCACACTTTATTGGAGCGGACGCGGGCGTTGCCGGGGGTGGAGTATGCCACGGTGGCGGTTTCGGTTCCGTTCGACTACGGGGTCCAATTGAACGATGTGGGCGCGGAGGGCCAAATCAGCGAGGGCGGCGAATTGGGCAAGGACGGGTATGTGGTGGCGGGGGTGAATTTCGTTGAGGCCAGCTATCATCGGACCCTGGGGGTGACGATGCTGCAGGGTCGGGAATTTAACGCTTATGACACGGAGAAAGCCCCGAGGGTGGCGATCATCAACGAGACGCTGGCCGAGCGGTTTTGGCCGGGGCAGAGTCCGGTCGGCAAACGATTCCGGTTTGGAAGAGGTGGGGAGTATGTCGAGGTGGTCGGCCTGGCCCGGGACGGCAAGTACGTCCTGTTGGGGGAGCAACCGCGGCCTTACCTGTATTTGCCGTTGGATCAGCAGTATCGGTCTCCGGCGACGCTGCACGTGCGGACGGCGGGGGATCCGATGAGTCTGGTGCCGGCGCTGCGTCGCGTGTTGGCGGAGCTCGATCCGAGCCTGCCGATCTACAATCTGCGCACGATGGAGGAGCACCTGCGGCAGAGTGCGATGGCGATGATGCCGTTGAGGATGGCAGCGGTGCTGGCGGGGGTGCAGGGTGGGCTTGGTTTATTGCTGGCGATGATGGGGATTTACGGGGTGGTGTCGTATGTGGCGAACCAGCGAACGCGCGAGATTGGTCTGCGGGTGGCGTTGGGTGCGCGGCGACTGGATGTGCTGCGGATGGTCATCCGGGAGGGATGGCATCTGACTTTGATGGGGCTCGGGATAGGGGTGGTCATCGCGTTGGTGCTGGCCTTTGGGCTATCGCGGCTGCTGTATGGGTTGAACCCGTTCAATCTGCCGGTATTCGGCGGCGTGCTCTTGTTGTTGTCGGTCGCGGCGTTGATCGCGTCGTATTTGCCGGCCCGGCGCGCTGCCCGGGTGGATCCGATGGAAGCGTTGCGGTGCGAGTGAGGCATGCGATTTGTGGATTGCCTGGGGCCGGCCGGTTTTGTTACCACCGGCGCGCGGCGGGGAATGACCCCGGCGAAACGAACATGCATAAGGCTTTGATTCCATTGGGAACGGTTCTTCGTTGGGCTGGGATAGGGGTATGGCTGCTGGCGGGGCTGAGCGGTGCCCGGGCGGCGGATGGCGCTCCCGCCCCCGGACTGGTGTTGGAGGATCTGGGCGGGAAGATGGAAGCGTTCATCAAGGCCAGCGCGAAATTCATCCAGGATACCCGGGTGACAGAGCGCGACATAGAGGAGATCCTGAAGCGGAAGACCGCGATGGAAGAACTCAACACGAAGGCGGAGGCGTGGGGAGAAACGGCCTTTGAGTCAGGCAAGTTCGACTACGAGCTGCTGATCCAGGATGCCGGGTATCGGGCGTGGGCGAAAGCCAACGGGGTGGTCCCCGAGGAATTTCTGAAGAAGATCATTCGCTTGCAGCTGTTCTTCGCTCGCGACGAGGCGGCGGCAGGGGCGGACCAGGCCCGGAAGCAGATGGCCGGGCAGTTGAAGGAACTCGAGTCCATGCGCAGTCAAATGGGCGAGGAAGACTATCGGCAGATGAAATCGATGTTGGAGGCGGGATTGAGTGCGCTCGCGGCCACGCAAAAGGCTTTCACGCATCTGCCGCAACCGGCCGAAGCCGAGCAAAAGCTGCTGAAGAAATACCGGGATCAACTTCGGAAGGCGCTTCAGGTTGACGAAGAAGCGGAGGGCGAATGACGGGGCGCGGTCGACAGTCCCGGATTGCGGTGAGGCGGGCGGGCGGGTAGGGTCTCGGGGCGTGCCAGAAAGCGAGACTACAACGCCGGGGCCGGTTCCGGGGCGATCGCGGGTTTTTATCCGGCGTTTGATATCGTCGGTGGTGTTATGGACGGTGGTGTTGTCGGCAATGTTTTCGGGTAACCGGCTGGTGTCGGATTATGTGTTTTTGGCGTTGTTGGTGGTGTTGGCGGGGGCGGGATTGATCGAGTTTTACGGGTTGGTTGAGAAGCGGGGATTGATTTGTTACAAGGAGTGGGGGGTATTCGGCGGGCTGTTGTTGATGGCGAGCACCTTTGTGTATTTGTCGGGCCTGCTGGGCACGCACGAGGCGCCGGCGAAAGCGAACGATTTTGAGACGAGCATTTTGATCCTGTTGGTATTGGGGTTGTGTTTGCGGCAGTTTTTTTCGCCGCTGCAGCAGGGTGGATTGCTGGCGATCTCGACCACGTTATTTGGTTTGATGTACGTGCCGTGGCTGTTGAATTTCATACAAAAGATCCATTACTACCCGCGGGTGGAGGGCAACGGCGCGTTTTATGTTTTGTACTTCATCCTGGTGACGAAGTTCAGCGACACCGGGGCTTACGCGGTGGGGTCGTTGATCGGGCGGCACAAGATGATTCCGCGGATCAGTCCGGGCAAGACCTGGGAAGGGTTTGGCGGGGCCATTCTGTTTTCGGTGCTGGCGAGCGTTCTGTTTTATGAGTTCGCGGGCGAGCGACTGATCGGGATGACGCTGGGACACGCGTTACTGCTTGGGGGGATACTGGGTGGCACGGCGGTTGTGGGTGATCTGGTGGAATCGCGGTTTAAGCGGGAGGCGGGGGTGAAGGATTCCGGGCGGTTGTTTCCGGGGATTGGGGGGATACTGGACTTGCTGGACAGTCTGTTGTTCAACGCCCCGCTGATGTATCTCTATTTGCGGCATGTATTGGCGGGATGAACCAATGACCGGCGGGCATGAGCCTGACCGCGGCTGGGCGCGGCGGGCTGCAACCCGCGATATCCGATGAAGAACGTGGTTTTGCTGGGGAGCACGGGATCGATTGGCACGAGCACCGTGAAGGTGGCGGAGGATTTGCCGGATCGAATCCGGCTGCTGGGGCTGGCGGCGGGGAACAACAGCGAACTGTTGTTGCGGCAGACGGTGAGGCATCGACCGGCCGCCATTGCCATTCAGTCTCCCGACAAGGCGAAGGAACTGCGGTCGGCGCTGGGATGTTCCGCGGAGGTGTTCGACGGATCGGAGGGGTTGATCAGGTTGGCGACGTTGCCGGAGGCGGACATTGTGTTGATCGCCATCGTGGGGACGGCGGGATTGCAGCCGGCGCTGGCGGCGATTGGGGCGGGAAAAGACATTGCCGTGGCGTCGAAGGAGATCCTGGTGATGGCGGGTGAGATCGTGATGCGGGAGGCGCGCAAACACGAGGTGCGGGTGCTGGCGGTGGACAGCGAACATTCGGCGATTTTCCAGTGCCTGGAAGACAAGCCCCCGGACTCGGTGCGGCGGTTGTGGTTGACGGCGTCGGGCGGTCCTTTTCGGCAGACGCCGCGGGACCGGTTTGCGACGATCACGGTGGAACAGGCATTGAAGCATCCTTCCTGGGTGATGGGGCGGAAGATCACGATTGATTCGGCGACGTTGTTCAACAAAGGGCTCGAGATGATTGAAGCGCGCTGGCTCTTCGACGTCGGGATCGAACGAGTCGGCGTGTTGGTGCATCCGCAGAGCGTGGTGCATTCGATGGTGGAGTTTGTGGACGGCTCGATTCTGGCCCAGATGTCGACGCCGGACATGTGTTTGCCGATCCAGTATGCTCTGACCTATCCGGAGCGCGTGGCCAGCGAGCGAGTGCGGACGCACTTTGCCGGGCTGGGCGCGCTGACTTTCGAGGACCCAGATCTCGAGAAATTCCCGGCATTGAACCTGGCGCGTCGGGCGGCGGAGGCGGGGGGGACATTGCCGGCGGTTTTGAACGCGGCCAACGAGGTGGCGGTTGAGGCGTTCTGCGGGAGGCGGATTCGGTTTGACCAGATCAGCTCGCTGGTGGCCGAGACCATGAAGGTTCATGAAACGAACGCAGGCCTGACGCTGGAATCGATCCTGGCCGCCGATCGCTGGGCGCGCGACACCGCCCTGCGCCTGGTCGAGACCGTGGGGTAAAGCCGGCGTCCGCCGCAGGGTTCGAAATCGGGCGCGGACGTGGAGTTCGGGAAAAGTCCAGACTTCAGCGGCGGGCAGGGGGAGCCGGAGCCCTCTGGACGGGTTTTGGCGCCTGGTAAAAAACAGGGTTTCAGGGGTCGGCGGACACGACCCGGATGCCCTCGGGCGCGGCAATCTGGGAGGCGATGGTGCCGTCGGGTCTGCGTTCGTGACGGACGCGGATGGGGCCGTGAGGTGTAGGATAGGTGCCTTCGGCCCACTGGAGGTTGCCCAGTTGCGGTGCGATGCGGACGCGGGCGAAACCCGGTTCGAGGGGTTGGATGCCGAGGACATGCTGGCTGAGCCAGGCGGTGGGTCCGCTGGCCCAGCCGTGGCAGAGGCTGTGCCGGAAGCCTTCGTAGCAGTAGGCGCCGAAGTCGCCGTGGATATCCTTCTTGCCCGGCGGGACAAGTTCGTCGATGCGAGCGGCGTTGGGGATCCAATCGAGGTTGAAATCCTCCCAAAACGTGGTGGCTCCGAGGTCGAGCATGGCGCCCCAGTAGGTGCGGATGAAATCGAGGGCGGTCTGGGTGTCACCGGATTTGGCGAGTGCCTGCAACACGTAGAAGCCGTAGAAGGTGGAGATGCCTTTCGGGCCATTGAGCTTGAGGACGGCATCGGCGGTGTGACGGGCATCGATCATGCCGGCCAGGGAGAGGAGGGCGGCACCGGACTTGGAACCGTTGATTTCGGGGATGACTTTGCGTCCGCGAGCGGCGGCGTCAGCGCAGAGTTGGGCGGTGCTGGTGTCGCCGAGGGTGGTGAGGAGGCGCGCGCCGCTTTCGAGGGTCATGACGAGCAGGCCCTGGAGTCCGGCGGTCACGCCCTGGGGATTGGCGGAGCTGGGCCAGTCGAGGAACCGGAGGCCGTCAATGCGTTCCTTGCCATCGGGGCCGATGAGTTGGGCGAGGCGGCGGAGGAGAGCGGTGAGGTAAGGTTGTTGGGATTCGAGGTAGCCGCGGTTGCCGTGGTGGATCCAGAGATCCTCGTGGATGATCACCCACCACATGGAATAGCTGGAGATGCCGTTCATCCATTCGGTGACGGGGGTGACGTCACGGGTGAGGTCGAGCGAGCGCGGCACAACGTCATTGAAGCCGAAGACGGCATGGATGGTACTGACTTCGGGGTGCATGTCGCCGATCCAGACGAGGCGATCGCGTTTGATGCCGTCCCAGAGGTACTCCTGCATGTTGAGATGAACGGTATAGGCGCCCACCTGCCAGATTCGATTGAGCCGTTCGTCGTTGGAGCGGAAGGAGCCGACGTAGGGAAGGTCACGGATCTGGAGCACCGCGCGCACCTGGCTGAGTTCAACGGGGAGCCGCGGGTCCGCGTTGTCGATGCGGACGAAGCGAAAGCCGCTGGGGCCGACCATTTTTTTGCCAAGCCAGGGGAGGGCGACCGTCTGGTCACGGATGGCGTGGTCGTTCTGGGCGTTCTGCCGGCCGCCAAGTTCGGCCATCGCCTCGGAAGCGGACTCGCCGAAACGGACGCGCACGTGGCGCAACCTGGCCTGGTCGGCGGTCATCGGGGTGATCAGCTCGACGTAGCCATTCAGTTCGCGTCCGAAGTCGAGGAGGATGCCCGCGGGGGCGTTGGTGGTGGCGGTCAGGCGGCACGGGGGCTGGGGTTCACTGAGGACGGCTTGGCCGGCGTGGGTTTTCAGGAGCGACGCGGCATTCTCCGTACCGGCATCGCTCTGCCAGACGACGCGGGTGGGGGGGACGTGGAAGGTGGAAAGGGGAGATTTCTCGGCTGATTCGAGTCCGGCGGGTGCGGCGGCGATGCCGGGTGAAAGGAAGAGGATCGTACCGAGGAGGGAGGGGGTGAGGGAATGCATGGTTTGGTGATCTGGTGAGGGGCATTGAACCCATTGGCGGGGTATTTGCCAAGCCTCGGTTGCGTGGTGGAAAGATCGAGGGGCGGGGGAGCCGCTTGTTCGCCAGTCTTGAACTCCGGCGGTGGTGGTGCGAGAGTGCGGGCGCTTTTGGATTGGCCGGCGGTGTAGAACATTATGCAGATACTGAAAATTGTATTCATTCTCCTGGAGGTGGTGATCCTCTTTAACCTGCTGATTTTGGTGCATGAGTGGGGGCACTTTCTGGCGGCGCGGTGGCGGGGATTGAAGGTGGAACGATTCGGGATCTGGTTTGGGAAACCGATCTGGCAGAAGAAGATCAACGGGGTGGTGTATTGTCTGGGGAGCATACCGGCGGGGGGGTATGTGGCGTTGCCACAGATGGCGCCGATGGAGGCTTTTGAGGGCAAGAACGAGAGCCAGACGGAGGAACTGCCGCCGGTGTCGCCCTGGGACAAGATCATCGTGGCGTTCGCGGGGCCGCTGTTCAGCTTCGGGTTGGCGGCGGTTTTTGCGGGAATCGTGTGGATGATCGGGAGGCCGGTGAGCGAGGCGGACACCACGACGGTGATCGGCTACGTCAGCCCGGAGTCGCCGGCGGCGGAGGCCGGATTGCTGCCGGGGGACAAGATCCTGCGGATCGACGGTTATCCGGTGACGCGCTTTTCCGGGATAGGCGACAGCATCATGTGGCGGGTGGTGAGCAGCGAAGGCGAGACCCTCGCGCTCGAGGTGGAACGGGATGGGGAAGTGCGTCAGTTCGAGACGGCGTACGTGAAGGAACCGACGCGGGCCTGGCAGCGGGCGAGCCTGCGAACGATCGGGATTGGGCCGCGAAAGACGCCGCTGGTGGGCAAGGTGCAGCCCAACAGTCCGGCGGCCGAGGCCGGGATTCGGCGGAACGACGTGATTGCCGAGGTGGACGGGCAACCGTTGCTGGCGCCGGAGGCTTTGATGGCGCACATCGAGGCGAAGGGAGCCGGGAGCACGGTTCGGCTGGGGGTGCGGCGCGGGACGGAGACGATCCAGGTGGAGGTGAAACCGGAGATGCCGATCTATCCGGATGATTATCCGGTGGACCAACGCCGGCCGTTGATCGGGGTGGCCTGGGATTTGACGGGGCTGTGGACGGTGGACCGGCCGGGGCCGGTGGCGCAGATCAAGATGAGCGTGAGCGCGATGGTGAACACGTTCAAGGCGTTGTTTTCGAGTTCGGACGTGAAGGCGCAGCATTTGTCCGGGCCGGTGGGGATCATGAGGATCTACTATGTGCTGTTCGAGAGCGAGCAGGGATGGCGTCAGGCGATCTGGTTCAGCGTGATCCTGAACGTGAACCTGGCGTTGCTGAATTTGCTGCCGATCCCGGTGTTGGATGGCGGGCACATCCTGCTGGCGTTGATCGAGTGGGTGCGACGTCGTCCGGTGGGCACGCGCATGCTGTTGATCGTGCAGAACGCGTGCGCGATCCTGATCATTGGCTACATGCTGTATGTGACGTTTTTCGATCTCCAGGATCTGCCGTGGAAGCGGTCGCGGGGCGGCGAGATCACGTTTCCGACCACCAACGCGGTGGTGGCGCCGGTCGGCGAGTAACGTGGAGTGAAGGCAACGGATGAAACGGGCCATGCGCTATTGTGAATCTCCCTTTCGTTATGGGCGGCGGCTGACCCGCGAGGTGGTGGTAGGCGACCCGGCCCGGGGCGGGGTGGTGATCGGCGGGGGGCATCCGGTGGTGATGCAATCGATGTTGACCTGCGACACCATGGACACGGCGTTGTGCGTGCGGCAGACGCTCGATTTGGTGGCGGTGGGGTGTCAGTTGGTGCGGATCACGGCGCCGACCGTGCGGGACGCGGCGAATCTGGAGCGGATCGTGGCGGAGTTGCGGGGCCGGGACTGCCGGGTGCCGATCGTTGCCGATATCCATTTCAAGCCGGACGCGGCGCTCGAAGCGGCGCGCTGGGTGGAAAAGGTGCGGATCAATCCGGGCAATTACGCGGACACGAAGAAGTTCGTGATCAAGGAGTATACGGCGGACCAGTACGAGGCCGAGTTGCGGCGGATCGAGGAGAAGTTCACGCCGTTGGTCCTGGTCTGCAAGGAACTGGGGCGTGCGATACGGATTGGGACCAACCACGGTTCGCTTTCGGATCGCATACTGAACCGTTATGGCGACACGCCGGAGGGGATGGTGGAGAGCGCGCTTGAGTTCGCGCGGATTGCGCGGCGGCATGACTATCACAACTTCGTGTTCTCGATGAAGTCGAGCAACCCGAAGATCATGATCGAATGCTATCGCCTGTTAGTGGCGCAATTGAACGAGCTGGGGCCGGATTGGAACTACCCGATTCACCTTGGAGTCACCGAAGCGGGCGAGGGCGAGGACGGCCGGATCAAGAGCGCGATCGGGATTGGGTCGTTGTTGTGCGACGGTTTGGGCGACACCATACGCGTCTCGTTGACCGAGGATTCACCGCACGAGATCCCGGTCTGCCGGGAGTTGCTGGATCAGGTGCCGGTGCTGGCGGAGCGCGAGGCGGTTCCGGAGCTGGAGTTGCCCTTTGACCCGTATCGGTTCGAGCGGCGGGCGAGTCTCGCGGCCGGGTTGGCGCCGGGCGGCGTGCGGTGCGGCGGTGAAGAACTGATCCGGGTGGTGGTGACGCGGGAGACCTGGGAGAAGGTGAGCCCGAAGATCCGGCCGCGCGATGATGTGCGTCCCGAAGGCATCCTCGAGGAGTGCGCGGTGTTGGAGTTGGACCCGGCCCGGCCGATGCCGATCGAGTCGGAGTCGCAGTTGGTCACGGTGAAGGACGGGCTGGCGATCTCGCCGATAGTGGGATTTCGGTGGTTGGCGGCGCGGCTCCGAGAGCTGGGAAAACGCAATCCCATTCTCTTGAAGGACACGCTGGATCCGGGGGCAACGGGGATATCGCCGTCGGTGGCGCTGTTGCGGGCGGGGACGGTGATCGGATCATTATTGGCGGACGGGATTGGGGACGCGATTCTTATCCGGGGCGAGCGGGGGGCGGGGCAGTCTTTGCGGCTGGCTTATAATGTGTTGCAGGCGGCCGGTTGTCGTTCGTTCAAGACGGACTACGTGGCCTGTCCGTCGTGCGGTCGGACGCTGTTCAATCTGCAGACCGTGACGGCGCGGATCAAATCGCGGACGGAACATCTCAAAGGGGTGAAGATTGCGATCATGGGCTGTATTGTGAACGGGCCGGGGGAGATGGCGGATGCGCACTTCGGTTACGTGGGCGGGGCGCCAGGCAAGATCAATCTTTACGTCGGCAAAACGGCGGTGAAATTCAACATCCCGGAGGCGGAGGCGGTCGATCAACTGGTCGATCTGATCAAAGAACACGGGAAATGGCAGGACCCGGAGCCGGCGTAGGGGGAAATCAGAAGGAAGAAGGAAGAAGGGGGGGAGGATGGCGGTTGATTGAATGAGCGGGTTTACATTTGTGACGCACCGGAGGACGGGGCGCTTTGATCATGAAAGAAATGCGACAATCGCGCCGGGTCTTTCTGAAACGCGCGGCGGGGAGCGGTGTCGCCTGGCTGGCGGTGCCCGGTGTGGTAACCGCGGCGGTGCTAGGTTCCAATTCGCCCAACAGCCGGATCGGCGTGGGCTTCATCGGGACGGGCCGACAAGCATACCACGCGAATCTGTTGCCTTTTCTGGTCGCCCCGGAGACACAAGTGGTGGCGGTCTGCGACGTCGACCGCTGGCGGATGGAACAAGCGCGAAAGCGGGTGGAGGATCACTATGCGGTGACCCAGCCCGGCTACCGCGGTTGCGCGGTTACCGGCGATTTCCGGGAGTTGCTGGCGCGCGCGGACGTCGATGCGGTGGTGATTTCGACACCGGACCATTGGCACGCGGTGATGGCGGTGGCGGCGGCACGAGCGGGCAAGCACATCGCGCTCGAGAAACCGATTTCGCTTTCGATCCGCCAGGGCCGGGCGATCGCCGATGCCGCCAGGCAACAGGGGGTCATTTTCCGAACCGACACCGAGGTGCGCACCTCGAAGGAGTTCCGCCAGTTGCGGCAGATCGTGCGCACGGGACGGATCGGCAAGGTGCGGCGCGTGGTGGCGGGTGTGCCGGACGAGCAACCGCCGGTTTCCGTCCAGCCGGAAATGCCGGTTCCGGAGGAGCTGGACTATGAAGGCTGGCTGGGGCCGGCAGCGTGGGCGCCCTACACGGAACAGCGGGTGCATGCGCGGGCGAATCTGCGGGTGCGGCCGGGGTGGATGATCATCCCGGATTACTGCGAGGGGATGATCTGCAATTGGGGCGCGCACCTGATCGACATCGTGCAATGGACGCTCGGGACGGAAGGGACCGGGCCGGTGCGAATCGAGGGGAAGGGGGAGTATCATCCGGCGGGCGGTTTGTCCGGGGTGTTGGGGTCCTTTGCGGTTCAATACGCGTATGCCAGTGGAGTGACGCTCGACTATCGGATGGCGGGGCGTCCGTTTGTGCGCTTCGAGGGGACGTCGGGTTGGGTGGAAGCGGAATGGTGGAAGGGTTTGCGGGGCAGCACGCCGGAGCTGATCGCGGAACCGATCGTGGGGGACGGTCTTACGGCACGGCAGGTGAATGAGAAGCTGGATTTCATCGATTCCATCAAGGCCAATCGTCCCACGTTGATTCCGGCGGAGGCGGGACATCGCACGAACAGCCTCTGTCAGCTCGGCCTGATCGCGATTCAACTCGGACGATCCCTGGCCTGGGATCCGACGGCTGAGTTGTTCCAGGGGGACGAGGACGCCAATCGGGCTCTGGATCGGCCGCTGCGGGCGCCGTGGCGGACCGACGAGCTTCGTTAAGGGAAAACGCGCTTGCGCCTTGACGTGTTCGTCCGGGCCGCCAAGCATCGGAAGCAACCGAAAGAGATGCACTATGGCGATCCATGAACTGGCGGGGAAAACCGCACCGGCATCGATGTTGATCGATGTCGCACAGCTGGAACGGGACTATTACGAAAAGAAGCCGGATTCGGAAAACCCGGCGCAACTGGTCAGTTTCGGCACGAGCGGGCACCGCGGGAACGCGGCGCAGGGGACGTTCAACGAAGCGCACATCGCGGCGATCGCTCAGGCGATTTGCGAGCTGCGTCGAAGCCGGGGGGTGACCGGACCCTTGTTCATGGGGAAAGACACTCATGCTCTTTCGGAACCGGCGCAGCGGACCGCGCTGGAGGTGCTCGCGGCCAACGAGGTCGAGGTCTGCGTGCAGGAAGGGGGCGGGTTCACACCCACGCCCTCGATCTCCCGGGCGATTCTGGCGCATAACCGGGCGCATCCCGAGCGGCCGGCCGATGGGGTGGTGATCACGCCGTCGCACAATCCGCCGGCGGACGGCGGCTTCAAGTACAACCCGCCGCATGGCGGGCCGGCGGACACGGACGTCACCGGCTGGGTGCAGGAGCGGGCGAACGAGTTGCTCCGCGGGGGCAACGCGGGGGTGAAGCGGATCGATTATGCGCGGGCTTTGCGGGTGTCGACCACGCATCAGGTGGACCTGATATTGCCTTACGTGACGGAGTTGTCGGCGGTGATCGACTTCGATGTCATCCGATCGGCCGGGGTGCGCATCGGAATCGATCCGCTGGGTGGGGCCGGTCTGCCCTATTGGGAACCGATTCAGCGGCGTCACGGGATTGACCTGACGGTGGTGAACACCCGGGTCGATCCGCGGTTCGGGTTCATGACCCTCGATCATGACGGCAAGATCCGCATGGACTGTTCGAGCCCGTACGCCATGGCCGGTTTGATCGGTTTGAAGGATCGGTTCGACATCGCCTTTGGCAACGACCCGGACGCGGATCGGCACGGGATTGTGACACCATCGGCGGGGTTGCTGAATCCGAATCACTACCTGGCGGTGGCGATTGATTACTTGCTGACGCATCGTCCCAAGTGGCCGGTTTCGGCGGTGGTCGGCAAGACCGCGGTCAGCAGCGCGATCATCGATCGCGTGGTGGCGCGGCGCGGCCGGAAGCTCAACGAGGTGCCGGTGGGGTTCAAGTGGTTTGCACCCGGGCTTTGCGATGGGACGGTATGTTTCGGCGGTGAAGAGAGCGCCGGAGCCAGCTTTCTGCGGTTCGACGGCACGGTCTGGAGCAGCGACAAGGACGGTCTGATCCTGGGCTTGCTGGCGGCGGAGATCACGGCGCGGACGGGCAAGGACCCGGCGCGGCACTACGCGATCCTGAGCGCGGAACTGGGAGCGCCGTACTACACGCGGATTGACACACCGATTACGCGCGAGCAGAAGGCGGCCTTCGTCAAGCTAACGCCGGAGGCGGTCCGCACCGCGGAGTTGGCGGGTGATCCGATCACGGCGCGGATGACGCGGGCCCCGGGCAACCATGCGGCGCTGGGCGGGTTGAAGGTGACCACCGCGAACGGCTGGTTTGCGGCGCGGCCGTCCGGCACGGAGAATCTCTACAAGCTCTACGCGGAGAGTTTCCGTTCGGAAGCGCATCTTCAGGCGTTGGTGCGGGCGGCGCGGGAGCTGGTTGGCCAGGCGCTGGCGGAATGAATCATGAGGCGGCGGGAAACTTGAGTATTTAACGGTCTGGCAAAGCATGAACGCAACTCAACTCTGGCAGCGGTATCAGACGCATCGGTGCACGGTTTCCGGGATCGACTTGTCGGTCGACCCGAGTCGGATGCGGTTTTCGGACGATTTTTTCGAGCGGATGGAGCCGGCGATGCAGCGGGCGTTTCAGGCGATGGAAGCTCTCGAAGGCGGCGCGATCGCCAATCCGGACGAACAGCGAATGGTCGGACACTATTGGCTGCGCGCGCCGCAGTTGGCGCCGACGCCGGCCCTGGCGGCCGAGATCCGCCAATCGCTGGCGGCGGTGAAACGGCTCGCGGCGGACGTGCATGATCGACGGATTCGGCCCCCTTCGGCCCCGGCATTTACCCGGGTGCTCTCGATCGGGATTGGGGGATCGGCGCTGGGGCCGATGTTCGTGGCCGATTCTTTGGGGACGACGCAGGACAGACTGCCGGTGGAGTTCATCGACAACACGGATCCGGACGGGATTCGGCGGGTGTTGGACCGGTTGCAGGGGAAGCTGGGCGAGACCCTCTGCATTGTTACCAGCAAGAGCGGCGGCACCCCGGAAACACGCAACGGGATGCTCGTGGTCGCCGAGGCTTACCGGGCTGCCGGGCTCGAGTTCGCGAAGCACGCGATGGCGATCACCATGCCGGGGTCGAAGCTGGACCGGTCAGCGGAGCAGGAAGGGTGGCTGGCGCGCGTGCCGATGTTCGACTGGGTGGGCGGTCGGACCAGCGAGACTTCGGCGGTGGGCTTGCTGCCCGCCGCGTTGCAGGGGATCGACATCGACGGATTGCTGGCCGGGGCGGCGGCGTGCGACGAGGCCACGCGGTTGAAGGATACCCGGCGGAACCCGGCGGCCTTGCTGGCGTTGATGTGGTATCAGGCGACGGGTGGGAAGGGCGCGAAAGACATGGTCGTGCTGCCGTATAAGGACCGGCTGGTCTTGCTGGGCCGGTATCTGCAGCAGTTGATCATGGAATCGCTGGGCAAGCGGCTCAACCTGCGGGGTGAGCGGGTCGACCAGGGCTTGACCGTTTACGGCAACAAAGGTTCCACGGATCAGCACGCCTATGTCCAGCAGCTCCGGGATGGGGTGAATAACTTTTTCGTGGTGTTCGTGCGGGTGCTCGAATCCGGGGGGTGTGCCCTCGAAGTCGATCCCCAGGTGACCAGCGGGGATTATCTTCACGGTTTCCTGCTGGGAACGCGGTCGGCGCTCTTCGACAATGACCGTGAATCAATTACCATTACGGTGCCGAGGGTCGAGGCCAGGACGGTTGGGGCGCTGATCGCGTTGTTCGAGCGCGCGGTCGGGTTCTACGCCAGCCTGGTGGGCATCAATGCCTATCATCAGCCGGGCGTCGAGGCGGGCAAGAGGGCAGCCGCCGTCGTGCTGGACCTTCAGCGACGGATCCTGGGTGCGCTCGGGGAACAGCCGCAGACCGCGGAGGCGCTCGCAGCCGGGTTGGACGCGTCCGACCAGGTGGAGACCATTTATTTGCACCTGGAACATTTGGCGGCCAACGGCCGTGCCTTGATGCAATGCCGCGATGGGCAACCGGGTTCGGCGTTGTTCGCGAAGAAACCAGCGTCCGGAGCGTGAGGGACAACCGTGCCCGCGGGTGGGATCGGGTTATGGATGGGTGGTGGCCTCGGGGTGATGAGCGGCGGCCGTTGTCGAGAGAGCCGAGTCCGCGGGTAAAGCCCGCGATGGGGACTGTGGCGGTGAAGCATGGCGATTGCGCCAACGGTTGATCCGCCGGTAGAGCAGACCGAAGAAGGCCGCCCCGCACAAGTTGACGCCGACGGTGTAGCCGCGTTTATAGGGAACGCCGTTGTTATGGGAGGTGTAGATGGCCACGTCGTGACCCAGCAGCAGGGCGGGCAGGGTGCATGGCATGAGGGCTCCCTGGACGACACCCCGGACGAACCCGGCCGGTTCCGGCCGTTTTTCGAGCGTCACCGCGGTGCGATTCAGCACCCAACCAACGAGGAAAGCCGTGGCCACGACGCCAACAAAACGCATTACGACCCCGAGGCTCGGTGCCCGGAACCGGAAAGAGCGAGTCGCGTTGGCGGTCATGCGTGGGTGGAGGATGGGAATCGGCACGGGTGGCAGGCAAGGAGAAAGCACGGGCCGGCCGCTGGGGGGCAGGGAGTGCGTCGGCGGTAATGCGGTTTTGGGAGGGGTCGGCAGGCGGCCTACCGCGAGCGGGTGCGGGATTCGCCACAGGCGTCGCGGTACCATCGCAGCCAGCGAAGCGTATCACGGAGCGGATGGATTTTGCTGCGCTCGCGCTCGTAGATGACCCGGACCGGTATGAATCGGATGGGGTGACCGGCTCGAGCGAAGCGCCAGAGGATTTCGGATTCGATTTCGAAATGGCCGGCCGTGGTGGTGAGGTTGGTCCAGGAATCGAGGTGCATGAGGCGAAAGCCGTTCTGAGTGTCCGGGAGTTCGCAGCCGGCGAGGCGGGAGAGTTGGCGGCTCATCCAGCGGTTGACCTGGCGACGGAGCCAGGGCATGCCCGCGGGATGGGTCATGCGATTGCCCACGATGAGGCGGGCGCCGGTTTGTTCGGCGCATTGGAGGAAAGCCGGGAGATCCTCGGGCGCATGCTGGCCGTCACCATCCATGGTCATTGCCCAGGTGAACCCTTGCTGACGCGCCGTCGTCCAGCCATGAACGAGGGCGGAGCCTTTGCCTTGGGGATGGTCATGGCGGAGGACCCGGGCGCCGGCGGCCTGCGCGAAAGCGCCGGTGCCGTCGGTGGAACCGTCGTCGACCACGAGGATGTGGGAGAAGTGGCTCTGGACGCGGGAGACGAGGTCGCGGATGGCCAGCGCCTCGTTGAGACAAGGGATGACCACGCAACAGTCCGAGCGCCAATCCATGCGCGAGTGTAGTCAGGAGTGGGAACGGGGTTCAATCTCGCGGGGAGGAAAGGTTGGGGCGCGGATAAAGTAGGTTTGCCAATGGGTGATGAGTCGGTTAGGGTATCCACCGTCAGGCCGCCGGTTGCTTGGACGTCCGCGGAAAGAGGGGCCAGTGATCTTGGCCGTGCCAACGACATGGGGGCGGGAGCGGAATCGCATCGGCTTGGCGATGCTTGAGCTTTCTGGAGTGACACGATGAACCAACCGATCAAATGTCCGGCCTGTTTCAATGCCTTGACTCTCACTCAGGTGGGTGCGGTCGCCGTCGATGTCTGCCGCAGTTGCGGGGGCATTTGGTTCGACGCATTCGAACTGCAGCGCGTGGACGAGGAACACGAGACGGCAGGTGAATGGTTGCTGGAGGTCGACCATGAGCGGCGGATCCAGGTGGATCCGCAGCGTAAACGGGATTGTCCACGCTGTGACGGCGTGAAGCTGAAGCGGCGTTATTACAGTCCCCGGCGGCAAGTGGAAATCGACGAATGTCCCGGGTGCGGGGGGTATTGGCTCGACGCGGGGGAATTGGAGAAGATCCGGGCGGAGACGGAAACAGCGAGGCGGGAGGCGGCGGAGCGGCAGCCGGTGGTCACCGGCAAAGTCATCCGTTACTTGTATCAGATCCGGGTGGAGAAACGGCTCGAGGATTAGCGGGATGCGCCTGAGATGCCTTGACGTGCGTGGCTGTCAAGTGACGTCACACGGGCGCGCCGCCGGGGGAGGCAATTCGACGATGAATTCGGCGCCATGGCCCGGCAGGCTCTGGACGGAGACGCTGCCGGCATGGGCTTCAACGATCGCTTTGACGAGGCTGAGCCCGAGCCCGAGCCCGCGTTGAGTGCGGCTCTTGTCACCCCGGTAGAGGCGGTTCCAGATCCTGGGTTGTTCGTCCGCGGGAATGCCGATGCCGTTGTCTTTGAATCGGACTCGGCTGCGCGCGGGCGTGGAGTCGGCCTGGATCAGGACCAGTCCGCCCGCGGGGGTGTACTTGAGGGCGTTGTCGAGGAGATTGGCGAAGGCCTGGCGGATGCGTAACGGATCCACGTGGGCCTGGCAAGGGGCGGTGGCTTCAAATTGAACGGTGATCTGACGTTCCTCGGCCACGCACTGATAGAGATCGATCACCTCGCGAAGGAGTTGGGTGAGATCGAAGTTCCGGCGATCGAGTTTCAGCACGCCGGTTTCGGCTTCGGTGACATCCATGAGCGTTTTGAGCATGCTCAGGACGCGGTCGGATTCTTCGAGGCACTCGGCGAGGGCATCCTGGCTCGAGCAGTTGGACTCCCCCTGGAGGGCGCTCTCGGCGGTGGCCCGCAATCGGGTGAGCGGAGTGCGAAGGTCGTGCGCGACGTTGTCGAGGGCTTCCCGCATGCCGCGGATGAGTCGGGCGTTGCGATCGAGCATGGTATTGAAGAGACCCACCATTTCATCGAGCTCATCGTGCGAAAGGCGGGTGGGCACGCGGGCGTCGAGATTGCCCGTGCGGACAATATCCCGGGCGGTGGCGACGAGTTGACGGACGGGGGCGGTGGCGCGCTGGGCAAAGACCGTTCCCGCCAGCAGGCCGGTTAGCAGCATGGCGCCGCCGACAATCAGGAAACTGCGGCGGAAGGGGTGGAGCACGGCATCGCGGCTGTTGGTGCTGCGGCCGATCTGGAGCAGGGACCCGTCCGCCAGGCGTTGGGACGAGAGCATGAAGTCGCGCTCGGCATCGCGGGGGATGCGAAGTGAACCGACCGAGTATCGTTGGCCAGCCCAGCCGGGGTCGACTTGACTAAAGGTCAGCCAATCCTCGGGGACTTTGGCGAAGGTGACGTCGTTACGTCGGTTGACCAGGCGGACGAAGAGCGATCTCTGGGGGCCTTGCTGGTCCTCGCGATAGACCACGGCTTGTAGGGCGGGTAAGCCGCCGGCGGCGTAGGTGGCGGCGTATTCCTGCATTTTGGCTTCGAGCACTTCGAGATCCTTGCGACCGACGGCTTGGACCAGGAGATAGTAGGCCAGGCCGAAGAGCGCGGCCGTGCTCAGGGAAAAGACGAGTGCGTACCACAGGCTCAGGCGAAGGCTGATGCTGCGCAACACGTTTTGAAAGGGTGTGGCCATTACTCCTTGGGCCGCAGGACGTAACCTACCCCACGCAAGGTGTGGATGCGGCGTTTATCGGGATCTACCTTGGCGCGCAGGCGATGAACCAGGACGTCAACCACGTTGGTTTGCGGGTCGAAGCTGTAGTCGAAGATGTGCTCGAGGATCATGGTTTTGGTCACGACCCGCTTTGCATTGCGCATGAGGTATTCAAGCAGGGCAAACTCCCGCGGTTGCAGCTCAATAGCTTCCAGCCCTCGATGGACGGTTCGTTCAACGAGATCGAGCCTCAGATCACCCACGGTGAGCCGCGTCGGTTCCGCCGCATGCGAAGACCGGCGGATCAGGGCCTGAATCCGGGCGAGGAGTTCGGCAAACGAGAATGGTTTCGTCAGGTAATCGTCCGCTCCGGCCTGCAGGCCGCGAATGCGATCGTCGACGGCAGCCCGGGCGCTGAGCACGATGACCGGAATGCGAAGCTGCCGCTGGCGGAGCTGCCGGATGAGGCTGAGGCCGTCGAGGGTGGGGAGCATGACGTCGATCACGGCGGCGTCGTAGTCAATGGTGCTGGCGAGGCCGAAGGCTTCTCCGCCATCGGCGGAATGATCCACCGCGTAGCCGGTCTGCTTGAGGCCGTTGACCACAAACGAAGCAATCTTGGGATCGTCCTCGACGATCAGAATGCGCATGGTGGAGTTCATCATCGGTTCATCCCTACCAGGATCAAGCAAAAGCCACTCAGAACAAGCGGCTTCGGACCCAAAGACACGCTCTTCCAAGGTCATCCATGCAAATAGAGTGACAGGCTCGTGGTCGGCCCGCTCCGATCCTATTGAATAGAGTGACAGGCTCATGGTATTGGGCATTGTTGCAGCCGGCGAATAGAGTGACAGGTTCAGGGTCCGGTACTTAGCAAGAGTCTGTCATCCCGTTGATTTCCAACTGGTTGCGGCTGGATGGACTTCGAACCTGTCACGCTGTCTGTTGCGGTGTCTCCTGCGAGCCTGTCACTCTGTCTGCGCTCTGTCCTCTGCATGGCTGTGGGGGATGTTAGCGTTAACGAAAGTGCGCCGCAGGTGGATGCTGGGCGCACTGGGGAACCGGAGAGGCGGGTGCCGTGCAGCCGGGCATCAGCCTGCCGGGGTTTCGTCCACGACGACGTAGCGGCTACCGTCTTGACGCCAGATACGGACCAGGGTGGCCGGGTGTTTCGAGTCCCGGGTAAGGCGCAAGGCGTCGCTGGCGTTCTCCACGGGTTGCCGGTCGATTTCCTGGATTACGTCGCCCGGTTGGAGGCCGGCCTCACGGGCGGCTGAATCGGGTTCGACCCGGGCGATGAGAGCGCCAAGGACGGACTTGGGGAGGCCGGCTTCGGCGCGGCTGGAGTCGTCGAGGTCAGTGACGGTGACACCCTTCAACCTCGCGTTTTCGTGGTTCGATGGGCGCTGGTGATGGGCGAGGGGTTGTTCTCCGGGCAGTTCGCGGAGGGTGACCTGGAGGTTCAACTGCTGGCCGTCCCGATGGATCCGGAGCGGGACGGATTCGCCGGGGGCGACCGCAGCCACGGCGAACTTGAGCCGGCGGCTATCGGGGACGGGTTTCTGGTTGAACTCGAGGATGATGTCGCCGTGGCGCAGGCCGGCCTGGTCGGCGGGGCCGTTGGGCACGACATCGTTGATCAAAGCTCCCTGGTCGCGTTCGAGTTTGAAGGCCCTGGCGAGAGTGGGATTGAGGTCCTGGATCATGACGCCGAGGTAACCGCGGGTGACACGGCCATCGGCGACGAGGCCGCTCATGACATTGCGGGCGAGGTTGGCGGGGATGGCGAATCCGATGCCCTGGTTGCCGCCGGAACGGCTGAGGATGGCGGTATTGATGCCGACGAGGCGGCCGGCGGTATCGATTAGGGCTCCTCCGGAGTTGCCGGGATTGATGGCGGCGTCCGTCTGAATGAAGTCTTCATAGTCAAGTCCGAGCGTGGCGCGGCCGGTGGCGCTGACGATGCCCATGGTTACGGTCTGGCCGATGCCGAAGGGATTGCCGATGGCCAGCACGAGATCGCCCACTTCGAGTTGATCGGAATCGGCCATGGTGACGTAAGGGAGGTCCGCGGCATCGACCTTAAGGAGGGCCACATCGGTTTTTGGGTCTTTACCCACGATGCGGGCTTCGAGTTGGCGGCCGTCGGGGAAGGTGACGTTGACCGAATCGGCGTTTTCGACCAGGTGATTGTTGGTGAGAATATAGCCATCCGGAGTGACGATGACGCCGGAGCCGATGCCTCTTTGGCGGGGCATTTCGCGTCGCGGCTGAGGGCGCGCGCTTTCGTCGAAGAACCGCCGGAAGAAGGGATGGTTCCAGCCGGGAAAGTCGGGCAGGGCAGCGGGTTGGATTTGGGCGGTGGTATCGATCTGGACGACGCTGGGGCCGACGCGTTGGATGACGTGGGCGTAACTATTGTCCTTATGCTCGCGCGGGAGCGGGCGGTCGTCGATGCTGAGCTGGACGGTTTTGAGCTGAAGCGCGTGGTCATCGAGGGTCTGGTTGACGGCCCAGGCGCCGCCGGCGCCGAGGGTGGCGATGGCGAGAACCAGAGCGATTCGGTTTCGGAATGGGGGATGTTGGGGAGCATTCATGGCTGGTTAGTCCTTTCTTGGTTCGTATAGGCGTTCACGGTTTTGATGTCGCATCAAGCACTCGAGGGTAATTGACCCGAGGATCGTGACGGGAGGCTTTCGGGAGGATTACAGGTTTGTAATGCCGCGCCGGAGAATCGATTTGCCAGGGAGAGGCGCGTCGGCATAAGCTCGTGCTGTGTTTTGCGGTGAGAACAACGAGACGACGATGTAGCGTTCGCGGCAAGACGCCTGCGAACGCCAACGCCTCCGACTGACGGTTCGAGGCGTTTTTTATTGGGCAACCCCCCGGGAAACGATCGGCAGTTTATGGAAGCGGAAAGCAACGGATCGGAACGCAAGAGTCTGGAACAGCGGGCGCAGATGACCGAGCTGGAGCGGTTGCGGCACTCGTGCGCGCACGTGATGGCCACGGCCATTCTTCGGCTCTGGCCGGACGCGCAGTTTGCCTACGGTCCGCCGGTCGAGAACGGGTTTTATTACGACGTCGAGTTGGACCACCGGATTGCGCCCGAGGATTTTCCGGCGATCGAGGCCGAGATGAAGCGGGAGATCAAAGCGAACCATGTATTCGAGAAGGTGGTGGTGACGCGGGATCAGGCGATCATCGACGCGCGGAGCGGGCGGTTGGGCGGGTTGAGCGAGCGACCGGGCCAGGTGAGCAAGTTCAAGCTCGACCTGTTGAACCAGATTCCGGAGGGCGAGCCCATATCGTATTATCGGAGCGGGGATTTTGTCGATTTGTGCGCCGGGCCGCACGTGATGCGCACCGGGAACATCGGCGCCTACAGGCTTACGAGCGTGGCGAGCGCCTATTACAAGGGCGACGAGAGGAACCCGCAGTTACAGCGGATTTATGGGACGGCGTTCAAGAACAAGACCCAGCTCGAGGAGTATTTCAAGATGCTCGAGGAAGCCAAACGCCGCGATCATCGCAAGATCGGTCAGGAGATGGGTCTGTTTTTCATGGACGCGGAATACACCGGGCCCGGGATGCCGTTGTGGTTGCCGAAGGGCACGGTGCTGGTCGAGGAACTGGAGAAACTCGCGAAAGAGACCGAGTTTGCGGCCGGGTATGTCCGGGTGCGCACGCCGCATTTGGCGAAGGAGAGGATGTATCTGACCTCGGGGCATCTGCCGTATTACGCGGAGAGCATGTTTCCGCCGATGGAATTGCGGGCAGAGGGCGCTCAACAGCGGCAACTCACCGAGACCGAGACGCAACTCCAGACAAGCCAGTTCGACTATTTTCGGCAGATCTTTCCGGAGTGGGACGGTGAGTGGTGTGGCAAGTTCCCTCCCGGGATGGACTTGGGAAAGGAACTCAGCCGGAGAATGCAGAAGCGGCCCGATAGCGAGCGACAAGAGGCAGAGGGAAAGCTCCAGAAACTTGGTGAAATGTCGTTGTTCCGGTCGGCGCTCGTGCCAGAGCGCTATTATCTCAAGGCGATGAACTGTCCGCATCATCACCGGATTTTCGCGGCGGAGCCGCGGAGTTACCGGGATCTGCCGTTGCGGCTGGCGGAGTATGGGTGCTGTTATCGGTATGAGCAGAGCGGTGAGTTGTTCGGGTTGATGCGGGTGCGGTCGTTGAACATGAACGACGCGCACATATACTGCACGGAAGAGCAGTTCGCCGATGAGTTCCGGGCCGTGAACGACATGTACCTCAAGTATTTCAAGGTCTTCGGACTCGAGAAGTACCAGATGCGGTTCAGCACCCACGCGAAAGCGGGCCTGGGCAAGAAGTACGTCGATGAACCCGAGCTGTGGCTCAAGACCGAGGACCTGGTGCGTCGGGTGTTGCAGGAAAGCGGGATCAATTACGTCGAGGTCACGAATGAAGCGGCCTTTTACGGGCCGAAGATCGATGTCCAGGTCTGGAGTGCCATCGGGCGGGAGTTTACGATCGCCACGAACCAGGTGGATTTCGCGGTGCCGGCCAGGTTCGGTCTGGTATACAAGGATCGGGACAATGCGCTCAAGACGCCGTTATGCATCCATCGGGCGCCATTGGGAACGCACGAGCGGTTCATTGGTTTTCTGATCGAGCATTACGCGGGGAATTTTCCGCTCTGGCTGGCGCCTGAGCAGGTGCGGGTACTCACCCTCAACGACGACACGGCGCTGGTGGATTACGCCAAGCCGATCGTGACCGAACTCCGGGCGAACATGGTGCGGGTGGAGGGGGACTTCAGCGCGAACCCGATCAAGGCGAAGATCGCCGATGCCGAGACGTCGCGGGTGCATACGATGCTGGTGATCGGGGCGCGCGACATGGAGGCGGGCAACGTCAGTGTCCGATTGCACGGCAAGGGGCCGCAGGGGGCGAAGCCGAAGGGCGAAGTGTTGGCGGAGATTCTGTCGGCGATCCGGGAACGGCGGGCGTGACGGGTCAGCTGACCACTTCGGTGCCGATGCCGGCGTCGGTGAAGATCTCGAGGAGGACGGCGTGTGGGACGCGGCCATCGACGAAAGAGACCTTCTCGACGCCGCTGCGGATGGCGGCGACGGCGCTATCGACTTTGGGGATCATGCCCTGGTCGATGATGCCGGCCTGTTTGAGGGAGCTGACCTCCTGGGAACGGAGATGGGCGATGACAGTGGCGGGGTCCCGGGGGTTCTGGAGCAAGCCCGGAACATCGCTCATGAAGACGAGGCGTCGGGCGGTGAGGGCGATGGCGGCCTGGGCGGCGGCCACATCGGCGTTGCAATTGTAGATCTGGCCGTCGTCGCCGCGCGCGGTCGGGCTGATGACGGGGGTGATGCCGCGCTGGATGCATTCGAGGAGCGGGGCGGTATTGACCCCGATGACTTCGCCGACATAGCCGGGGTCGACGCGCTCCGACTGCGGGCCCGCCAGCCAGAGTTTGCGACAGGTGAAGATATCGGTGCCGGCGAATCCCCGGGCCATGCCGCCGAGTTGGTTGATGGTCTCCACGATCTCCGGATTGATTTCGCGGGAGAGGACTTGATCGACGACCTGGACGGTCGCCGCGTCGGTGACGCGCTGGCCCTGGACGAAGGTGGGTTTGAGGCCGGCTTTTTCCATGGCGCGGGAGATGGCTTTGCCGCCGCCATGGACGACGATGGGATTGATTTCGACGGCTTCGAGGAAGACGAGGTCGCGGGCGACGCCCTGACGGACGGCGGGGTCGGGAGAATCCATGAAACTGCCGCCGTATTTGATGACGAAAGTGGCGCCGCTGAACTTCTGGATGTAGGGGAGCGCTTCGAGGAGCGTCTGGGCTTTGGCGATCAGATCCTGCATGACGGATAGGCAAGACACATGAAGCCGGACGGGCAAGAGAAATCGAGTGACGAGAGGATGGTTGGACGAACCTCCTCACCCCATTTCGGATTTGGGATTAAGCATTTGGGATTTGGGATTGGATATTTCGGATTTGCCAACGGAGGTGGTCAGCCGCCGAGGGAGGCGGGATTGGAGACATCGCCTTTGTTGAACTCGACATAGGCCTCGGTGAGATCCGCGGCATAGAGGGTGGCGCCGGCCGGGCCAAGGTTGAGGCGGATGTGCAGATCGAACTCCGTGGGGGCGACCGCGCGGCAGAGGGCGGCGAAACTGGCCTTGGTGGGTTGGCCGCGTCGCACGCTCCAGAGAATCCGGCTTTTGCCGGGGGCGCTATAACCAATATCGATCTGGTCCTCGACGATGGTGGCGGGGCTGTAGCCGAGGGCGTCCATGATCCTTCCCCAGTTTGGGTCGCCGCCGTGCCAACTGGTCTTGACCAAGGGGCTGTTGGCCACGGCGCGAACCGCGGTGTCGGCCTCGGTTTGGGTTTTTGCCCCGGAGAGTCGGAGCGTGACGACCCGGTGAACGCCTTCTCCGTCCCGAACGATCATTTTGGCGAGTTCGAGGCAGAGATGGTTGAGGGCGGTCTGGAACGTCGCGAAATCCCTGGAGTCGGGAGGGGTCGGCCGGGCCAGGGAGGTGGGTTTGCGTCGCGACCGGGCGCCGGGGGCGAGCGTGAGGCAAGGGTTTTCGGCGAGACCGTTGGCGAGGATCAGGACTGTATCATTGGTACTCATATCGCCATCGACGGTGATGCGATTGAAGCTTTGGGCGACGGCATCCTGGAGGGCGAGTTGGAGCGTGCGCGGTTCGATGGCGGCGTCCGTGGTCAGGAAAGCGAGCATGGTGGCGTGTCGGGGCAGTGAGGCGGGGCGCTGGCCGGAGGGGCTCATGCCGGGCTGGATCATGCCGGCGCCTTTGCAGATGCCGCCGATGCGGACCTGGCGTTGGCCAAGCTGGAATTCGACGGCGAGTGCTTTGGGTTTGGTATCGCTGGTGAGGATGGCTTCGGCGGCGGCGGCGGCATCGGAGGATTCGTTGCCGAGGAGGGTGACGGCATGGCGGATGCCCTGCTGGACATTGGGCATGGGGAGGGGGAGTCCGATGCGGCCGGTGGAAGCGACGAGGATGTGTTCCTGGGGCGCATGGAGTTCGTTGGCGAGGAGGGCGGCCATGGCGCGAGCGTCCTTCAGGCCTCGGTTGCCGGTGCAGGCGTTGGCGTTTCCGGAGTTGACGACGATGGCCTGGGCCAGGCCGGTGGCCACGCGTTCACGGCAGAGTTTGACCGGGGCGGCGCAGACCTGGTTGGTGGTGAACATGCCGGCGGCGTTGGCAGGGACCTCGGAGACGATCAGGGCGAGGTCGCGTTTCATGCCTTTGTCCGAGCCTTTGCCGGTGCCGAGACGTTTGATGTCGCAGAACACGCCGGCGGCAAGGAAGCCGCGGGGGGCGACGATGGAGCCGGGGAGGGGAGTGATTTTGGGTTTCATGAAGGCAGGGTTCAGGGCGCGTGGTTGGATCAGATGAGCCCGGCGGTTTCCGGGAAGCCGCAGAGGATGTTGGCGCTTTGGACGGCCTGGCCGCCGGCACCTTTGATCACGTTGTCTTCAGCGCTCATGACGATGAGCCGGCCGGTGCGGGGGTCGACGCGCCAGGCGAGTTCGAGCACGTTGGTGCCGACGACGTTTTTGGTGTCGGGCAATGCCTTTTCCTTCAGGAGGCGGACGAAGGGTTCGTGATCGTAGGCGGCGTGGTAACAGGCGGCGACCTGATCAGCGAACGCGGTGGCATTCGGGCCATGGGCGTTGGTGGCGGGGGCCAGGTACAGCGTGGTGAGGATGCCGCGGTTCACGGGGATGAGGTGCGGCGTGAACTGGATGGTGACGGACATTCCGGCCGCGAGCGAGAGCTGTTCTTCGATCTCGGAGAGGTGCCGGTGTTTGGGCACGCCGTAGGGCCGGAGGCTTTCATTGCATTCGCAGAAGAGGTAATCGATCTCCGCTTTTCGCCCGGCGCCACTCACGCCGCTGAGCGAGTCGGCGATGATCTGATCGGGTTGGATGAGTCCGGCGCGCGCCAGCGGCAAGGTGGGCAGGAGGATGCTGGTCGGATAGCAGCCGGGCGAGGCGATGAGCTGCGCCTGGCGGATTTGATCGCGGTAGACTTCCGGAAGGCCGTAGACGGCCTTGGGGAGCCATTCGGGCGCCGGATGCGCATGCGCATAAAACTCCTGATAAACCGCGGCGCTGCGGAGGCGGAAATCGGCGCTCAGATCGATGATTTGGCAGCCGCGATCGAGCAGGGGCAGGGCGAATTCGGTGGCCAGACCGTGCGGCAGCGCCAGGAAAACCACCTCGGCGGAGTGGGCGATGTCCTCGGCTTTTGGCTCGGTGAACCGAAGTTCGCGGGCGGCGGGGATATGGGCGAATTTCGGGAAGACCTGGGCGATGGTCTGCCCGGCGCTTTGGCGGGAGGTTACGGTCGTCAACTCGAAGTGCGGGTGGCGCAGGAGGAGTCGAACCAGTTCTTCGCCGGAGTATCCTGAGGCACCTACGACGGCAGCGCGTCTTGATTTCATCGCGATAGATTAGAGAACCGATTGGGCACAGGCAAGAGGGCTGGCTCCAAGCAAAACGCCCCGCGGCAGAGGTCCGGCCGGCGGGGCGCTGAGAGCGGAAAGCGGATTTTAGCGTTTGCTGTATTGGAATCGTTTTCGGGCGCCGGGCTGACCGTACTTCTTGCGTTCGCGGGAGCGCGGATCGCGGGTGAGGAGCCCTTCGGCCTTCAGGGCGGGCCGATAGGCAGGATCGACAGCCAGCAAGGCCCGGGCGATGCCGTGTCGGACGGCTCCGGCCTGTCCGGCGGGTCCGCCGCCCACGACGTTGACGTGGACGTCGAACTTAGAGGCGGTCTCCGTGGTTGCGAGGGGTTGGCTGGCCTGGGTGCGGTACGATTCGAGCGGGAAATACTGTTCGAAGGCGCGACCGTTGATGGTGATGGTGCCGGTGCCTTGGGCGAGGCGGACGCGGGCGATGGCCTTTTTGCGACGACCGGTGCCGAGAAATTCGTTGGCTGCGTTCATGCGGGGTGGATCAGTTGGCGGCCGTCATGGGGGCCGGTTTTTGGGCCTCGTGCGGGTGTTGATCGCCGGCGTAGACTTTCAGTTTGGTGAGGAGTTGCGCGCCCAGCCGGTTTTTTGGGAGCATCCCTTTGACCGCATGCGTGATGAGCCGTTCGGGATGAGCGGCGCGCACGTCGGCCACAGTGCGGTAGTGTTCGCCACCTTTCCAGCCGGAATACGACATGAAAGTTTTCTGAGTTTCTTTGTTCCCGGTGAGGACGACTTTGTCGGCATTGATAACGACAACGAAATCGCCGGTATCCAGATGCGGGGTGAACACGGGTTTGTTCTTGCCGCGGAGGACATCGGCGACGCGCACCGCGAGGCGGCCGAGCACAACTCCGTCAGCATTGATCACGTGCCACTTGCGTTGGTCCGGATCGACTTTGGGCAGATAGGTTTTCATTCAAATCCAACGATAAGGAGCGGTGAAAGTAACAAAGGTCCCCGGCAAGTCAATAGCGATTTACGGCGCTTACGCGCTGACTTTCCTGGCGTTGAGGGCTTTCTCAAGCTCAGCCACCCGGCGGAGGAGTTGGGGAAGTTGCTGGATAGCGAGGATCTGACGTTTCATCTGGCGGTCGGGTTGGGCGGGGTAACCAAACCACTTCTCGCCGTCGGGGATATCGTGCATGACGCCGGACTGGGCGGCGACGACGACGCGATTGCCCAGTTTGAGGTGGCCGGCGAGGCCGGCCTGGCCGGCGAGGGTGACGTAATTGCCGAGTTTGGTGCTGCCGGCGATGCCGGCCTGAGCCACCACCAGGCAATGCTCACCGAAGGTGACGTTGTGAGCGATCTGAACGAGGTTATCGATCTTGGTGCCGCGGCCGATGGTGGTGGGGCCGAGCGCGCCGCGATCGATGGTGACGTTGGCGCCGATCTCGACGTCGTCATGGATGATCACCTGACCGACCTGCGGGACCTTGCGATGTTGAACGTTATCCAGGACGTAACCGAAACCATCGGAGCCTATGATTGATCCGGCGTGGATTCGAACCCGGCGGCCCACCTGAGTCCGCGCGTAGAGCACCGCATTGGGGTAAAGCTGAGACGCCTCGCCCACGACGCAGTGGGCGCCGACGTGGTTGCCGCCGTGCAGAACGGCGCGCGGCCCGATCTGCGCGGATTCGCCGACCACGCAATGAGGTCCCACGCAGGCGGTTGGATCCACCTGGGCGGTGGCGGCGATGACGGAGCTGGGGTGCACACCGGCGGGCAATTCGGGTTCCGGGAAGAAGAGGGCGAGCGCTTTGGCGAAAGCGATGCGCGCGTTGGGCACACGGATCAACGTCTTGCGGCTCAGTCCGTAATCCGTGTCGACGAGGATGGCTGAGGCGGCGCTTTGGTCGGCGCGGGTGAAGTAAGTGTGGTTTTCGGCGAAGGTAAGGTCGCCTTCTTTGGCTTTGTCGGCCTGGGCGAAGCTGTTCAGGGCGATCGTGGTCTCACCGATCACCGTGCCGCCGAGCTGTTGGGCGACTTCACCGGCAGTCAGGTGCATGGTGGCGGGGAGTCACAGACCGCGTTCATTGATGATGGCATTGTTTTCGCCGAGGACGATGATCTTGGGGTGCCACTGGGCGGCCGTATCCGGGGCGAGTTGGATGAAGCTCATGATCACGAGGCGATGGCCGACCTTGCCGAGGTGAGCGGTGGCGCCGTTGAGTTGGATGGCACCGCTTTCGGACGGGCCTGGAATGGCGTAGGTTTCGAAGCGCTGGCCGTTGGCGAGGTTACTGCAGAGGATGCGTTCATAGGTCAGCAACCCGACGCGGGCCATGAGATCCTCGGCGATGGTGAGGCTGCCCTGGTAGTCGAGGCAGGCCGCGGTGACGATGGCCCGATGGATTTTAGATTTCAGGACGCTGATCAACATATTCGATCACGAGCGGCGTCGGCAGACCGCCGGGGCGACAGCTGGCGGACTGGGTTGGCTGCCCACAAGTTACTGGTGACTATAGGATTCACCTGCGCCAATTCAACATCCATTCTTGGAATGCGGCACGAAAATACTTGAATGGGAGCGCCTTTGATTTAGGGTGAACCCCCTCAATCCGAGAGCGTTGGGAGATCCCGCGGGGGATCCCCGCGGGACAAAACGAAAAGCGGTATAACAATCCAAGTGATTCATCTTATGGCCAATAAACCCCTCAATGTCGGCCTAATCGGTGGTGGCCGAGGCGCGTTCATCGTCAATCCTCATCAGAAAGCGATCCACTTCGACGGCACGCGCCGGGTGGTGGCGGGCGCGCTGTTTCCCGACCCGAAGATTGCGCTGGAGGAAGCCGCGAATTGGCCGTACCCGATCAAGGGCTATGGTTCCTACGACGAGATGATTTCGGCGCAGGCGGGGCTTCCGGCGGCCGAGCGGCTGGACTATGTGCTGATTGTGACCCCGAATTTTGTTCATTTCGATCCGGCGATGAAAGCCCTCAAGGCGGGCATACCGGTATTTTGCGAGAAGCCGCTGACGGTGACGCTCGAGGAATCCGCCGAATTGGTGAAGACCGTGCGATCGCTCAAGATACCGTTTGGCGTGGCGCACACGTATCTCGGGCATTGGACGAGCCGGTTGTCTCGATACATTGTGCGCAGCGGGTTGATCGGCGACGTGCGTTGGGTGGACTCCTACTATCTGCAAGGCTGGCTGGCGACCAAGGTCGAGGCCACCGGCGTTCAACAGGCCGTTTGGCGCACCAACCCCAAGATGGCGGGCGGTTCCGGCTGTGGCGGCGACATCGGCACCCATGCGCTGATGCAGTTGCGCTACGTGACCGGGCTGGATGTCACCGACGTTTCCGCGCAGCTCGAAACCTTCGTGGAAGGCCGGGCGCTGGACGATCATTTCACGATTTACTGCAAATTGAGCAACGGCGGGAAAGCGCTCGTCCGCGCGACCCAGATCGCCATCGGACACAAGAACGATCTCGGGATCGAAATCAATGGCACCAAGGGGACGTTGATCTGGCGGCAGGAAGAGCCCGAGTGTCTCACGGTGCATTTGTCCAACCAGCCCGACCGGGTCTACTGGCGCGGCGCGGTCAGTCCCGGGGATGGTTTCCTGCCCAAGGATATGCCGGCTGATCTGATGGCCGAGCCGACGGTTCCCCCGGGTCATCCCGAGGCTTTCCATGACGCGTTCGCGCGGCTGCATCGCTGTTTCGAAGCCGACATTCGGAAATGGAAAGCCGGCGAGCCGTTCGCCTGTGATGGGTCCAAGTACGCGAACGTCGAGGACGGCTGGATGGGCATCGCCTTCATCGAGACCTGCCTGAAGAGCGGCGGGAGCCAGGGCAACTGGACGGCCATGCCGAAACTGGGTTAGCTCGCGGGCTGAGCGCTGTGGCCGCGGTCGGTCGACCGTGGCCGCCATTCTTCGGGTCGGCGACGTCGAGGCTGGCGCCTGGTCGTCGCCGTCCGATCGATCGAACTGGCGAGCAGCGGGCAAATCGGGATTGCCAGTTGACCGAGGGCGCGGGATGATGCGGCCATGAGCGGCAAGCCATTGACGGTGGTGGCCCATCTGAAGGCCAAACAGGGAGAGCAGGAGAACTTGCGACGCGAGTTGTTGGCGTTGATTCCGACCACGCGGCAGGAACCCGGATGCATCAACTACGATTTGCACCAGGCGACCGACGACCCGGGCAGTTTTCTTTTCCACGAGACTTGGACCAGCAAGCAGCACCTGGATGATCATCTGGGCCGGCCGCATCTGAAGGCGTTTCTTGGCAAGGCGGATCAGTTGCTGGCGGAGCCGCCGCGCATCACGCTCTGGGAGTTGATCGGCTGAGCCGGCTGAAGCCGGTTTACTGGGCATGAAAACTCTCGGGTTCGCCATCGTCGGGTGCGGCGGCATCGCCCTGCAGAATCATCTGCCGGGATTGGCCCTATGTCCGGAGACGCGATTGGCGGCGCTTTGCGACAGCGTTCCAGCCACGCTCGAACGCGCCCGGCAGCAGACCGGCGCCAAAGTCGTTTCGACCGATTACCTCGAGATCGTCCGGCGGGATGATGTGGACGCGGTGATTCTCGCGACCCCGAACCATACCCATAAGGAGATCGCTCTGGCCGCCATCGCGGCGGGCAAGCACGTGCTTTGCGAAAAGCCGCTGGCCTTGAACGCAGCGGACGCGCGGGCCATGGCCGAGGCGGCCGAGGCGGCGGATGTCCGGCACATGACGGCCTTCACGTACCGCTTTGTACCCGCCATGCGGTATCTGGCGCACCTGGCAAAGCGGGGAGATCTTGGTGATTTGTATCATTACCGGTCCTGTCGCTTGCAGGACTGGGGGACCCGGGATCTGGGTTGGCGACAGCTGCGCGCCCTGGCCGGAAGCGGTGAATTGGGCGACATGCTCTCGCACCGGATCGATTTCGCGCACCTGTTGGTGGGACCGATGAAACGTCTGGTGGCGGGCCTGCGACGATTTCACGCCGTCCGCATGGGAAAGCCGAGCGAGCTCGACGACTGGGTGGCGATCATGGCCGAATTCGACTGTGGGGCGACCGGGGTGCTGGAGAGCAGCAAACTGGCGACTGGCCGAAACGAAAGCTGGCGGAGTCTTGACCTGGTTGAGGTGAACGGGAGCGAACGTTCGTTCGTGTTCAGCACCGGGAACTGGAACTCGCTCCAGACCGGCAAGCTGGGCGGGCCGGGACTCGAGACGATCCCGGTGCCGAAACCATTCTGGCGCTGGCCGGGAAGTCTCCGGGACCCGCACGTGGGCGATCCGCTGGTGACGTTTCGCTACGACCAGGCCTGGGAGTTCGTGGATGCCATCCGCAATCAACGTCCCTGCGTGCCGAGTTTCCACGACGGGGTCCGGGTTCAAGTGGCCATGGACGCGGCCATGCGTTCAGCCGAGTCACGACAGTGGGTGGAGTTGGCTGAGGTTTCGAGCGTTCGGCACGCTTGAAGCAAATCCCGCATCACCGGCTTGGGCATCGGAACGTCCGCACGGAGGCGGTTTTCATGGGGAGTGTGGGGACGGTGGCAGGATCGATGCCGGCGGGCTATCCGGGCCGGTGTCGGAGTTGACGGCGCGTGTGCCGGGGAGGGGAAGCCGGGAGGTCCGGAGGTGTGAGATCCTTAACACGCGACCCGATGCCTGGGGTCGGCGCTGGAGACTGCGCGGCAGCGGGGCATCGCAGGAAGGGTGGAGTATCCGATCGCCCGGAGCGGGCGAAATCGGAACGAAGGGCGAAGGCGACGCGGTCCGCCTCCAGGGCGCGGCGTTGGGTCAGGAACGTGAAGAGCAATTCCGCGAGACGATTCAGGGCGATGCCGTGGCGTTGGCCGGTTTCTTGATAAAGCCAATCGCTCCACTTCATGAAGGCGTGAAAGGCGGAAGAAAGGTTGCACCAGATCAGCTGGGCGGTATGGATGAAACGGCCGCTGTTGTAAACCAGATCCCAGTAACGCGCGAAACGGCGTATGCGCTGGAGGGTAGGGAAATCGAGGTGGCGGTTCTGGAGGATCTCGTAGGGCGGATCGGGTGAATAGAGCATCTGGAACGGTTGACTGTGACGGACGATGGGCGTGCCGCGGAGCCGTTTCAGGATACCAACCTGGATTTCGTGCGGGCCGAGGGCCAGCAGGCGGTCAAACCCGGCGGCAAAGCTCTCCAGGGATTCGCCGGGCAGGCCGGCGATAAGATCCGCGTGGATGTGCACCCCGGTTCGTTCGCGCAAGAAACGGAGGTTGGCTTCGAGTCGGTCGACATCCTGGCGACGCGAGATGAGTTCGCTCACGACCGGGTTAAAGGTTTGAATGCCAATTTCGAACTGGAGGGTTCCGGGTGGGAACCGGGCGATGCCATCCCGCAAGGCCTCGGGCAGCCGGTCGGGGATCAGTTCGAAATGAAGGAACAGACCAGGACGGTAATGGCGGTGGAAGAATTCGAGCAAGCGCGTGCTGACCTCCGGATTGAGGTTGAAGGTTCGGTCGACAAACTTGAATTGGTTCACACCTCGATCCAGCAATCGCGCAAAAGCCTCGAGCAACGCCGGCAACGGGAACTGCCGCACCGGGATGTCCAGGGACGAGAGACAGAACTCACAGGAAAACGGGCAGCCGCGCGAGGCTTCCACGTAGACGATCCGATGGGCCGTGTCGTCGGTTGTGTAGAGGTCGTAGGGCAGCCGCAATTGGGCAAGGTCGGGCGGTGGGGCGGGGATGATGCGGGTGCCGGGCGGGGTGCCGGCGAGGATTTGACGGCAGAGCTGGGGCAAAGCCAGATCCGCCTCGCCGGTGATCACGTAGTCGGCGCAGGCGGCGATGGGCTGGCGATCCGTTTCGTAGCTGACTTCGGGGCCGCCGAGGATGATTTTCAGGTCTGGCCGCAGTTGCCGGAGAATGGCGATGACCTCGTGAGTGGGGGCGACATTCCAGATATAAACGCCGAAACCGACGATTTGAGGATTTCGCTGGAGGATCGCTTCCGCGATGTCGATCGGGCGTTGGGTGAGGTCGAATTCGGCCAGGTCGGCCCGAGGCTGAAGTTCGCCGAGATTCGCCAGCAGATAGCGAAGCCCGAAACTGGCATGGATGTACTTGGCGTTAAGCGTTGCCAGGAGAATCGAGGCCATGGTGGAGGCGAATGTAACATCGCGGTTCAACGGAAGAAAGCTGTGAGTCGCCGCGGGCTTTGCGGGAGCAGGCCCTGGCGAGACCTGAGCAGAGCTTCAACCTGTCACCCGGATTCGGGAGAGTTGGCATCGGATGCGGCTTGGGTTAGGGTTTGGGCATGTTGAAGGAGCGATCATGGAGGGCGGCAGTGATGGGTGCCGCGGTGTTTGGGTTGGTGTTGTTGTTGGCGGGCTGTGCCTCGACGCCGAAGGTGGACTGGGACAGTCGGGTCGGCGGCTACGTATTCGATCAGGCGGTATTGGACATGGGACCGCCGGAGCGATCTTCGGAGCTCAGTGATGGAACGAAGGTGGCCGAGTGGTTCCTGAAACCGGGGTCGACCATGTCCTTCGGGGTGGGAACGGGATATTACGGGAGAGGCGGCGGGGTGGGGGTTGGGCAGAGCGTCAGTTCGGGCCGGTCGGGACAATACCTGCGACTCACCTTTGACGCCAAGGGTGTATTAACCAGGTGGGAGAAGGTATGGCGCTAGGCTTGGGCGGTTTCCTCTTTGGCCTTCTTGGATTCGGCAACGACTTTGGCTTCGAGTTCCTTGGGCATTTCCTCGTAGTGGCTGAAGTCCTCGGTGTGAAGGCCGCGTCCGCCGGTCAGGGAGCGTAGTACGGTGGAGTATTGGTAGAGTTCCTTTTGGGGGACGTTGGCGCGGACGATTTGCATGCCGTCGGCGCTGTCCATGCCGAGGATTTTCCCGCGTCGGCTGGAGAGGTCGCCGATGACATTGCCCATGCATTCGTCGGGCATGCGGATTTCGACGACGCAGATGGGTTCGAGCATGCAGGGGCGGGCGGCGAGGAAGGCCTCTTTAAAGGCTTCTTTGCCGGCGATCTGGAAGGCGATGTCTTTGGAATCGACGGGGTGCATTTTGCCGTCGTAGAAGTCGACCTTGAGATCGACGATGCGATAGCCGGCGAGGATGCCCTCGCGGGCGGCGGCGGCGACGCCCTTCTCGACGGACGGGACAAAGGTGCGGTCGACATTCTGGCCGGTGAGGGACTCGGTGAATTCGATGCCGCTATCGCGTTCTTTGGGTTCAATCCGCATCCAGACTTCGGCGAACTGGCCGGCGCCGCCGGTTTGTTTCTTGTGGCGGTATTTGGATTCGCCGCGGCCTTTGATGGTTTCGCGGTAGGGGACTTTGGGTTCGATGAGATCGAAGTCGACGCGGAACCGGGAGCGGAGGCGGGCGGCGATGACCTGGAGGTGGAGTTCGCCCTGGCCGGAGATGACGGTTTGGTGGAGTTCGGAATCGACTTTATAGAGGAAGGTCTGATCTTCCTCGTGGAGGGCGGAGAGGCCGGTGGCGATTTTGTCTTCTTCGCCTTTGGATTTGAGGCGGAGGGCGGCGTGGATATTGGGTTTGGGGTATTGGACTTTGAGGAGGGTGACCGGGTTTTTGGAATTGCAGAGCGTGTTACCGGTGTGAGTGTCTTTAAGTTTGACGGTGGCGCCGATGTCGCCGGCGTTGAGGGATTCGGCGCTGACGCGGTTCTTGCCGTTGAGGGCGTAGATTTGGCCGAAGCGTTCGGTGATTTTGCGGTCGCTGTTGTAGAGGTCCTGGCCGACGCGGACCGATCCGGCGTAGAGGCGGAAGAAGGAGAGTTCGCCGAACTGGGCTTCGCTCATGGTTTTGAACACGTAGAGCACGGGTTCGGGGTGTTCGAGGGCGATGCTGATGGGGCTATCGTTGGCATCGATCGCCTCGATTTTGGCGCGGT
This sequence comes from Verrucomicrobiota bacterium, assembly GCA_023383055.1. Taxonomy (GTDB): domain Bacteria; phylum Verrucomicrobiota; class Verrucomicrobiia; order Limisphaerales; family JAHDYP01; genus JAHDYP01. The sequence continues at coordinate 23,228 of JAHDYP010000002.1, read as the reverse complement.
CGACGGGGGACGAGCCGTATTTGGCGATGAAATCCATGAGCCGCGCGACGCCGACGTTGGTTTCGGCCGAGGTGCAGAAGACGGGGATGAACGATTGTTTCTGGACGGCCTGGTGGACGCCGGCGCGCATCTCCTCTTCGGAGAGGCCGCCTTGGGCGAAGAACTTTTCGAGCAACGAATCATCGGACTCGGCGATGAATTCGATCAGTTGGGAATGGAGTTGGCTGACGCGGGCTTTGTGATCGCCGGCGGCGGGTTCTTCGGAATACTTGCCCGAGCCATCGGTTTGGTAGGTGATGACTTCGCTGCGCATGACGTCGAGGACCTGGTTGAAGCCGGGGCCGGCGTTGACGGGGATGGCGAGCGGGAAGGCGCGGTCGCCGAACCGGGCGCGGATCAGTTGGAGGGACGCTTCGAAGTCGACGTGTTCTTTGTCGAGGCCATTGATGACGATGACCTTGGGGATACCGTATTGGGTGGCGTATTTCCAGACCTGGTCGGTGCCGACGCCGATGCCGTGGAAGGCATTGACGACCACGAGGGCGAAGTCGGCGACTCTGAGGGCGCCCAGGCCTTCGCTGATGAAATCGAGGTAGCCCGGGGTATCGATGATATTGAATTTTTTATCGAGCCATTCGGCGTGGAGGAGGGAGGCGTGGATGGAGATCTTGCGGTCTTTCTCGTCGGCGTGATAATCGGAGACGGTGGAGCCGGCGGCGACGCTGCCGAGGCGGTTGATCACGCCGGCGCAGGCGAGCATGCACTCGCTGAGCATGGTCTTGCCGGCGGAGGCATGGCCGACGATCGCGAAGTTGCGGATATCTTTAGAGAGGAACGTTTTCATCGATGATCTGGTATGCTTGCATGTGCCGCGGAGCCCATGCTTCTAAACAGAAACATTTAAAAACGCCAGTACTTGTTTCAGTGTTTCGCCGGAGGGGGGGGCGGGCTCGAAAGATCTTGGAAAAGAGCGTTCTACGCTGCTACGTTGTGGGCGTCATCGGCTTATGAACCTTCGTTTTTTGATGCATTTGGGCCTGGCCGGGTGGTTGGGCGGATTCGGGATGCCTGTACTTCAGCCCATGCTGGAAGCGGGTGAAGCGGCGTGGGTCCAGCGCCCTGCCGGGACCGGCGAGGGATTGAACGACGTGGTCTATGGGCGGGGCCGGTTTGTGGCGGTGGGCGATCAGGCGACGGTGTTGGTCTCGGCTGACGGGGTGAGTTGGCGTCCGGAAGACCCGGGGATAGGGGGTTGGCTCTATGGGGTGGGCTTTGGGAACAACACCTTTGCGGCGGTAGGAGCGGACGGGTTGGTGATGACCTCGTTGGACGGGGCGGAGTGGACGGTGCAAGAGTCGAGCACGACCAACTGGCTGGAGGACGTTGCCTGGGGTGAGGCGGGTTTTGTGGGGGTGGGGTATGAGGGGGCGATCGTGACGTCGGCGGATGGGGTGACCTGGACGAATCGCAGTTCAGGGAGCGGCAGTTGGCTGTGGGGGGTGGCGGCGACGACCAACCAGTATGTGGTGGTGGGTTCGGAGGGTACGATCCTGAGCTCGACGAACAGCTGGGATTGGGAGGCGCGGGATTCGGGGACGAATCGTTGGTTGTTCGACGTGACGTATGGGCATGGTCAATTTGTGGCGGTGGGCGAGTACGGGACGGTGGTGACCTCGACCAACGGGGTGGACTGGGTGTTGCGGGTGACCGGGCGTTCGCAGTATCTGAGGGCGGTGGGAACGAACGAGTTTGGATTCCTGGCGGCCGGTGAAGGCGGGTTGATCCTGGTTTCGACTGACGGGATTGACTGGGTGGAGAGCGAGACGGGGATATCGCGATGGTTGTATGGGATAGCCTCCGGTGGAGAGACGACCGTGGTGGTGGGTGAGTTGGGCACGGTATTGAATCCCGCGCCGATCGTGGGTGAGGAAATCATGCTGGAGGAGGAAGGGATGGGGCCGGATGGATTTCAGTTCACAATCACGGGGCTATCGATGGGCCAGCCGTTGACGGTGCAGGTATCGGCTGATTTTGCGAGTTGGTTGAATCTGACGAATTTCGTCGCGGACGCGCCCACGGTGGTGTTTGTGGATCCGACATGGACGAACGCGGCGACGAGGTTTTACCGGTTGAGAAGCCCCTGAGCCGGCGTGTTGGGAAGTGGGCGTTCAGGAGCGGGATGGGATGCGGTATGAGAAGATGGCCATCTTGGTCGGGGAATGGATGGCGATTAATGTTAGTGCTGTGGGGATTGGTGTGGGGGGCTGGCGATCGGGTGTGGGGGCAGGAATCGTCGCGTTGGCGGGTGTACCGGCAGGACGACGGTTTGGCTGATGACTTTGTGTTGTCGGTGACGGTGAGTCCCCGGGGGCAGACCTGGGTGCGGCATCCGGCGGTGGCATCGGTGAACTGGCTGGACGGTTACCAGGTGCGGGAGATTCCGGGGCTCGAGGAGAATCGGTTTCCGGTGTGGGAGAGTCGATCCGGGCAGATTTGGTCGCTGCACAAGGTGGGTCTGGCGGAGTTCAGGCGTGAGGGATGGGCAGTCTATCCGGTGGACGGGATTCGGGATGAACATCTGACGAACTCGCTGCGGATGTTGCGGCCGATTCCGGTATTGCCGGCGGAGCGGGATCACGTGTTGGTGCTGCTGCCGCAGCAGTTGATCAAGGTGAACCCGGCATCGGGACGGACGGTTGAACTGCGCTCGGTGACCGCCACAGGTTTGAGGAGTTTCACGGATCTGGTTGAATCGCGCGATGGCGGGGCGTGGGTGGTGGGGTCGGGTGGAGTGGCGAGGTTGCCGGGGCCGGCTCGATTATTGGCGGCGGACAGCGTATGGCATGAGTTATTGCTGGACCCGGCCTGGGGGATTGAGGGATTGGGTCGTCCCATTGAAGATGACGAGGGCAAGTTGGTCGTGGTGGGGGAGAGGGCATCGGGAGGTGAGCGCGTCATTCTGGTGTGTGATGGGGAGGATTGGGAGCCGCCGAAGTTGGCGCCGGAAGGGACTCGGGCGGCGTGGCGCGGGATGGGGGAACGTTTTTGGGCACAGGCGCGCGGGAGCTTGTATGAGACGGTTTCCGGTGATCGCTGGCAGGTGGTGGGGGTCCCCGGGTTGCCCCGGGCGCAGCTTATCGATACGGCTTTTGAGCCGGGAGGAGTGTTTTGGTTGGCAACGTCGGAGGGGCTGATTCGTCATGCTCCACAGACCTGGCGGAGGCCGGCGGGGGCGGGGGGAGAAACGATGGAGATTCTGGGGATGGCGGAGCATCGCGGGGTAGGGGTATGGATGGTTTCGCCGTCGGGCTTGTATCTGGGGCGCGACGGTCGATGGCGGGCATGGGATTGGCCGGAGGGATTCAGGCTGTCGGGGCTGGGGCCGAGGCTGGTGCAGTGGCTGGAGGGACAGCGGGTGTGGGTATTGGGGGCGACTGGCGGGGCATTGATTTTCGAGCTGGTTAACGAGCGTTTTCATACGGTTGAACATCCGGAGGGCAGAAGCATCGTACGGGTGTTGGGCGGGGCCAGGCCCGGCGCCGTGTTTCTGGAGACCGTCGACGCGGGAGGGGGCCGACAGGTGGAGGTGTTTGACGGATCCGGGTTCAGCCGCTGGCCGGACGAAGGGGAAGCGGAGATTGAACTGGAGCGGGTGGAGTTTGTGGACGGTTTGGCGGGTGACCGGATATGGCTCGGGTCGACGCAGGGGTTGGCGGTATGGGACCCGGTGTCGGGTCGGTTCGAGAAGATGGAAGGCGCGCCGGAGGGGACGATGCATGCGGTGTTGGCGATTGCGGGAGGCAAGATTTGGTTTGGTGGGGAAGGGATGATCGTGGAGTACGACGGTCGGGGCTTTCAGGTGCGGCGATCGGGGCTGGGCCGGGTGCGATCGTTGCGGGTGGCGCGGGATGGCACCGTCTGGGTGGCGACGGAGTCGGGTCTGTTTTCGTATGCGGACCAGGCTTGGATGGACTATGGGCCCGAGGAGAGTTTTCCAGGTGTGGAGGTGCGGGATGTCTTGCCGGATCGGGAGGGGACGGTTTACGCGGCGACGGGGGAAGGGTTATTCAGGTATCACCGGGAAGCGGATTTGGATGCGCCGGTGAGTTTTTTTGCGGGAGGCACTTCCCGGCAGACGCCGACGACGCGTGAGTATCGGGTGAGTTACGGTGGTCAGGACCGCTGGCATTACACGCCGGAGCGGCGGTTGCTGTTCAGTCATCGGTTGGACGACGGCGTCTGGTCGGTATTTGGCGAGGCGCGGGAGGTCGTATTGACGAATCTGACGGCAGGCCAGCATCGGTTGGCGGTGCGGGCGATGGATCGGAATCGGAACGAGGAACTGGAGCCGGTGGTGTGGGAGTTTGTGGCGTTTGTGCCCTGGTATGCGGAGCCGCGGATTCTGCTGGTGACGGGAGGCGGGCTGTTGGTGGCGGGCTGTCTGGCGTGGCTGGCGATCAACCGGCATTTGCGATTACGGCGGAGCTATGCGGAGGTCGAGGGGATTGTGGAGCAACGGACGCGAGAATTGCAGGAGGCAAACCGGGAATTGCTGCACAGCCAGAAGATGCGGGCATTGGGGACGCTGGCGGCCGGGATTGCGCACGATTTCAACAGCATTCTCTCGATCATCAAAGGATCCGCCCAGATCATCGAGCATCATTTGGATGACCGCGAGCGGATCCGGACGCGGGTGAGCCGGATCCGGACGATGGTGGAACAGGGAAGTGGCATCGTGCAGGCCATGCTGGGGTTCAGTCGGGGGGCGGCGCTGGCGGCGGAGCCGTGTGATTTGAATCAGTTGGTGGGTGAGACGGTGCGGTTGGTGGCGGACCAGGTTGGGTCGCGGGCGTCGTTGGAGTGTGAAGTCGGGTCGCAGCCGGTGGTGGTGCGGACGGTGGCGCCGTTGATACGCCAGATGCTGTTGAACCTGGTCTTCAACGCCGTGGAGGCCAGTGTTGAGGGAGGGGTGATCCGGTTGCGGGTGACGACGGCGGCATTGGCGCCGCCGGAGTTGGTATTGGCCCCGGCCCCTGCCGAAGCCTATGCCCGAATCGACGTGATCGACGCGGGGCACGGAATTCCGACGGAGGTGCAATCTCGAGTGTTCGAGCCGTTTTTTACGACCAAGGCATTCTCGACCCGTCGCGGGACCGGTTTAGGTTTGAGCATGGTATACGAGATCGCGAAGGAGTTGGGAGTGGGGCTTCGCATCGAGTCCGAGTTGGGTCGGGGGTCGGCTTTCAGCCTGTTGATCCCGCAGGTGGAAGGGGTGCTGGAGGCGGGGGCGGCCAGGCGATCATGAGCGCGGGGCGTCGCTATCGAGGCGCCGTGGGGGGCGGGTCGTGGCAGGTGTGTCCAACCGAAGCCGGGCTTGACCGCGGGGCGCGGACACCGTTTAGAGTGGCGAGAGAACGATGAGTGCCGCACGGATCCTGATTATTGAGGATGACGACCTGCAGTATGAGCTGTATGAGGAGGCGCTTGGGGATTACACGCTGTTTCGGTCAACAACGGCGAGCGACGCGATGAAAGACCTCGCGCAACTTCAGCCGCAGCTGATCATTCTCGATCATATCCTGGCGCGGGGAGAGCAGGGGCTGGATTACCTGGGTGAGTTTCGGGAGTTATTGCCTTACGTGCCGGTGATCATCGTGTCCGGGGCGTTGGAAGCGCAGCAGCAGCTTGACGCGCTGCAGGGGCCGCGGCGGGCGCATTATTGTATTGCGAAGCCGGTTGACCTGGAGGAGTTGGCGCGGACGGTGGAGACGGCGCTGGCGGAGTGTGGTGAAGCGGAAGTGGTGAGGCGGTTCAGCGCGTTGGAACGGTCCAAGCGGGTGGACGCGCAGGAGTTGCTGAGTCGTTCGACCGACCGATTGAGCCGTCAGACACAGATTCGACAGCAATTGGGGCGATCGGGGGAGCGGCCGAACATATCGGCGTTGGCGCGGCAATTCCGGGTGGCGCGACGCACGATCATACGTGATTTGCAGGAGCTGATCCGGCGGGGCGAGTTGCCGTTGGCGGTTTACCCCGGGGCACTAACGGAGACGGATTCACCGGAGGAGAATTGAGGCTGGGCGGAGTGTTTCGAGGGAAGCGGTTGAAAAGGGGGGGAGAGCCAGTTATGGTGCGGGCATGATCAGACCGTTTAAGTGGATGGTGACGCTGGCGGTGTCAGCGTGGATGTCGTTTGGGATTGGGGTGCAGGCTGCCGAGGAGCCGACCGCATTTCAGTTGATTGAAACCGGAAACGAGCATGTCGGGGTCGATGCCCGGAACCGGGTGGTGCAGATCCGGTCGGAGAAATCCGTGGGTGGCCTGACGCCGAACATTTGGTATGTGGTGTATTACGATCGCGATGCGACGTTCGACGCGACCGAGGTGAAGTTTGGAGCGGGCAAGAAGCTGGAGGTGAAGCGCCCGATGCGGATGCTCGAAAAGATGGGCGGCGGGGATGCGGCGTTGGACCGGGCCCGGCTCAAGATCGATTCGAACCAGGCGATTGAGATTGCGACGAAAGAGCCGATGCTGGAACGGCTGACGATCAAGGCGACGGAACTCAAACTGGAGCGGGCGGGCAGCAAGGGCGGTGGCGACGAGAAGCTGCCGATCTGGCGGGTGGAGTTATGGGCGGCGAAACTGAACAATCCGAATCGCCAGGTCAGCATCGGCGAGGTGATCATCTCGGCTGAGGATGGCAAGGTCCTCGAGACTGATTTGAAGATCAAGCGGGTGGATTAGATGACCACGCGAGGAGGCGGATCGCTGGCGCCGCATGGGACGTTGAGCGGGTTTTACGGAAGCACCGAGGAGCGGGCGCGCTATGTGCAGGGTTTGTTTGACCGGGGAGCGCCGGAGTACAACTGGGTGAGTCGGATGATGTCGCTGGGAACCGACCGGGGCTACCGGCGGTATGCCCTGCGGCGGGCCGGCATCACGGCGGCCTCGAGGGTGTTGGATGTGGCGACCGGCACCGGGTTGGTGGCGCGGGCGATCATGGAGTGCGGGGTGCCGGAGGAGTCGGTGGTGGGGTTGGATCCGAGCCGGGGCATGCTGGAGGAGAACCGGCGGAGTCAGCGGGTTCGGCTGGTGCAGGGTTTGGGGGAGAGCCTTCCGTTTCGGGACGGCCGGTTCGATCAGGTGGTGATGGGGTATGCGCTGAGGCATGTGGAAGATCTGGGATTGTTGTTTGGGGAGTTTCGCCGGGTGTTGCGACCGGGCGGCCGGGTATTGATCCTGGAGATATCGCGGCCACGTTCTCGTTGGGGGTGTGCGTTACTGTCATTCTACATGCGTCGCTTTTTCCCGGTGCTGGCCCGGATCAGTGGTCGCAGCCGGGTGACAGGGGAGATGATGGACTATTATTGGGCGACGATTGCGGGTTGCGTGCCGCCGGAGCGAATCCTTGAAGCTTTGGCCCAGGCCGGACTCGAGCAGGTCCGACGGGCGACGACGGGCCCGGTATTGTCGGATTACGTGGCGGTTCGGCCTTGAGTTGGTGCCGGGAAAGAGCCACGAGAAGAACCCGGGTTGAAGAGTCGGAGGAAACACATGATGGCGAATGGACGAGAAGGGGTATGGCGCGGATGGGTGCGTGGGATGTCTGCGGTGTGGTTGTGGGTGGGGGTGATGTGGGGGATGACGCCGGCAGGGGCCTGGGAGAGCGGGGAGGGGTTGTCGCCCGGGCAGGTGGCGCGGTTGCGGGCGGTGACTTCGGCGGAGATATCGCCTGAGGGGAGTGCGGTGGCTTACACGCTGGCCGTGCCGCGCCAGCCGTTTGTCGACGAGGACGGGCCGGCATGGCAGGAGTTGCACGCTGTGAACGCGGAGGGGCAATCGCGCGGGTTCGTCACCGGCAAGGTGAACCTCACCCAGGTGGCGTGGCGGCCTGACGGACGGGCCATCTCATTCCTGGCGAAGCGGGGCGATGACAGGGAGACCTCGCTCTATGTCATCCCGATCGATGGCGGTGAAGCGCGGCGGGTGCTCACCCATGAGACGGGAATCCGCGGATATGATTGGAGTCCCGACGGTCGGCGGGTGGCGTTTTTGGCCACGGAAACGGAAGCTGCGCGGGACCGAAAGCGGAGGGAGAAAGGGTTCACGGCCAACATCTACGAGGAAGACTGGCGTCCGGTCCGGGTGTGGGTGGCGAGCGTGACCGAACCGGCGGAGGATTGGGCGGTCCAGACGGAGCAGGCTCAACCACGGGCACTCGAGTTGGAGGGTTCGGCGTTTGCGGTGGCGTGGGATCCGCGGGGGGAGTTGCTGGCGGTGGCGATGGCGCCCACGTCGTTGGTCGATGACAGCCTGATGAAGCAACGGGTCGTGCTGGTGAGAGTAGACGACGCCGCGGTGGTGGGGCGGGTTGCGACTTCGGGGAAGATCGGCATGTTCCGTTGGAGTCCCGGGGGTGAGCAACTGGCCTTGGTGGCGGCGGAGGACGAGCACGATCCGCGGGAAGGCCGGCTGGTGATGGTTGAGCGGAGGGGTGGTGCGGTGCGGGACTTGGTGCCGAACTACGAGGGTCACATCTGGTCGATGGCCTGGCGGGACGATCGGACACTGGTTTATGTGGGTGAGGAGGGGGTTTGGAACGTATTGAATTCGGTAGCGATTGACGGCACGGGTCGACGGAGCCTGTTGCCGGTGGGGAGGCATGTGTTCGGACGGATCAGCCTGAGTCGGGATGGGCGGACGGGGGCGGTCATTGCCCAGGATGCCAGCCATCCGGAGGAAGTATACGGGGTGAGCCTGCCGGATGGCAGCCTGCGGCGGTTGACGCATCACAATGCCTGGCTGAGCGGGGTGCGGATGGCGTCGCAGGAGCCGGTGCGCTATGTGGCGCGCGATGGACTCGAGCTGGACGGGATTCTGATTCGTCCCTTGAACGAAGAGTCTGGCCGCAGGTATCCGCTCATTTTGTCGGTGCATGGCGGGCCGGAGGCGCACGAATCGAACGGGTGGAAGACGTCCTATGCGCGACCGGGGCAGGTGGCGGCGGCGCGGGGTTTTGCGGTCTTTTATCCGAACTATCGCGGTAGCACGGGTCGGGGCGTGGACTTTTCGAAGTTGGGTCAAGCGGACTATGCGGGCAAGGAGTTCGACGATCTGGTGGACGCGGTGCGGCATCTGGTTGCGGTTGGCTTGGCCGACGAGCGGCGGGTGGGGGTGACGGGAGGATCCTATGGCGGGTACGCGACCGCTTGGTGCGCGACCCGGTTGACGGAGCATTTTGCGGCGGGGGTGATGTTTGTGGGGATCAGCGATTTGATCTCGAAGTTCGGCACGACGGATATTCCTGGGGAGATGAGCCTGGTGCACGCCCGCAAAATGCCCTGGGACGATTGGGACTTTTTCCTCGAACGAAGTCCGATTAAGCATGCGGGGCAGAGCCGGACGCCGCTGTTGATCCTCCACGGCAAGGATGATCCGCGCGTGCATTCGAGCCAGTCGCTGGAGTTGTACCGGTATCTGAAGACATGGACCGAGACGCCGGTGCGGCTGGTGCTTTATCCGGGCGGGGGTCATGGGAATGCGCGGGCCGCGGCGCGGTTGGATTACCAATTGCGGATGCTGCAGTGGTTTGAGCATTACCTGCTTGGGGCGGGGGATGACCCGCCGCCGCACGAGCTGGAGTATCCCTTCGAAGAGCAGGCGGCGGAGTGAACGCGGGTTTGACGTTGGGGCGGCGGGTCTTCTAAGGTGCGGTCAACGACACTTATTGGCTGTGCTTTTTCCGCCACCGCAACCAACACAGACCGGAGAGCCCATCGTGGTCACCGGGGCGGGCGTGGTAACAGCTTTGGGGGTGGGTTGGGCCAGGAATCTGGAGGGTTTCCGCGATGGAAGAGTGGGGCTGCGTCCGGTCACCTGGCTGGACGTGACGGGGCGTCGGGTGAGCCGGGCGGCGGAGGTGGATCTGCCCGACGTGATGCCGGTGACGCGCCTGGAAGCGAAACAGCTGAAGCGGATGGATCGAGGGGCGCGGATGTTGTTACTGGCAGCGGAGGAGGCATGGCGTCAAAGCGGATGGGAAGCCCAGGCGGAGCTGCCGTTGGTGCTCGGGACGACGGGCGCGGGGATGACCCTGGGTGAGGCTTACTACCGGCAGGCGCTGGAGGCACCGCACCGGTTTCGGGGGCAGTCGATTCGGGCGACTCACTATCAGGCGCAACGTCAGGCGATGGATTTGTTGGATGCATTCGGGTTCAACGGCCCCGTGACGATCATTTCGAACGCCTGTGCGTCCGGGTCCAACGCCATCGGTCACGCGTGGTCCCTGCTTCGGGCCGGCCGGGCGGAGCGCGCGTTGGCGGGGGGTTACGATGGCCTGGCGCAAGTTACTTTTTCCGGATTCGACGTTCTGCAAGCGCTGTCGCCGACGTCTTGTCGGCCGTTCGATGCCCGGCGGGACGGGCTGGCCCTGGGCGAAGGCGCGGCGATCCTGGCGCTCGAGACTGCCAGTGGCGCCCGGCGACGGGGCGCCGAAATTCTCGGCGTGGTGGCGGGGTACGGGATGGCGACGGACATTCATCATTTGACGCAACCGCACCCGGAAGGGACGGCGGCGCTGGCGGCGATGGCCGCGGCCTGTCAGGCGGCGGGTTTGGGGCCGGCTGATATCGATTATGTGAATGCGCACGGGACCGGGACGGTGTTGAACGATTCCGCCGAGGCATCGGCGATCAACCGCTGGGCGGGGGCGCGGGCGGGGAGCTTGCCGGTGAGTTCGACGAAATCGAGTGTGGGCCATTTGTTGGGGGCGGCCGGGGCGGTAGAAGCGGTGGTGTGTTTAATGGCGTTGCGGGAGGGTTTTTTGCCGCCGACCACGACGACGGAGGTGATCGATCCCATCTGTCAGTTCCCGGTGGTCACGCAGGCACGAGGAGCGGCGTTGCGGGCGGTGCTTTCGAATTCGTTTGGCTTTGGCGGATCGAACGCCAGTTTGATATTCCGGAGCGGATTGTGAGACGCGTATTGATCCAGGGGATAGGTGCGGTCAGTCCGGCGGGTTGGGGCATCGCGGCGTTGCGGGGGGCAGGTTCCGGGGAGCGGCCGTTGGCGAGTCAGGAATTGAGCCGGCCGGGTTGGGATCGAGCCCTGCGCGTGCGGCGGGTGCCTCAGCCGAATCCGCGGCCCGGCTGTCTGGGGGATGCGCGGTTGCGGCGGGCGCCCTCGATTGCGCAGTTTGTGGTGGCATCGGCGATAGAAGCATTGGGGGATGATCGCGAGGAGGTCATCGCGGGGAGATTGAGGCTGGGGGTGGTGATCTGCACGATGTGCGGGTGTGTGACCTATTCGCGGCGGTTTTACGATGAGGTCCTGCATCAGCCGACGCTGGCCAGTCCCATGTTATTTCCGGAGACGGTATTCAACGCTCCGGGCAGTCATTTGGCGGCCCTGTTGCGGTCGACTGGCCCGAATTACACGCTGGTGGGTGACCAGGGGTCATTTGGGGTGGGACTCGCCACGGCAGCAGACTGGTTGTGTCAGGAGCAGGTGGACGGTTGTCTTGTGGTGGGAGCGGAAGAGCTTGACTGGACGATGGCGGATGCCATGAGGCTGTTTTCGGAACGGGTGGTTTTGAGTGAAGGGGCCGGAGCGCTTTACCTTCGACTGGATCGATCCGGGTGCGGCGGAACGAGCCTCACCGCCGTCACCTCACCCCAACTGTATCGCCGCGGCGTGTCCCGGGAAGAGTGCATCGGCAGGATGCGGGCGGAGTTGCCGGCGATGGCGAAGGGGGAACTGTTGTGCGACGGGCTGCGGGAGGCACCCCGGGTGGATGGTGCGGAGCTGCGGGTCTGGCGGGATTGGACGGGAGCGCGGTGGTCGCCGCGAAGGCATTTGGGGGAAGGATTCGTGGCGAGTGCGGCCTGGCAATCGGTGCTGGCGGTGGATGCCGTGAGCCTGGGGCTGCATGAGGCGGCGACGGTGAGTTTGGTGGGCTGCAATGAGCAAGCGACCGGGGTGCGAATCCAGCGGTTGTGAGCCGTCGGACTGGGTGAAAAGGCGGTTTCGGATTTCGGGCTTGTCGCGAAGCCTGATCCGTCACAGGCTCGATCCCGGGAATGCACGGTGACAAAACGGCACGGAATTATGGAGAACGTCGCGACGCTCAAAGCAGAGATTAAGAAGCTCCTGGTCGATAATTTGATGCTGCAGATTACGGTCGAGCAGATTCGAGATGATCAGGCCTTGTTTGGGCCGGAAGGCCTGGGGTTGGATTCGGTGGATGCACTGCAGTTGGTCGTGGCGCTCGACAAGCAATACGGACTGAAGATACCGGATCCGGCGGCAGCGCAGGTTATCCTGCGGAGCGTGACGACGATCGCGGAGGCGGTGCGGAAGCTGCCGGAGACTCGTGCGGTTACGGTACCGCCGCCGTCCTCTGGTCCGGGCCCCGCACAGGTGGAGCGATAGCCGGAAGGACTCGCTCGGAGGCGCTTCCGGCCAATCAATCGAGGGTCTGGCGGTAGCGGTGGATGCCGAGGGCGAGCATGGCGACGAGGAAAAGGGCGATCGGCCACAACCCGGGGGCGATATCGGACAGGTCGTTGCCCTTGAGCAGGATGCCGCGGACAATGCGCAGGAAATGGGTAAGCGGCAGGATCTCGCCCAGGTATTGGGCCCAGACGGGCATGCCACGAAAGGGGAACATAAAGCCCGACAAGAGAATCGACGGCAGGAAGAAGAAGAACGACATTTGCATGGCCTGCAGTTGATTGCGCGCGAGGGTGGAAAAGGTGATGCCAACGGCGAGGTTGGCGGCGATGAACAGGAGGATGACGATCATGAGGAGGGTTACGCTGCCGATGACGGGCACCTGGAAGAGGTAGCGGGCGGCGAGGAGGACCAGGATGGCCTGGAGATAACCAACCATGATGTAAGGGACGATTTTTCCGATCATGACTTCGCCCGGGCGGGCCGGGGTGGAGAGGAGATTCTCCATGGTACCGCGTTCGCGTTCGCGGGTAATCGCCAGCGCCGTGATGATCACCATCGTCATGGTGAGGACAACCCCCATGAGGCCCGGGACGATGTTGTACTGGGTGATGATCTCGGGGTTGTAGCGTCGGTGAATGATCAGTTCGATGGGACCGGGACTGGCCCGGAGCTTCTGGAGTGGCCCTTTGAGATCGTGGTTCAAGGCTGAATCGACCAGGAGATGGAGCGCGGCAATGGCACCGCCGGAAGCCGCGGGATCGGTGGCGTCCGCAGCCAGCAACAGGGCGGGGCGCTCCCCGCGCAGCAGGCGCCGGCTGAAATCGGCGGGTATCTGGATGGCAAACTGCACCTCCCCATGGTCGAGGACCCGATCCAGCTCCGCCTCGGAGTGCAGTTCGTGCCGGACATCGAAGTAGGCGCTGTTTTTCAAGGCGCTCACGAAGCTGCGGGCGAAGACGCTGTGATCGGCGCTGAGGACGGCGGTGGGCAGGTGCTTGGGATCGGAGTTGATGGCGAAGCCGAACAGGATGAGCTGCATCATGGGGATGCCGATCATCATGCCGAAGGTGAGGCGATCGCGCCGCATCTGGATGAATTCCTTGGCGACGATGGCCCAGAACCGCTGGAAGTTGAACTGGTGGTGCTTCATCTGAAATTGTCGCGGGCGGTGTCCATGAGACTGATGAAGACGTCCTCGAGGCCGGAGGTGATGGCTCGACAGTGATAGGGATCGGATCGAGCGGGGGCGAGGCTCTGGTGGAGTTGGAGGGCGTTGCGGCCGCTGACGTGGAGGGTATTGCCGAAGGCGACAACCTGCTCGACGCCGGGTTGGCCGCGGAGTTGGTCGGCGAGGCGGTGGAGCAGGGGGCCGGAGATTTCGTAGGTGGTGAGGTTGGCGCCCTGGACCACTTCGGCGACGGTGCCATGGGTGAGGAGATTGCCGTAGGCGAGGTAAGCCAGTCGGTGGCAGCGTTCGGCTTCGTCCATGTAATGGGTGGTGATGAGGACGGTGAGGCCTTGGGCGGCGAGTCGATGGATCTGTTCCCAGAAGTCGCGTCGGGCCTTGGGATCGACGCCGGCGGTCGGTTCGTCCAGGAGGAGGAGTTGGGGTTGGTGGATGAGGCAGGCGGCGAGGGCGAGCCGCTGTTTCCAGCCGCCGGACAACTGGCCGGCGAGTTGGTGGCCGCGTTCGGTCAGGCCGAGGGTTTGGAGGCTCTGACGGACGGCGGCGGCGCGGTTGGCGACGGCGTAGATGCGGGCGATGAAGTCGAGGTTCTCCTGGATGGTGAGGTCCTCATAGAAGCTGAAGCGCTGGGTCATGTAACCGACTTCGCGCTTGATGGCGGCACGGTCGGAACGGATGTCGTGTCCCAGGCAGCGACCGGACCCCTCGTCGGGCGTGAGCAAGCCGCAGAGGATGCGAAGGAAAGTGGATGTGCCGCTGCCGTTGGGGCCGAGAAAGCCGAAGATCTCGCCACGCAGAACGCGCAGGTCAATGCGGTTCACCACGGTGCGATCCCCAAAGCGCTTGGTAACGCCCTGAACGTCGATGACCGATTCTGGGGGAGGCTTCAATTTGAGATTTGAGATTTGAGATCTCTTCCTTCTGCCTTCTTACTTCTTACTTCTTACTTCTTACTTCCACCGGTTGGCCGGGCCGCAGTTGTTGGCTGAGGTCGGCGGGGAAGACGGCTTCGACCAGGTAGACGAGTTTGGAGCGGGTCTCGCGGCTGTAGATGACCGGTGGCGTAAACTCGGCCTGGGTGGAGAGGTAACTGATGGTGGCGGGGAAGGGTTCGGCGGCGCCATCGGCATGGACGGAAACGCTCTGACCTGGTGTGAGTTTGGGCAACTGATCTTGCCGGACGAAGAACCGGACCTTGAGATTGGCGGGAGGAAGGAGAACGACGACGGGATAGCCGGCGGCGACCCATTCGCCGGGGCGGTAGAGGGTATCGTGAACGACACCGTTTGTCGGGGCGTTGACTTGTTTCTGCTCGACGGCCCATTGGGCGCGGGCGAGCGCGGCGGTCAGGACCTCGATCTCGGCCTCGGCGACGCGGATTTCGTCGGCGCGGGCGCCCAAGCGGGCGGTTTCGATCTCGGCGCGCAACTGCTCGACGCGGGCCTGTTCGAGGTCGCGTTGGGTTTCGGCCCGTTCGAATTCCTCGGTCGCGATGACCTTTTTATCGAGGAGCTCGACGCGACGGTCGAGTTCGGCCTGGGCGAGCTTGAGCGATTGGCGGGCGTGCTGGAGTTGAGCCTCGAGCGCGGCGATTTCGGAGGGTCGTTTGCCCTGGCGGAGATCATCGAGTCGGGCGCGGGCTTGGGCGAGTCGATGTTCGGCTTCGCGCTGGGCGGCAAGCTCGGCGTCGTGTTCCAGGGTGAAAAGTGGCGAGGCGGTGTCGACGGTCTGACCGCGGGCGACGTCCAGGGTATGCAGAGTTCCGGCCAGGGGTGAAGCCGCATAGACGTATTCCGCTTCGATGTAACCCTGGAGAGTGTCCTGGGGTGGAGGTGTGCAACCCGGCCAGAACTGCAGGCCGAGGATAAAGCACAGAGTAGCGACTGTCGAACGAAGGCTGGTGCCGGCGGGGGTCGGGTGAGGGTCGGGATGGATCATACGGGCAGGAAATGGTTATCGAAGTTGGAGTGGGTTCTCAATCACCAAAAGGGGAAGGGGCTGGATCGAGCGGTGTATACGGCGCGCAGGCGTCCGTCCCTCGACCTCCGGGAAGCAACGGTCGATCAACGGTCGCGTCGCCCGAGCGGATTCCCGGCCCGGATTCGACCTTGCGCCCGGGTTGGAGAATCACTAACGTGCGACGCCAGCGGGACGGACCCGCGGGAAAGGAATGGTGAAGCTATGGGCCTGATGGATTATCTCAAAACGCAGTTTCTCGAAATCATCCAGTGGCAGGACGATTCGCGTGACACGTTATCGTGGCGGTTTCCGGACGAGGACAAGGAGATCAAGCGGGGCGCGCAGTTGATTGTGCGGGAATCGCAGGTGGCGCAGTTCATTTATCTGGGGCAATTCGGCGACACCTTTGGGCCGGGGAAACACACGTTGACCACGGACAACATTCCGATTCTCTCGACGCTGAAAGGGTGGAAATACGGGTTCGAATCGCCGTTCAAGGCGGACGTGTATTATGTCAACACGCGGTTGTTCACCGGCAACAAGTGGGGGACGGCCAACCCGATCATGATGCGCGACCCGGATTTCGGGATCGTGCGGGTCCGGGCGTATGGGACGTTCGATTTCCGCATTGTGGATCCGAAGCTCTTCCTGAAGGAAGTGGCGGGGACGGATCATCAGTTCCGGCTGGATGAATTCGCGGACACGATGCGTTCGCGGGTGGTGAGCGTTTTCAGCGACGCCCTGGCGACGGCAAAGGTGCCGGTGCTCGATGTGGCGGCGCGTTACTCGGAGCTGGGCGAGGCATTATTGCCGGCGATCAATCCGGTCATGAGCCTGAAATACGGCCTGGAGATCCCAAGTTTCATCGTCGAAAACGTGTCACTGCCGCCGGAGGTGGAGCAAGCCATCGACAAACGTTCGAGCATGGCGGCGGTGGGCAACCTGAACGACTACGTGAAGTTCCAAATGGCGGAGTCCATGACCAAAGGGGGTGAGGGCGGTGGCATGGCGAACACGGCGGCGCAGTTGGGCGCGGGTCTGGCGATGGGGCAGCAGATGATGGCGGCGATGGGCAGCGGACAGACCACTCCGGGCGCGGCCCCGGCGACGGCTGCGACCGGCGGGGGCATGGGCTTGCCGGAATTGTTGAGTCCGGCGGATGCGGCGCAGGCGCTGGGGGTCAGCGAGGCCGACGTGATGTCGGCGCTGACGGACGGGTCGCTGAAGGGGAAGCGGATCGGGTCGGCCTGGCGGATCACCCGGGCGGCGCTGGAGGAGTTCTTGAAGCATTAGAGCCCACCCCATGCATTGGGCGATCTGGAGGGGCGAGTTATACGAGCCCTCGATTCATACGCAACATCAAATGTCCGCGCGGTGCGCGCCCTCACCCCGGCCCTCTCCCATCGGATGGGAGAGGGTGCCCGCCAGGGCGGGTGAGGGTTTGGTGAACCTGAGTTACACAATCACTAATGTCGCCGTGTATATGAGCCCAATGAATTGCGGGCTCGCGGTAGCTCGCCGCTCCAGTTTATGAGTGAAGCGACAGCCCAACGGAAGTTTGCATGTCCGGCCTGTGGGGCGGAGGCGACGTGGAATCCGGGCAAGAAAGCGTTGGTGTGTGCTTTTTGCGGCACCACGTCACCCGGGCAGGAGGAGTTGAACGCGGCGGGCGAAACCGTGATCCGGGAACTGGATCTGGTGTCGGCGTTGCGGGCGATTCCGGACAGCGCGCGGGGGTGGCAGGCGCGTAAGACTTCGGTGAAGTGCCAGAGTTGCCAGGCCATCTCCGTGTTTGACCCGGAGCGGATCGGGCAACGTTGCGACTTCTGCGGATCGGCGGCCCTCGTGGCGCATGAGGAGGTGAAGGAGGCGTTTCGGCCCGAGAGCCTGCTGCCGATGAAGATCAGCGAAACGCACGTGCGGGAGAACATCCGGAATTGGTATGGCAGCCGTTGGTTCGCGCCGAACCGGTTGAAGCACGCGGCACTGACGGACACGGTCAAGGGTTTGTATATCCCGTATTGGACGTTCGACGCCCAGGTGCACGCGGACTGGACCGCGGAATCCGGTTATTACTATTACGAGACGGAGTCCTACACGGACGCCCAGGGCAAACGCCAGACCCGGCGCGTGCGCAAGATCCGCTGGCAGCGGTCGTCGGGTGCGCTCGATCACTTTTTTGACGACGAGTTGGTGGCGGCATCGCGCGGGGTCGAGCCGGATCTGCTCCGGCGGGTGGAACCGTTTCCGACCAAGGAATTGGTGCCGTACCAGGCCGGGTATTTATCCGGCTGGGTGGTGGAACGTTATCAGATCGATCTGGTGAATGCGGCGCGGCACGCGCGCGAAGTCATGGATCAAAAGCTGCACTCGTTGTGCGCCAGCCAGGTGCCGGGCGACACACATCGGAACCTGCGGGTGCACGCGGATTACCGGGGGCAGACCTTCAAGCACATACTGGTTCCGGTCTGGTTGTTGAGCTACAACTTCGGGGCACGGGGGTTCCAGGTGGTGATCAACGGATACAGCGGGGCGATTGCGGGGCGGTATCCGAAGAGCTGGATTAAGATCCTGTTTGCGGTGCTGGCGGTCCTGGCGGTGGCGGGGGTGATTGCGCTGGTGGCGGGGAACCGCTGAACTGCCGGGAGAACGACAAGGCCAAACCGCCTGAAACGGGAGTCGGAAAAGCAGTCCGAGCGGAATCTGCGGGATATGAAGCGATTTCACAGCCGCTTTAAGATTCTCCAGCCACTGGCTGGCCAATGTGAAAAACGCGTTGGGTGGCGGCTACCTCTCTCCGCGACTGATCCAGGGGCCGTGCCCCGGTGTTCAGGTTACTTTTGCACTGATGGCGCCGGTCCGGTCGGGGCCTGAGCGCGGGGCAGCACGCGGTCCTGCTGGATGCCGTAGACTTGCTGTACGCGGCGGGTGGCGGCTTCGAGTTGGTGGGCGTCGAGGATCACGCGTTGGAGGGAATCGCCTTTCATGAAATCGAAGACGTGGAAGCCGTCACTGGCTTGCGCGAGGGCGGCGACGAGGTCGGCGAGCGAATGGACGGGCTGTTGGTTGAGGCGTTCGAGGACGAGGTTGCGGAGGTCGTGGTAACCGAGGTTGAAGAAGTCGGGGAGGACCTGGGAAAGGATGACGATGCCGGAGCGCCGGGGTGTGGGTTCTTCGTTGCGGAAGTAGGCGAGGCGGAACGGGGCGCGTTCCTCCCAGTTTTCGCCCCAACTGCGCAGGTAATCCCGGGTGAGCGGCTGGAAGACCAGGCCGCCGAGGAGCACGTACGCGGGTTCCTGGTCGTAAGGCGCGGTGGGCACGAGCCGGGCGGCGTTCCGGGCTTCGGGCAGGAGGTAGTCAACTTCGAGTTCGCGGGCGTCCCGCCAGATCTTGAGGCGCACGGGGTCGCCCGCCCATTTATTGCGGGTGGCGAGGTTCTCGAGCATCAGATGGCCGTAGAGGGGGTCGAGGTAATCGCCCTGGATGTCGATGGGGAAAGCATCCACTTCGAGGAGCAGATCGCGAGGTTGGAGGACGGAGGGGGTGCCGGGTCTTTCGACCACGTCGATCACGACCACGCCGCGGGGTGGTCCCTCCCAACGGAGATAGCGTTGGGTCTCGGGGTTGACGGTCGGTTGCCAGGTGAAGTCGAAGTAACCGAGGCCGCGGTAGCCAGGTTTGGCGCGGGCGTCGATGATGGAGCGAATGAAAGGAGCCGGCAGGGTATGGCAGACGTTGCCGATTTGCGCGAAGACGAGGCCGATGAGGCGTTTGCCATCGAAGGCGGGTTCGCCCCAGCCGGCACCGCCGAGTTCGGCGGAGAGTTCGGCGAAAACGTGGGCGGTATCGGTGAAGCCCGGGTTGGTGACGTCGAAGCGGTTGATTTCGGCTTTGCGCATTTCGAAGCTGCCGGCGTTCCAGCGGACGATGCGGGCACTGGCGGCGGGGTTGAGGCGCGGGGCGAGGGCGACTGGTTTGAGGCCCTTCCAGAAATCGGAGTCGTCGACGGTGATCAGCGCCACGTTGGCGAAGTAATCGGCCCAGAGCAGCGCGCCGGTCCACCATTGGCCGCGGCCGCCTTTTTGGACGCGGACCAGGGTGAGGTCCTGGAGGTCGGTGGCGGTGGTGAGGATCTGGCGTGAGGCGATGACGACGCCGACTTTGGCGACGGGTTGGGCCTGGCGGGTCCAGGGTTGGAGGTGATCGTATTGCTGGCGGGTGACTTCGAGGGAGACCACGGCGGCCTGCCAGAGCCGGGCGTGGCCGCGGTCATCGGCGGCGGCGTGGCCGGCCAGCGGGACCAGGCAAATCAGCAGAGCGCAGAGGAAAAGTCTCATAGGCGGCGATCCTGGGGTATGGCGTAAGTCTTGAGAATTTCGGGGTGCGCGGCGTCGGCGGCGGCGCGGTCGACGGTTTCCAGGGCGCGGTTAGGGAGGAGCTCGAGGACGTGATGGGTGTTGGTAGCGGTATCGAACGCGCGGATGACGTCTTCGAGGCGTTCGATGCGGAGGCCGTTGATGCGATCGACGACCGCCCGGCTGGTGTAGCGGAGATTGGCGTTGGCGGGGTGGGCGAGGGTGGAGGCAAGGACGATCGGTTCGGGCCGGGCGGATTCGGGGGCTTCGGCGCGGCGGTAGTAGAGTTCGTAGATGAGTTCGGCGTAACCGAGGGCGCGGAAGTCGCGGCCGAGGGTTTTCATGTATTCCTGGCTGAGCGGCGTGAAGACGAGTCCGGCATAGATCAAGTAACGGGGGAGCGTGTCGTATTGGTTGCCGAGGACGCGGTCGTCCTCATAGGTCGACATGGGCAGCGAGAGTTCCAGGGTCTCGCGGTTCCGCCAGATCCTGAGGGGAAGGCTGTCACCGTGTTGGGCCGAGTGAAAAGCGGCGGCGGCAAAGACGCGGTTGCCATCGAGAGTGACGTTGCCGTCGCTGCCGACCTCATAGTCGCCGGCTTTCAGGAGAACGTCGTCGGGGCGCAGCACCGCCTCGGTGGCGGGGATCGGGAGCAGGCTGTCGATGCGCGCGCCCAGGCTGTCACCATTCAGGCCGAGGTAGCGGCGGTAGGTCGGGTTCTGGAGTGGCACGATGCGGATGCCCGCGGTGGGGAACCCGTCATACCGGCCGTCCTCGATATCCTTGAGGAAGTGCTCGACCACGGGTGGGGGGATGAAGAACCCGGTGTTTTCGAGGCCGGGAATGCCCATGAACGCCACGCCGACGACGAGGTCGTCCTGGAGCACCGGCCCGCCACTGTTGCCGGGATTGATGGCGGCATCGGTCTGGACCGAGAGGAAGCTGCGGTTGCCGATGTGGACATAATTCTGGAGTTCGATGCGTGACACCACGCCGCGGGTGTAGGAGATCTGTTCGCCGCCGGCCGGATAGCCGTAGGTCACCACCGTCGAACGGACGGTCGGGAGCGGGCCGAAGTCGAGCGGTTCGAGGCCTTCGAAGAACCGTTCGTCGGCCACTTCGAGCAGGGCCAGGTCGCAGTCGTGTCCGATGAAACGAACGGTGGCGAGGTAAGGTCGGGGGTCCTGGTAACGGCGAACGAGGATTTGCTTGGACCAGCTCACGACGTGGGCGTTGGTCATGATTCTGCGGCCTTTGATGACGAAGCCGGTGCCGCTGCCGCGGCGGACCTGGTCAAAGCGCCAGGGGGAATCCCAGAGCGGTTGCTGGCTGAAATTAAGAATCTGAACCACAGACTGTTCGGGCGAGGCCGCCCCGACCGTCAGGCAGGACAGGCAGAGCATCACTGCCGCGAGGAATGGGAACCGTAACTTTGGCACGGTGGGAAAATGGGGATGGTGGGTGAGAGGGTCAAGCGGATTCAAGCCGGGTCCCATTTAGGAATTGCCCGACCCGGGGCTGGTGCCTTTACATGCCGCGGTGTTGAGCGAGCGATTGGCCATAGACCCGCGCATGCTGCGCCTCCGAGGCGCGGCGCAGGAGTCTTTTCACCAGGCTGCGGCGCAGGCGGCGGTGTCGCGCTTCGGCCGCCAGGTCTTCGTGCGCGGGGTCGTGGAGATCTCCAATTACTGCCGTGAGAATTGCGGGTATTGCGGAATGCGCCGCGCGAACCGGGGTCTGGACCGCTATCGGGCGAACGTCGATGAGTTGGCTGAACTGCTGGTGCATCGGCGGCCGCGGAGCGTCACGGATGTCAGTCTGCAGGCGGGAGAAGACCCGCGAGCGGTTCGGGAGGTGGCGTTGCCGCTGATTCGGATCCTCAAGCGCGAAACCTCCCTCGGGATCATTGTCTGTCTGGGGACACTGG
The DNA here is from genome assembly GCA_023383055.1 of Verrucomicrobiota bacterium. GTDB lineage: Bacteria > Verrucomicrobiota > Verrucomicrobiia > Limisphaerales > JAHDYP01 > JAHDYP01. Next base: position 1,348 of record JAHDYP010000002.1, on the reverse strand, counting down.
ATCCGGCGCTTTATCGCGAACTCCGCGAAGCGGGCGCGGAGGTCTACATCTTGAAGTTCGAAACGTCGGACCCCGACGATTATGAGCGGCACGAAGCGCCCGGCACACTCGCCGAGCGGGTCGAACACATCCGGTTGCTGGCGGACGAGGGCTGGTTTGTGAGCTCGGGTTTCATCGTGGGTTTGCCGGGGCAAAGCGAGGAGCGGTTGCTGGGGAATCTTGGATTGGCGGCCGAATTGCCGCTCACCGGGTGCAGTGTGAGCCCGTTTGTGCCCGGAACCGACACCCCGTTGGCGGGGGAGCCGATGGCCGACCTGGATCTGACCTTGAACTGCATGGCGGCTTTGCGGTTGCTGCAACCGGACTGGATCATTCCCGCGGTCAGTGCCTTGAACCTGGCCGGACCCGGGGAGGTTTATGGTCGGGGGCTGCGCGCGGGGGCGAACCTGGTGACGATGAATCTGACGCCGCGAGAGCTGCGGGAGGCCTACGTGCTATACCGTCGGGAACGTTTCATCATGACCGAGGACCGGATCCTCGAGGCTATGGCGGCGGAGAACCTCGCGCCATGCCGCCAGAGCCTGGGTGATTACCTGCGGCATGCTCGGATCCCGGTTGAGACATCCGTGGCCGCGGACGGTTAAGCCGTGTCCATGCAGACAAAACCGCGAATGCATCAAGGAGGATCCTCCGTAACTCAATCAATAGCGGATCGTGCCGACCCCGCGGTAAGAGAACTGTGACACCGCCGGGTCCTCGGTAGGTACGGGACCCTGGGTGATGTGGCCCACGAACCCTCCCGTCGGCGCCGCTTTCCATCAGTCTGGCCAGGCCGAAATCGGTCACGTGCGGCGCATCCTCGGCGTCAACCAGGATGTTGCACGGCTTGAGATCGCGATGCAGCACTCCATGTTCGTGCGCATATTGGATGGCCTCGGCGACGGTTCGGACATAGGCCGCAGCCCGGCGGCCCGGCAGCGGCCCGTCAAGCCGGGGCGCTCCTTCCACATCGCCCGGGCTGGGCTCGTCGATACCCGCCCGTCAAAGGCATCGCGGACAGAGCCCTTTCGGGGCGTCCGATGGGAGCGTCGAACCGCAACTCGGGCATGTACCGAAAACCGACACGATCTGCTTTCTACGCTCGACGAGAGGAATCGAAGGCAATGGTTATTACATCAACCACGCCTCACGCCTCACGCCTCACGCCTCACGTTTCACGCCTCACGTTTCACGCAACCCGGGATCGGGCTTTCGCAGTCTAGAACCAACAGTCGCCCTCTGGGACCGCGGCCGGGGGACCGGAACAGGGTGACAGGTTCATAGTCAGGAATCCCGAAGTCATTCTCAA
>JAHDYP010000001.1 GCA_023383055.1 Verrucomicrobiota bacterium | reverse complement strand
AGCCTCACAGTCACGAAGGCCCGACGCTCCACCCGCCGGGATCTGCGCCTCGCGGGGCCTGTGGGTCGGCTGGTCTGCGTTCCCGGGCCGCGCCAAGCCGGCAAGACCACGCTGGTGCGCGAAATCATTCATCCGCTGCTGAGCGCGGCACTCCGGCAGACTGAGGCTCCGGCATCGCCGCCGGCCGAGGAAACCGAGGCCGAGGCCAGCCCGGCCACTGAGGTCAGCGGGACGGCCACGCTCCGCGGCTGCGAGCACCTGGGGCGGGTGGTCATGGTCGATCAATCACCCATCGGTCGGACCCCCAGATCCAACCCGGCGGTTTACACCGGCGCCTTCGACGCCATTCGCGAGTTGTTCGCCCAGGCTCCGGAAGCCCGACAGAAGGGCTTGAAGGCCAGCGCGTTCAGCTTCAATTCGTCTCAGGGCCAGTGCGAGCGGTGCCGCGGGGCTGGATTCGAGAAAATCGAGATGCAGTTCCTCAGCGATGTGTTCATTCGCTGCCCCCAGTGTGACGGCAAGCGCTACCGGCCGCACGTCCTCGAGATCAAGCTGTCGATTCCCACACCCCCCGCTGCCGGACTTCAGTCCAAGTCGGGCCTACCGCCACGCCGGCGCTCGTCACCGCCCGACAAGCACTGGAGTATCGCGGACTTTTTGGGAGCCACCGCCGATGAGGTCTGCGCCATCCTGCCGTTGCTGGGAGCCCTCAAACCAGCCCGACAGGCGCTGGAGACGCTGCAACTGCTGCGGCAGGTCGGGTTGGGCTACCTCCGTCTTGGCCAGCCTCTCCCCACGCTGTCCGGCGGAGAGAACCAGCGACTCAAGCTGGCGGGACATCTCGCCGACTTCCGCCGCGCCAATTCGGCGGCCGCCAAGCCCACCCTGTTCATCTTCGATGAGCCCACGACCGGACTGCATTTCGAGGATGTCCGGGTTCTGCTCGAGGTCTTTCAGGGTTTGGTCGATGCCGGGCATTCGGTGTTGGTGGTTGAACACAATCTCGAAGTGATCCGGGCGGCCGACTGGATCATCGATCTTGGTCCCGAAGCGGGGGATGCGGGCGGCCAACTGGTGGCGGTCGGTCCATCCGAAGTGATCGCTGCCTGCGGTAAGAGTCACACCGGCGTTGCCCTGCGGAATTGCCCGATTCGTCTCATGCGGGACCGTTCACCCAAAAAAGGCCGCTAACTTTCGCTTGCATTTTTTTCTCATGGACGGAGATTTGGCAGTAGTCGGCCGGGGAGGGCAGGACCGGCCGGGCGGCGCACAACAAATCGTTCAGCCTCGATTAGAGATCATGAGAACAGCGCGCGAGACCTTCACTGATAATCAGGCGCAACCCATGAATGACGACCCGTGGTCTGTCACCGTCGTCTACGAAGATACCGGCGCCCGCGAGCGCGCCCTGAGCCTGTGCCATCATCTCGTCCAGGGTTTCCGCACCGAAATCGATTTCGATTTCAATTGGTGGCGTTTTCGTTACCTCGAGGATTCGGACATCGCCCAGGCGGCCGCGCAGGCGGCCGCGCAGGCCGATATTCTTCTTTTCTCCGCCACCTGCCGCGATGACTTGCCCGAAGAGGTGCGCAACTGGACTGAACTCTGGGTTCCCTTGAGAAGCCCGGGTGATGGCGTGCTGCTGGTGCTCACGGAAGACGCTGAAAGCGCCGAACTCTCGACGTCGCCGCTCTATCTCTTTCTTCGCAACCTGGCCCGGAGGGCATCCATGGATTGTCTGCCCCGCCTGGATGACGAACCCTGGCAGGCGCCGTTCCCCGGTATCCGCAGCATCCAGAATCGGGCCGCGCAGGGCACCCGGATTCTGGACGATATTCTCCGCCGCACGCCGCCCAGTCTCGCTCCGCCCTCGCACTGGGGTATCAACGAGTAGTTACTTCTGTTTTGCGAAGCCGCCCCGGGCCGGTAGTATCGGGGTGTGTCAGACGGTTCCAACCAGGTGCCCACTCCCGACGCCATCAGCATCCAGGGCGCCCGCGAGCATAATCTCAAGAACATCTCCGTGCGGATACCGCGCGGTTGCCTGGTGGTCATCACCGGCGTGAGCGGTTCCGGCAAGAGCACCCTTGCCTTCGATCTATTGTTCGCCGAAGGCCAGCGTCGATTCCTCGATTCGATGAACGCCTATGCGCGCCAGTTCGTCGACCAACTCGCCCGCCCCGATGTCGATCAAATCCTCGGCATTCCCCCAACTGTCAGCATCGAACAGCGCAACTCCCGTGGCGGCGGAAAAAGCACCGTGGCCACCGTCACCGAAATCCATCACTTCCTGCGTCTCCTCTTCAGTCGCCTCGGCACTCCTTACTGCCCCGATTGCCAGATCCCGGTGGAAGCCCAGACGCGGGACCAGTTGGGCGAACGCCTCCAACGGGAGCTGCGGCAGCGCGCCAACCTCCTCCTCCTCGCCCCGGTCGTCAGAAACCGAAAGGGCTTCCATACCGAGGTCGCCGAATGGGCCAACCGCCACGGTTACGACCGGATCCGCGCCGACGGCCAGATCCGGTCCTCCCGGGAGCGGCTGCGGCTCGACCGCTTTCGGGAGCATGACCTCGAGATCGTGGTCGGCGCTCTCGCGCGCAAAATGCGGCCGGAAACCGCCCGACAGCTCGTCGATCGAGCCCTGGATCTCGGGCACGGCGTCTTGTTCGCCGTCGACGACGCAGGCCATGAAAGCGTTCATTCCATAACGCGCGCTTGCGGACGATGTGGCCAATCCTTCGAACCCCTCGACCCCAAGCAGTTCAGCTACAACTCCTCCCAAGGCTGGTGCCCTCAATGCCGCGGCTTCGGCGAACTGTTCTACCTGCCCGAGGTCGATCGCGGCACCCGCGCCGATGCCATCGAGGAATCGTGGTTCGGCTGGCAGGAAGGCAAGCGCGAACTCTGCCCCGAGTGCCACGGCTCGCGCCTTAATCGCTTCTCAAGAGCGGTTCGCCTCGACCTCGGACCGGCCAGTCATCCCGCTTTCCGCTTGCTGCTGACTCCCGGGGACAAGGTGGGGCTGGCCTGCGGCCCGACCCTGGTGGACCTCGGTCAAGCTTCGATTCAACAAGCCGATGCCTGCTTCCGCCAAATCCGGCTCTCCGGCCACGCCCGCCAAATCGCCCGCGATATCCTGCCCGAGATCATCGAGCGCCTTGGATTCCTCCGACAGGTCGGGCTCGGCTATCTGCAGCTTGCCCGCGCCGTTCCCACGCTTTCCGGCGGAGAAGCCCAGCGCATCCGCCTGGCCGCTCAGCTCGGCTCGAATCTGACCGGCGTGCTTTACATTCTGGACGAGCCAACCATTGGCCTGCATCCCCGGGACAACGAACAACTCCTCGCCACGCTCGAGCAACTCCAGCAACGAGGCAATTCCTTGGTGGTGGTCGAGCACGACGAAGCCACCATGCGCCGCGCCGACTACATCATCGATCTCGGTCCGGGCGCCGGGGCTCTTGGCGGGCATGTGGTCGCCGCCGGCACCCTCAAGGAATTGTCGCGCCACCAGGATTCCATTACCGGGCAGTGCCTGCGCCAAAAGCGAACTTACCCGTCCCGGGGCCGGCGCCGCCCGGTCAAGCCCTCGGATCCGCACCTGGAGCTTCGCCAGGCCTGCCTGAACAATCTCAAGAACCTCTCCGTGCGCATTCCCTTGCGTCGGCTGGTGTTCGTGACGGGCGTCAGCGGCTCGGGCAAGAGCACGTTGATCCGTGATTGCCTGCTTCCGGCCCTGCGCACCTGTCTCGAAAACTGCGCCGGCCAAACCGTGGCCCCCGTTCCCTCGCACGGCATCGTCACTGAAGGCGCCGACGCCATACGCGCCATCCACGAAGTCGATCAATCGCCCATCGGCCGCACCCCGCGCTCCATCCCGGCCACGTACGTCGGTTTCTTCGACGAGATACGATCCCTTTTCGCCCAGACCCCCGAAGCCCGGCTTCGCGGCTATTCCGCCAGCCGCTTTTCCTTTAACAGCGCCCAGGGCCGCTGCCCAAACTGCGAAGGCGCCGGCAGCGTCAAACTCGAAATGAACTTCCTGCCCCCTGCTTTCGTCACCTGCGATGTGTGTCAGGGGCAGCGCTTCAGCCAGGAGACTCTGGATATCCAGTTCGCCGGGAGGAACATCGCCCAAATCCTCAAAATGACCGTCAGCGAGGCTCTCGAGTGTTTCGCCGCTTTTCCCCGCGTCCGCCGCCCGTTGCAGGCCCTGCACGACACCGGCCTCGACTACCTCCCGCTCGGCCAGACCAGCCCCACCCTCAGCGGCGGCGAAGCCCAACGTGTCAAACTCGTCTCCCATCTGCTCGGGCGACTCAAAGAACAACCCGGCCTCCTCGAGGCGCGCGCCAAACACAACCTCTTCCTCCTCGAAGAACCCAGTGTCGGACTGCACCGGGCCGACGTCGACCGACTGATCGCGGTGCTCCACCGCCTGGTCGAAGCCGGCCACACCGTGCTCGTGATCGAACACAACCTGGACCTCATCGCGGAGGCGGATTGGATCATCGACCTCGGCCCCGAAGCGGGAGATGCCGGCGGTCGCATCGTCGCCACCGGCACCCCCGAAGCCCTGGCCCGCCGCCGCGCCTCGCACACGGGACGATTCCTGCGCGCCCTGCTCGCGGCCTCGTAGCGGACCGTGCCACCAAGAGGCGCAACCATGCTGACCGTTACCGAACACGGCCTTTACTGCGCGTCCGGCGGTTTCCATATCGATCCGTGGCGGGCGGTTGAACGGGCGGTCATCACGCATGCTCACAGCGACCACGCCCGGCCCGGTTCCCGCTCGTACCTGTGTGCCGCTGACGGTGTCGAAGTGCTGCGCGTGCGGCTGGGCAGGGACGCCTCGATCGCCGGGCTGGGCTATGGAGCAACCACCCGGCTCAACGAGGTCCAGGTCTCCTTCCATCCCGCCGGTCACGTGCTGGGTTCGGCGCAGATCCGGATCGAATGCCGCGGCGAAGTCTGGGTGGTCAGCGGCGACTACAAGACCCAGCCTGATCCGACCTGCGCCGCGTTCGAGCCGGTGTTTTGTCACACGTTTGTCACGGAATCCACCTTCGGTCTGCCGGTCTATCGGTGGCCCGAGCCGGCCTCGGTGTTCGCGGAGATCAACCACTGGTGGCGATCCAATCAACCGCGGGCGCGCACCAGCGTGCTGTTCGGTTATTCCCTCGGCAAAGCGCAGCGCCTGCTGGCAGGCCTGGACGCCTCGATCGGACCCATCCTCGCCCACCGAGCCGTGCGCGAATTCCTCCCCGCCTATGCCGCCGCGGGAATTCGTTTGCCGGCCGTCCAGCCCGCCACCCCGGAGAGTATCCGGGCGGCCGGCGGAAGGGCGATCGTCGTTGCCCCGCCGGCCGCCGGGAATCCCGCCTGGCTCGACGGTTCCGGGGAGTTCGCCACAGCTTTCGCCTCGGGCTGGATGCTTCTGCGTGGCATGCGACGAAGTCGGGGTGCCGACCGCGCCTTCGCGTTGTCCGACCACGCCGACTGGCCGGGATTGGTCTCCGCCATCCGCGCCACCGGCGCATCGCGGGTGCTGGTGACGCATGGGGCCTCCGCGCCGCTGGTCCGCTGGCTCAACGAGCATGGCTGGCAGGCCGAGGCTCTCGCCACCCGCTTCGTCGGTGAGATCCCGGAGGAACCCGAAACGCCCCATCGCGGATGACCCGACATGCGCGCGTTCGCCCAACTCTTCGCCGTGCTCGACCGCACGCCCGACGCTTCCGGGAAGACCGCGGCGTTGGAGGATTACTTCCGAGCGACGCCGCCCGCCGATGCCGCCTGGGCGCTCTGGTTTCTTTATGGGCAGCGGCTCAAGCGTGCGGTGAAGTCCGTTGACCTGCGCCGGTGGGCGGCCGAGGCGGCCGATCTTCCTCCCTGGCTGGTCGGGGAATGCTGCGACCATGTTGGCGATCCCGCCGAAGCGTTGGCTCTCCTGCTCCCGTTGAATCCCCATCCCGCGCCGCTCCCGCTGGCGCTCCTGGTCGAACAACGGCTGCTGCCGCTCGCGGCGGCGACCGAGGTGGAACAGCGCGCCATCCTGCGCGCGACCTGGTCCGAGCTGGATCCGACACAGCGTTTCCTCTGGCACAAGCTGCTTGCCGGCAACCCCGGGATCGGCGTTTCGCGCGCGTTGTTGGTGCGCGCGCTCGCCCGTCTTGCCCGCGTGGAAATCGCGGTGATGGCCCACCGGCTCCTGGGCGCGTGGCGGCCCACGCCAGCCCATTTCGCGCGGCTCATGTCCGGCGAAGCCCCGGGTGGCGAGCCGGCGTGCCCCTATCCGTTTTACCTCGCATCGCCGCTCGAAGGCGAGGCGCCGGCGCTCGGTGCCGTGACGGACTGGCAGTTCGAGTGGAAATGGGACGGCCTCCGCGCCCAACTGCTCCGCCGTGCGGGCGAGGCGATCCTCTGGTCGCGGGATGAGGAGATCGTTACCGCCGGATTCCCGGAAGTGGCCGACGCCGCTCGGGCGTTGCCCGAGGGAACCGTGCTGGATGGCGAACTGCTCGCGTGGGGAGACGGCCCATTGCCCTTTGCCGGACTGCAACGCCGGCTGAACCGGCGCGCGCCCAGCGCCGCCATTCGCCGCGCGGTGCCGGCGGTCTTCATGGCTTACGACCTGTTGGAATGCGGCGGCGCGGATTGCCGGCAATGGCCGCTCACGAAACGTCGGCGGGAATTGGAGCGGCTCCTCACCCGCGCGGCCGATGAAGCGGCTCGGCGCGAGGCCGGTCTGTCCCAAACCGGATGGCTCCAGCCCGATCTTTTCGACTCCCAGCCCGTGGCACCGGGGTTGCCCGCGCCGTTGCGCCTCTCCCCCGCGCTGTCCGTGGCCACCTGGGACGACCTGGCCGGGCTCCAAGCCCAGGCGCGCGCGACCGGAGCCGAAGGACTGATGCTCAAGCAGCGCGACGCCGCTTACGGCGCCGGCCGGCAACCCGGCGCCTGGTGGAAGTGGAAGGTGGCGCCGTTCATCTGCGATGCCGTGCTCGTGGCTGCGCAGCCAGGCCACGGCCGCCGGACCACGCGGTTCACCGATTACACCTTCGCCGTCTGGCAGGGCGACGAACTGATCTCCGTGGCCAAGGCCGGCTCCGGTCTGACCGATGCCGAGACGGACGCCATCGACGCTTTCGTGCGCGCGCACACGACCGGGCGCTTTGGTCCCGCGCGGTTGGTGACGCCCGAGCTGGTCTTCGAGCTCGCTTTCGATGGGGTTGCCCCATCGACCCGGCACAAGGCGGGGTTCGTGTTGCGCCGCCCGCGCATCGTCCGCTGGCGGCAGGATAAGCGACCGGCCGAGGCCGGCACCGTCGCAACCTTGCGCGGCCTCTGCCGAGGTTGACTTCGGTGGTTCTTGCTGCAGGTTCGTGCCGATGCAAACAGATCCCCTGACCGCAACCAAGACGGTGCTGGTCACCGGCGCGACCGGCTATATTGGCGGCCGGTTGGTGCCGCGGTTGCTCGAATCCGGCTACCGGGTCCGTTGCCTGGCCCGCGACCCGTCGCGACTCCAGGGGCGGCCCTGGCTCGGCCAGGTCGAGGTGGTGGCGGGGGATTGCCTGCGCGCCGAGACCTTGCCGGCGGCCATGCAGGGTGTGGAGTTCGCGTTTTACCTGGTCCACAGCATGGCGGCGGGACATGACTTCGAAGAGCGCGACGTGCTGGCAGCGCGGAATTTCGCGACCGCAGCCCGGGCGGCCGGCGTGCGGCGTATGCTCTACCTTGGCGGCCTGGGCGATCCGGACACCGCGTTGTCCGAACACCTTCGTTCGCGACAGACGACCGGGGTCGTGCTGCGGGAAAGCGGTGTGCCGGTGACCGAGTTCCGCGCTCCCGTGATTGTCGGCTCCGGGAGCCTGTCGTTCGAGATCATCCGGTACCTGACGGAGCGGCTGCCGGTCATGATCTGCCCGCGCTGGCTCTACACCCGGGCTCAACCCATCGCCATCCGCGACGTGCTCGAATACCTGGTCGCCGCCCTGCAAACACCGGCCAGCACCGGCCGGATCATCGAGATCGGCGGGGCGGATGTCCTGACCTACGGCGATCTCCTGCGCGGCTACGCGCGGGCGCGGGGCTTGAAACGGTGGCTGGTGCCCGTGCCGGTGCTCACCCCGCGGCTTTCCTCCTACTGGGTGCATCTGGTCACGCCCGTGCCGGCGGTCATCGCGCGTCCGCTCATTCAGGGATTGCGCAACGACGTGATTGTGCGGGACGACCTCGCCCGTCGGCTTTTCCCGCAGATCCAGCCACTCGATTACGCTGCCGCGGTGCGCCTGGCGCTAGCCGTTCTCGAAACCGGCCGCGTCGAAACCGCCTGGAGCGATGCCTTGTCCAGTAGCCAGGGAGACGTCGCCCCGGTCCTGTTCACCACGCAGGAAGGCATCATCCTCGAACGCCGACAGCGCCTGGTGCGCGCTCCCGCCGCCGCCGTCTACCGCACCTTCATCCGGTTGGGTGGCAAGACCGGCTGGCTCTGCATGGATTGGGCCTGGGCCGCGCGCGGCTTCATCGACCGCCTGCTGGGCGGCGTCGGGCTTCGCCGGGGCCGGCGCGACCCGGCGAACGCGCGCGTGGGAGACGCCATCGATTTCTGGCGCGTGGAAGCCGTGGAACCCGACCGGCGGCTCCGGCTGCGCGCCGAAATGAAGGTGCCGGGCCGGGCCTGGCTGGAGTTCGAGGTCGAGCCGGTCGACGCCGCGACTTCGCGGCTGTCACAAACGGCATTCTTCGCTCCGCGCGGGTTGTTTGGGCTGGCGTATTGGTATCTGCTCTACCCGATCCACGCGCTGATCTTCAGCGGGTTAACCGGGCGGATTGCCAGCCGGACCGAACGGGCGGCTCGCGAAACTTCCGGCTGAGCTGCGCCTCAGCCCTTCAGTCCCCGCACGTCAAACTCGAGCCGGCGGTTCTCCTTCACCAGTTCGGCGAGGGTGACTTCGCGCCGGCGGTAACCGGCTTCGCGGCCGAGAACGGCGGTGAGGTTGGCGCGGACGCTGGGTGCCACGGTGGGGTTGGCGTAATGGCGTTGGGTGACGGCCTGGTGAAATTCGCGGATGTTGACCTCGGCACCCTCGGTGTACAGGTTGCCGGTGCTGCCGCCTTTGTAGGGTTCATTGCCGCGGATCCAGACGCTGCCGAAGTAATCGGTGTCGATGTACCCCTCCGTGCCGTAGGCGCGACAGCGGATCTCGTCCTTGAACGCGGGGATGGCCTGGACACAGGTAAAAGCCAGCGGGACCTCGTCTGGAAAGGTGTAGGTCAGGGCGAAGTGATCGAAGATGCTGTTCTTTGGGCGCATGGCGCGTCCGCCCAAACCGACGGCCTTGACGGGATCGGCGTCCAGGATCCAGGTCGCCACGTCCAGCGCGTGGATGGCTTGTTCGACAATGAAATCGCCTGACAACGGCAACACGTAATACCATTGCCGCAACTGTTCCTCCGCGGTCGCCGGGGGCGCGCCACGTCCGCCCCCCGACCATGGATAGAACGCCTCAGCCATCACGATCCGGCCGAGGTCGCCCTGCCGCACACGTCGGAGCGCTTCGCGATAATACTCGTTGGCGCGGGTCTGAAAATCGACGAGAAAGACCAGGTTCTTCGCGGCGGCTTTCCTGCCGGCCTCGGCAATGGTGAGGCACCCGGGCACATCCACCGCGATCGGTTTGGCGAGAAAGACATGCTTGCCGGCCTCGACCGCGGCCATCGCCTGCTCGGGGTGAAAGTACGGCGGGGTTTCGATGACGACCGCATCCACGTCCGATTCCAGAAGTCCGCGGTAGCCGTTCAATCCGGCATAACGCCGCGACGCCGGAATGCCGTGCGCCTCGCCCACGGCCTCGATCCGATCCTGGAAATAGTCCGAACAAGCCGTCACCTGGTAGAGGCCGCTCTCGGCAAAAAGCCTGGCGATCCAGGCACCTCGACCTCCACACCCGATGACCCCCAGCGAGATCTTCGAATTGGCTTGAGCGCCGAAGGCCAGTGCCGGTTTCAGCAGCGTGACCGCGGTCGCGCCCGCGGTGGTGGCGAGGAATTGACGTCGGGTAGTGCTTGGATGCATGTCTCGCTGCTACTCCGACTGCGGCAGCCCGTCAAGGGCGGAACCACCGGGTCAAGACTTGCGGCCGAGAATGCGATCGAGGGAATCGGAGGTTTGGTAGATCAGGGCCTCAGGGTAGTGCGCGTAAGGGTGGAAGTACTCGAAGGTGAGGAAACCGCGGTAACCGACCTGGTCGAGGGCGTCGGTTACGGCAGGCCAGTTGGTGGTGCCGTCGAGAAGCGGACGGAAAGTCTCCAGCGAGAAGTCGGTGCCTTTCTTGGTGAACTCTTTGAGGTGCACGTTGCGCGTGCGGTCGCCGAGGACGGCAATCCAGTGTTCGGGGTATTGGAACATCGAGATGTTGCCGGTGTCGAAATGAACGCGGACATGAGGGCTGCCGAAGCCATCGACGAACGCGTTCATTTCCATGGGTGTCATCAGGTAACCGTTGAAGAAGATGTTCTCGATGTTGAGGTAGACCTTCAGTCTTTCGGCCGCGCCCACGAGTTTGCCGACCGCTTCGCGAGCCCGGCGGTCGCAGACGTCGTTGGGGACGGGTTCATGGTCGTCGCGCCACGGGATATGCACGGCGCCCGGCACGACCAGGACATTTTCGACGCCGAGATCATGGGCGGCCCGGGCGATCTTGCCGGCGAGTTCGAGGCCGCGTTCGCGTTTGACCGGGTCGTTACTGGTGAGGGGATACGGCCAGAAGAGGAAAGAACAGAGCCCGCTGATCTGGATGCCAACGCGGTCGGCCATGCGGCGGATGGCGTGGTAATCGCCGGTGCCGGCCTTCGGGGAGAGATCGTTCTCGAGATCGTAGTTGAGCTCGATGCCGTCGAAGCCGGCGTCTTTGGCGAGCTGAAGGCATTCCTCCAGCGACATGCGTTGGGGATAGGGAAACGCCCAGAGATTGATCGACTTCTGCATGGCGTAACGCCGGGGGGAACCGCGCCGGGCGTCGGGCGTCCGCGCCGCTTCTGCAGCCTGGGCCGGCTCGAACGCCAGAGCGCTGAGGCCGGTGGCGGCGAGGGTCTGCTTCAGCGCGGCGCGGCGCGAGATGCCGGCAGGCGCGGAGTTCGAGGATCGACCGGTAGCGGGTCGGTTGGGGTCAGGTTCCATGATGCGTATCGTAATGGGAAACCGCGGGAGTGTAAATCACGAGGGCGAACCCGGCCAAGCCGGGTCACGGCTGGCCGGCTGCCGCACGACGGCGATAGAGTTCGTCGCCGACCTGGCGGCTGGCCTCGATCGTTTCGGGATAAGGGGTGTCGGCGATGTCGACGAACCCGATCTGATAGTTTTCCTCGTCGTAGACCCGGCCGGTGGTGGGCTCGTCCTGGTACTGGAACCAGTGGGTGCCGACGATTTGGGGGTGGGCGAGCGCGCCGCGGACATAATCCCGGTAGGCCTGGGCGCGGGCCGACTGGTTGCCAACCGGCACCAGCCCGGTGTGGAACAGGCCGCGGTCGAGCGCGCCGAAGTGGAATTCGCCAATCAACAGCGGCCCATCGCCGGCTCCGGGCGGCCGGACGTCCGCCACGCCGCGTTGATAGAGGTTGTAGCTGACCACGTCGCAGTATTTGGCAGCGGCGGCGGCGGCGCGGGCGTTGGCCCAGGCAAACCGACAGCCGAGATAGAGCTGTTGGGGTGCGACCTCGCGAATGGCCTCGCGGACGGTGCGGAAGTACTGTTCGGCGATACCGGTATAAAAGTCGCGCAGGTCGGCTCCGGCAAATTCGAGGGCGGGCAGGTTCGTGCGGGCAAGGAAGGCATCCCAATCCGGGTAATCGGTGTGCCAGACCTGGTTGAGCCGGGCGATATCACCGTACTTCGCTTCGAGGCGGGCGCGGAACTCGGACTTGGCCGGTTGGTTTGACGGCGAGGTCAGCACGGCCAGGGCAAGCGAAGTCTCATCGCCCCAGGACATTTCGTTGTCCGAGAAATAACCGAGGCACCAGGGATCGCCCGCGCTCCCGCCTTTGCGTCCCGCCATCTGTCGACGCAGTCCCTCGCGAAATGCCGGATCGAACACGTCCGGGAACTTGCCCCAATAACCTTCGCTCCCCTCGACCCGGCGAGCGCTCTGCGAACCGATGCTGTCGGTGTACGGGGTCCGGCGCATCAGGGCCACGCCCCGATCCGACCAATTGGCGATGGTATTGAGGCCCCAGGCGCGCAGCCGCCGGTGAATGGTCTCCGGATAGGATTGTTTCCAGTCGGGACCGTACTTGCGCCGGAGGTTTGCTCCCGCGAACGAAAAGCTGCGGGGCGAGCGACCGGCGTAATGACCTTTGAGCGCGTAGGCCGAGGGGGCAATGAACTCGGCGAATTCAGGATGGGCACCGGGGAAATCTTCGAACCAGGCGTCGCGTTCTTCGATGGGGGTGACGTCGAGCATGCGGACGCAGTCGATGCCGTGCGACCAGAAGAGCCGGCCTTCCGGGTCGACGAACCACCATTTGCCCTGGTGCTGCTGCACACGGAAGAACCCGGTGGCTTCAAGTTGGGGGCCGTCTGCCCAGCCGCCGAACCGGTTCCAGCCGCTCGGGCCGCGGTCTCGCTCGAGTTGTCTGGACTCGGCTTCGCGGCGCCGGGCCAGGTCCTCGACCGACTTGGCTTTGCCGGGCCAGTCCTTGTGACGGTACTGGCCCAAGGTGTCGATGAGCGGGAAGTAAGGATCGGCATCGCTCGTCCAAGCGGTGGGCGGGGTGTATTCGCCGGCCGCCTGCAGTTCAAGCAGGTCGAACTGGCGGGCTGCCTTCGGTTCGTGGAGGAACACCACGACCTGGGTTACTTGCCTGGGATCGAGGGTATCGTTGCCACCGCGCTTGACGGGATATCCACGCAGGCCGAAGAGACGACCGTCGAGCGTGTCGTCCGAAGTCCGCCGCAGCTCGACCCGGAGCCGGCCGGTGCCGCCCGGAGGCAGTTGGCTCGAGCCGGTGCGGCAATGCACGCGGCCATCGGCGCCGGGGTTGTCGACCCGGAGGTGCAACGTGATGGTTTCGGAGCCGGTATTGCGGGCGACCAACTGCACGTGATCATAGGCGGAGAGATCCAACGGCGACGCGAAACGCAGGGTGACACCGGGCCACGTCGCGGTCTGGCCGGTCTCCACCCGCATGCCGGTGCGTTGGTCAAGGGCGACCAAACGCGCGGTGGCATCGGAGAACTGCGCGTGCCGCAGGACCTCCGGGTCCGCGAAATCGAGCAGCGGACGGTCTGCGGTTGCCCCGAGGGCCAACGCGCTGAGGACAGGGAGAAGGAACAGGTGGCGAGTAAAGGCGAACTGTATTTTTGGGGAGCGCATGGCAGGATTTTTTAAGCCCGGATTGATCATGCCCAACCGGACTATTATGCGTTCACTTCGTGCGTTTCGGCAAAGATTATTCCGACATTCGTTCGCGGCCGGTGCTTGGACGTCGTATGCGCCGTCGAGGTGCGGGGTGGCCGCCCGCGCCGTGCTCGCGAATTCAAAGCAAATTGGAGGCGCTGAGGATCGCCTCTTTGCCGCGCATCGCGTGCAGGATATCCTGGAGGCTTTGCTTCGCTCCCGGGGCGTAAAGGCGGATTTCCTGACCCTTTCACGGATTGTTGCTAGCGGTTGGGGTAGAGGCCAATCCCGATAGCGAAAAGATTTTTGAAAGATCTCACCGGTTGGCTCCGTATGTACAGGTAAAGGGGTCGTTGTGCTTGGAGGGGCGGCGACACTAAAAAACGAAGAGACCATGGCGTCGCTGGAGCAACGGGTAGGAGTCTGGAAGGGTGAGCGTGGGTGGCGGGTATGTTTCGGGCCGCCCGGGGCCGAGGCGCGCGTAAGCATGCAGGAAGACTGTCTGACGCAGGTGCAGGACGAGCGCGGGATCGTGACGCGTTACACCTGGAACCAGGAATTGGGGGTGGCGACCCAGCGGATCGACAATTATCTCTCGGGCCAGAGCGGGCCGGACAAGAACAAGACGACCGAGTTCGAGTATACGGCCGACGGCAATCTCAAGAAGCTGCGGGCCAAGAGCACCACTCCCGGGGACCAGGTGACCGAATGAATTTACGGGACGACGTTGACAGACTCGGACGTGGCCAGCAACGCGCTGGTCCGGCAGAAGATTTATCCCGACTCGACCGGGGCGAGCGACCGGGTGTATTTGAAGTGGAACCGGCAATGGGAGCCGCGGGAGTTTTTGGACCAGGCGACGACGGTGCACACCCTGCAATACGACAAGCTGGGCCGGCTGGAACATGACCGAGTGACGACGCTGGCCAGCGGGGTGGACGGGGCGGTGCGGCGTTTGACCGCCACCTACGGAGTGCACGGGCTGGCGAAGCTCACGAGTTGGAACAACGCGGCAGTGGGCAGCGGCAGTGTGGTCAACGACTTGGAACTGGTGTACAACGAGTTTGGACAGATCACGCAGGACCGGCAGGCGCACGCCGGGGTCGCGGACGCCTCGAGCCCGCGGGTCGCCTATGAATACGAGAACGGATCGGCCAATCACGTGCGATTGAAAAAGATCGTGTATCCGACGACGACCAAGTTCCTCGAACCGCTGTACGGCACCGCCGATCAGAACGACGTGCTGAGCCGGGTCAAACAGTTACGGTTCACCCAGTCGGGCGCGGTGGTGGTGGCCGACTACAGCTACCTGGGTCTGGACCGGCCGGTGGTGGTCGATTACCCGGAACGGGATTGAAACTGAACGAGAAGTATGCGTATGACGGGCTCTGGCAGGTGAGCACGCTGGATCGGGGGACGTTGAGTGGCGGTAACATCACGAGCAAAGTGTTCGGGCAAGCCTGGACGTTCGATCAGACCGGCAACTGGGCCAACTTCAAGCAGGACGACAACGGGGACGGGACGTGGGACTTGAACCAGAACCGGACGCATAACCTGGCCAACGAGATCGCGACGATCCAGGTGTGGGGAGCGGTGGTCCACGATGCCCTGGGGAACATGACACGGATCCCGAAATCGTCGTCCCCGGCCAACCGGTATGCGTGCATCTGGGACGCCTGGAACCGGTTGGTCGAGGTCAAGGAAACCGACGGGAGCGGCAATCCGACCACCACGGTGGCGGCGTATGCGTATGACGGGTTTTACCGGCGGACCAAGAAGGTGATCGGAGCCAGCACGCGGGATTATTATTACTCGCTGGGCTGGCAGGTGCTCGAAGAGCGGGTTGGCGGAACGCTGGACCGGCAGTTCGTCTGGGGCATCCGGCACATCGACGACCTAGTCCTGCGCGACCGGGGTGCCGAGCGGTTGTATGCGGTCCACGACGCGATGCACCTGACGGCGGTCACGAACGCTTCGGGGGCGGTCCAGGAACGCTACGGGTACGAGAGCTTCGGCAAGCCGAG
Organism: Verrucomicrobiota bacterium; assembly: GCA_023383055.1. Lineage (GTDB taxonomy): Bacteria > Verrucomicrobiota > Verrucomicrobiia > Limisphaerales > JAHDYP01 > JAHDYP01. The sequence continues at coordinate 96,935 of JAHDYP010000001.1, read as the reverse complement.
GTTCATGGACGCCGGCTGGAATCATGGAGTCGTTTGCGAATTCCTACCGTTGGGTGTGGGTGCACTGTGTCCTCGCTCTGGCCATTGGCATAGCGATGACTTTGCCACAGCGCATGAAGATGTTTGTGGTTGCCTGGTATGCAGGCATCGTCGTCGTCGTGACCCTGTTCTGGTTCCTCTTCTGTTGTATGGCCGTTTACATCATGGCAAGCGTGTTCACCATGTGAGCACTTGAATGTTCACCGTGACACCCACACCCCGCGCAGCAACAATGCAGATCCAGAGTGTCAAACCGAAGCGTGCAAAGTGCGACCTTGGTGACGAGAAATCCGCAGCTCGACTATCGCAGCACGGCCTGGCTGAGCTCGTCGTGCTCTTTCGAAATCAGGTGGAAATCGTCTCCGCGGGTCCCTCTGGACTCATGAGACGGCATTTCAACCGGAGCCGACGCGGGTTTTCACTGGGGTGAATACCCTATAGCCAGGGACCGGTCCGTCTGTCAGGGTCCGAGGTTATGGCCGGGATTCACGCGCTCTTGCGCCTGGCCGGCCCCACATACTGATGAACTCGATGCTTGCTCAAATGAGCGTCACCGGACTCCCCTGGGGCTGGGTGCTGCTCGCCCTGCTCGCCGTAGTGCTGCTCACCTTGGGCATTCTCCTCGTCCACTTCGCAATGATCTACCTCCGCGCCCTGTTCTCGGGCGCCAAAGTCACTTTCACCGAGCTCGTGGCGTTGCGGCTTCGACGCATCCCCCTGGCTTTGATCGTCGACAACCGGATCGCCGCGGTGCGGTCGGGGGTGCCGCTCACCATCGATGATCTTTCGACGCATCACCTCGCGGGGGGCAATGTGCCGATGGTGGTGCTGGCGCTGATCGCCGCGCGCAAGGCCGACATCCGCCTGGACTTCGATCGTGCCTGCGCCATCGACCTGGCCACCAAGGGCACCGGCAAAAGCGTGATCGAAGCGGTCCGCACCTCCATTAATCCCCGGGTCATTGGCTGCCCGGATCTCCGCGGGGGCAAAAGCACCATCGCCGGCGTGGCCAAGGACGGCATCGTGGTCAAGGCCAGGGCGCTGGTGACGGTGCGCTCGAATCTGGATCGCTTTGTGGGCGGAGCCACGGAAGAGACCATCATCGCGCGCGTCGGCGAGGGCATCGTCAGCACCATCGGTTCCTCGGCCTCCTACAAGCACATCCTCGAGAACCCCAATCTCATTTCGCAGACGGTTCTCGACAAGTCGCTCGACGCCAATACCGCCTTCGAAATCCTCTCTCTCGACATCGCCGACCTGGATATCGGCACGAACGTCGGAGCCAAACTCCAGGCCGAGCAGGCGGACGCCAACAAACTCATCGCTCAAGCCCACGCCGAAATCCGCCGCGCCGCCGCGGTGGCGGTCGAACAGGAGATGACCGCCCGCGTGGCGGAGATGCGCGCCCGACTGGTCGAGGCGGAAGCCCAGGTGCCGATGGCGATGTCCGGGGCGTTTCGCACCGGCAACGTGGGTTTCCTGGGTTGAGGCGGGAACCGCGCCCCGGTCAGGCGGGCCGGTTCACGGCGCGGGCATCCACTTCGTGCCATCGGCGAACACCACTTCATGCAGCGTCATGGCCACGCGCGCGGTGGTTGAAGGGACGTGGAACGTGGGACAACGGATCTCACGCGTGCTGTTCCCGGGCGCAAGGTTCGCCGAGATCGGGTCCTGGTGACGGCGCGTCCATTTCCCGATCGGCCGGCCGGCGCGGTCCTGGTAGTTGAACGTCACGCGGATCTCCTTCACCGGTTCGGCGGACTTGTTGACGATCCGGAGCCGGGTGTAGCGCAACTGCTGTTCGTCCCCGGGCAGCAGCTCGAGGAATTCCACCTGGGCTGGGGCCTCGGTTGCCACCGGCGCCACCGGCACGGGTAGCGGCGCACCCGCTCCCGGCGTGGTCCGCGCCCTCGGGGCCGGGCTGATCCCGCTGCTTTTCATCAGCGCTTCGACGTCCTGGACGGTGACGTCGGTGGTCAGCCGGAACGCGGTGCCACTGGCCGAGGTCTTGAGCCGGGTGAGGAGCTTGGGCGCCGTGGCATGCTGCGCGGCCACCATCTGCATCATGCCAATGAACTGCTGCAACCCCTGCTGCAGATCGTTCGCGGCCGCGGCATCCACACAACCGAGCGCCACCTCGACCCCCACCGCGTTGTTCCCGAAGCTCAGCCCCAATCCGAACTCGCGCACTTTCTCCAGACCCTTGCTCAGGCCCGCCACCATTGGATTGTTCGCCGCGCCACCCGCGCCCGCGGTCACGCCGGCCGACATTTCCTGGATCATCGCGCTCGGCACCGGGAAATAGAGCCACATTTGGCCGCGCTGGGCCAGGGCCGCGCCAATCCCGGCCGGCAGGCGGCCGTCGCTATGGCCCGCCACAAAGCCACGCAGGCTTTCGGATTTGCCGATGCCGATCATGCTGCCGCCCTGGCCCGGGCCAACCGCAAGGCTCAGGGCAAAGGGAAGCTTGGTGTCCCCGAACACCTCCGGTGGCAAATCGAACCAATCCACCGCGCCCACACGCTGGCGGGATTGCTCGAGCGTGGCGCGGAGACCGGGCTTTTGCTTGTCCGCCTCGTCCAGGAGTTGGGTGATCAGCTTTTCCTGATCGATAGTTTCCCTGAACCGGGCGGCGGCCACGATGCTGAAGTCCGGGTCATACTGCTCGGTCTCCATGTTCTTGAACGCGTTCTTGCCTTCAATGGCGATGGCGAACTCCGCCAATTCCTCGGTCTGCAGCCCGGACATCCCGGTGAGCGGCGCGGCCAATTGCGGTTGGAACTGGGGGAGCGAACTGAGTTGTTCCCGGAGTGGTCCCAGCCGGCTTTCAAGGGCCTTCCAGATCCCGCTCTGGCTCGCGCGCTGCAAGTCGAAGTAAACCGCCAGGGAGGTCTTTGAGGAAAACACCCGGGCCGGTTCCGGCAGGCTTTCCTGGGCATGGATGGAGTGGAGGCCCAGCCCCGGGATCAGGATCGCGGCGGCCAGGCTGAAGGTAAGGCGGAATTGGGGTGAATTCATGGCGCTACTCTTTGTTTTTCCGCACGGATCATCCATCGCCGGCCGTCCGGCAACAAGTCAAAAGGCGCCGGCGGCGATCACTCATAGCGCAGCGATTCGATCGGATCCAGCCGGGCGGCTTTGCGGGCCGGATAAAACCCGAAGAAGATCCCGATCGCGGCGCTGAAGAGAAACGCGAGCACCACGGCGTTGACCGGCGTGAGCGTGGGCCAGTTCATCTGGCGGGCCAGGAACGTCGAGGCACCGACACCCAGCGCAATGCCGATCAGCCCGCCGAGCGCGCTCAGCACGATCGCCTCGATCAGGAACTGGAACAGGATGTCGCGCGCTTTGGCGCCCACCGACATCCGGATGCCAATCTCGCGCGTCCGCTCGGTCACGCTCACCAGCATGATGTTCATGATGCCGATCCCGCCGACGACCAGCGACACGCTGGCGATGGCGCCCAGCAGCACCGTCATGATCCGCGAAGTCGAGGTGGCGAACTCGGTGATCTCAGCCTGCGTGCGGATCGTGAAATCGTCGTCGGCTCCCTCCGCGATGCGATGGCGCTGGCGCAGCAGATCGGTGATCTCCTGCTGCACCGTGCTCATGACCTGGGCGCTCTCGGTCTGGATCAGCATGCCGCGGATCGTGGTCGAGCCGGTCAGCCGTTTCATGGCGCTCGTATACGGCACGAGCACAATGTCATCCTGGTCGCTCCCCATCATCGAGGTGCCCTTGGTCGACAACAAGCCCATCACCACGAACGGGATGTTGCGAATCCGGATGATCTCGCCCACCGGATCGCCGTCGCCAAAGAGCTCGCGCGCCACCGTCGAACCCAACAACGCCACCTTGGCGGCCGTGCGCACCTCGGCCTCGGCGAACATGGTCCCGGCCGCGAGCGGCCAGTTCCGGATCTGGAGGTAGTCGGGGCCGACCCCGGTGAGCTGGGCATTCCAATTTCTGTTGCCGGCAATGAGCTGGCCGGCCGCGCGCACCTCCGGGCTGACGGCGGCCACGCCGGGGATTTCATCGGCAATGGCGCGCACATCGCTCAGCTCGAGCGTGCCGGCTCCGCCCATGCCGGAGGCGACGCCGCCTCTCCGGAAACTGCCGGAGAAAACCATGATCACATTCTGACCGAGGCTGGCGATCTGTTGCTCGAGTTGGGCGCGGGCGCCGGTGCCGATGCTGATCATGGCGATGACGGCGCCGACGCCGATGATGATGCCGAGCATCGTGAGGAAGGTGCGCATTTTGTTGCGCAACAGCGCCATCAGGGCGATGCGCAGGGTGGCAAGGATTCTACTCATACCAGTTCGGCGGATTCCTGTTCGACCCGCAAATGGGCCAGTTGCGCCACGGGATCCAGCCGCGCGCCCACCAGCCGGTCGGTCTGGATGCGGCCGTCCCGCATGATGATGTTCCGCTTGGTATAACGGGCGATGTCGAGCTCGTGCGTGACCATGATGATGGTGATGCCCTCATCGTTCAAACGCCGGAACGCCCCCATGACCTCGATGCTGGTGCGGGTGTCGAGGTTGCCGGTCGGCTCGTCGGCCAGGATCAGGGCGGGCTGCATAACCAGCGCCCGGGCGATGGCCACGCGCTGCTGCTGGCCCCCCGACAACTGGTTGGGCAAATGATCCGCCCGGTCACTCAGCCCGACCAGTTCGAGCGCCCGGGCAACCCGCGCCCGTTGTTCCCGGCGATGGATCTGCGGATGGGCGTAGAGCATCGGGAGCTCGACATTCTCGCGGGCGGAAGTGCGGGCCAGGAGGTTGAACCCCTGAAAGACAAACCCGACCTTCGAATTGCGGATCTCCGCCAGTTCGTCCCGCGTCAGTTGCGACACGTCCACGCCGTCGATCCGATACCGGCCGCGGGTCGGTTGGTCGAGGCATCCCGTGATGTTCATCAGGGTCGATTTGCCGGACCCGCTCGCCCCCATGATCGCCACGAACTCGCCGGGCTCAACCTTCAGGCTCACCTCGCGCACGGCGTGCACCTGCACATCGCCGGTCTGGTAGACCTTGTGGATCCCCTCCAGCTGGACAATGGGTGGCATAGACGAAGGCCAACGGCATCAACGCCGCGGCGGCCGAGGCGGCGCAAACGGATTGTTCTGCCCCGCCGCCGGGGCCGCCCCCGCCGCGGTGGTGGCGGTGTTCGCGCCGGTCACTATCACGTCGCCTTCCTTGAGCCCCTCGATGACCTCGCTGAACGCGCCGTCCGTAATCCCGACGCGAATCCTGGCCGGTTTGAGCTCGAACGGGCCAGGCACGCTGCCGCCCCCCGAGACCTCGGCAAGATAGACCGTGCGCTCGTCCGTCGGATCGCTCTTGCCCGCGCCGGCCGCACCGTTCCGGCCCGCACCGGACCGGCCGCCGCCGCCGCTGGGGGGACCGGCCGACGGTTGCCCCATCGCTCCGGCCGCGCCCGCCGCCCGGGCTTGAACCAGTCCCGACGTCGATGCGGCGGTGGATTCGGCGGTCGGCGATTCGGGGGGACGGAAGCGCAGGGCCGCATTCGGGACTTTGAGGACGTCGCTCCTTTCGGCGAGGGTGATCGACACGTTGGCCGTCATCCCCGGTTTCAGTCTGGATTCGGGATTGGCGACATCGATCACCGTGGTGTATGTCACCACGTTCTGGTTGGTTTGCGCGGCGTTGCGCACCTGTTCGACCACGCCCACGAACTTCCGGTTCGGGAAGGCATCCACGTTGAACTCGACCGGCTGGCCCGGTTGCACCCCCCCGATGTCTGCCTCCGACACGCTGGCATGGATCCGCATCTTGGAAAGATCGTTGGCGATGACAAAGAGCTTGGGGGTGTTGAAGCTGGCGGCGACGGTCTGACCCACCTCCACATCACGCGAGATCACAATCCCATCGATCGGCGAGTAGATCGTCGTCCGGCTCAGATCCACCCGCGCTTTGTCCACCATCGCTTCCCGGATCTGGGTGATCGCTTCCGCCTGCTGCAACGAGGCCATCGCCTGGTCGTAATCGGACTTGGGAATGAGCTGATTCCGGAAGAGATCTTCGGCGCGACGCGCGTTGATCCTGGCCAACTCGAGCGACGCCTTTGAGTTGGCCAGTTCGCCCTCGGCCTGCTTCAAGGCGGTGCGATAGATGGCCGGATCGATCTGGGCCAGCACCTGGCCGTTGGTGACCAGCGAGTTGTAATCGACAAAAAGGCTCTCGATCGTGCCGGAAATCTGGCTGCCCACCTGGACGTTGATCACCGGCTCCACCTGCCCGCTCGCGGTCACTAATTGCCGGATCTCACCCCGAACCACCGCCGAGGTGCGATACTCCGGCGCTGCCGCGCTCGGCCGCTCAACCTTGACATACACCATCACCGCTGCCGCGGCGACGACCGTGAGAATCAAGCTGTTCCGAACCACCCGCGAAGCTTTCATAATCCTATGCTCACCGCACCCATACCCCAAACCCGCCCCCCAAACGCACCACCTCTCCAGACGCCCGCCTTCCCCCACTGGTTACGCGATCTTGCCCCACCCAGTCTCCCAACGCCCAACCGGCACGATATTGCCCAATCCCAAATCCTCCTCAGGAATTTCCGCCGCTTGACCGTCCTGGTCCGACGGTTCAATCTCGGACCGCACGAAAAAGCCGGTTCCTGTCGGTAGCTCACAATCTCCTTGGGCATCGCTTGCGGTGATGACCAGCACCCTGGTCTCGGCTTTCGCGGTCGTATCCGTCCGCGCCCAACCCGTTTCCCAGCCGCCTCAGATCCTCCAGCCGCCGTCAAGTGCCACCAAACGGGCGGGAACCCGCGTGACCTTCGCGGTCGTGGCCGAGGGTTCACCAGACCTCGCCTATCAGTGGCGGAAGGACGGCGTTCCGCTGGCGGATGACGGTCATTTCGCCGGAACCGGGTCATCGTCGCTGGTCATTACCGCGGCCGCCGCCAGCGACGTCGGCGCGTACTCGGTCGAGGTCGCCAATGCCTTCGGGGTCGCCCGCGGGGACGTGGCGATGCTCGCGGTACAACCGTGGCGACCGTGGCGAGTGGTGGGTAGCGATCCCAACACCGACGAGATCACCCGGCGGGTGTTTGTGGACGGCAACCGCGCTTATCTGGCCAACGGTTATGTCTATTTCGAGCCCACGCCGAACACCGGCTTGCGGATCGTCAACGTATCCGATCCGACCAGCCCGCGCCGGGTTGGCGCCTGGCGCGCCAACTACGCCGAGGCCAGCAGCGTCGTGGTGTCCGGAGACCGCGCCTATGTCGCGCTCAGGACCTCGCCGCCGCTCGGCCTCGCAATCGTGGATCTCAGCGATGAGACGAACCCGCGGACGCTGGGGATATTCGACTCCTCCGCGACAGTCGGGCATGGAATCGACGTGGCTGTTTCCGGCACTGTCGCTCATGCGGCGCTGGGAGCGCAGGTGCTGATCCTGGATGTCAGCGACCCCGCGCATATCACCTCGCTCGGCAGTTGGACCAATCTGTACAGTTTCTCCCGTCTTGTGCTGTCGGGAACCACCGCTTACGTCGCCGGTTCGGGTTTGCAGGTGTTCGATCTAACCGATCCCACGAACCCGTTGCGATTGGGCGGAGTGTCGCCGGCCAACGTCATATATAGGTGAACCGTTCTCGGTCCCCGAGCCCTTGGTCGCACCCTCTTTGTCGACCACCTTTGTCGAACTGCCAGCGCCATCGAACCGGCGCACGCCCTGAAAATCGAGAGCCTCCGTCACGGGTGCCCCGGACGTTGCATGGCGGCTCGCCGCCGCCACAACTCAGTCCCAGTCGGGATACTGTTGTGGTGGGCGACCCGCCGAGTCGATCACCTTGGGACGCTTGACACGGGAGTTCGGCGGTTCCCTGCGTTCGAGCCGCAGGTGGAACTGCCAGGAATCTCCGAAGTCAAAGAGGAATCGGATCACCCCTTTGTCGGGAAGCCCGAGTTGGCCAATCTCGATCTCGTCGCTGTACGGCCCCTCACTGGTGTAGGGATGGTTGAACACCTGCCCTCTGCCAGACTGATCCCGATACCGAAACTCATAGAGATGGTCGCAGGCGTCGAATTTGAAGGCTTTCAGAATGGCCACCGCCAGCTCCTCCAGCGAACTGTGCGCCGGCACTGCCAGTCGTCGCCAGACGGACTCCTCAGCCCGGTAATCGTCCATCTCGACCTTGAAGATGTGGAGCCCATCCTGGAACGCCGGTTCCTCCAGGACGTAGACCCGCCGCCATTCGGGGAAGTAGGGCTGCAAGCTGGGCTGCAAGCAGCCGAAACCGACTTCCTGCTCCGGTCTAAGGTCCGGCTTCTCGTCCGCACTGAAAACCTCCATGAGCGCCCAGGCGACGGCTTCTCCCCAGGGCGTGCGCCGTGCCGCGGCCATGATCCAGCCGCCCGCGCCAGATCCATGGCCCGCAGCAGCACATATATCCGGCAATGTTCGGGTAATCCCGCAACAGCGGCCGTTGCAGATTCGATTCGATCGGCTGAGCCAGCCGCGCGTTCAACTCGGGCAACACCGCGGCCGGCAGATTGCCCTGCTGGCTCTTCGTCTTCAGTCCGCCGGGACCGATGAACTCGAGGATGGTCTCGACATCCCGGAGGATGGTGCCGGGACCTTCCATCGTGATTTGCTGTGCGGACAGAACCTGGCGGCACCGGTCCGCTTTTTTCCCAAGAGGATTCATAAAACGTGGTATCGATCGCGATCGAGCCGCATCCTTGCGCCCGTCATCTCTTGCGTCAACCGTGACCTGCGCCGTCCGTCGCCCGTCCCGATTTCATGTCGCATATGCGACATGAAATCGGGACGTGGTTGGTCGACCGGTTTGGTTGATGATTCCACCGTGAAACCGCAAACGGAGGAGTTTCTCCGCGAACGGCCGCCGCTCACGGCGGTTTATTGCAGGCTGAGGCGGACTTCGATGCCGCGGGGAGGTGGGCCGGCCAACTCCTGGATGGTCACACGGTCGGCCTGGATCCGGCCTGATTCGAGGATGGCCGCGCGAACCGCCTCGGCGCGTTGTTGGGCCAACTGTCGCAAGTCGTCTTGGGTGATCTCAATGACGGGCGCAGGCGTGGTTTCGGCCTGGTCTTCCTTCGCTTCGAGGGCGGCGGCGTCCATGGTTGCTTTCCAGGCCTCGAGGAATCGCCGCTCGAGGTTCCGGGCATAATCGTCATCGTCGGGCGGCGCCGCATCCGTGTAGGCAGGTTCACCGGATTGGACGGATTCGCCGGGGGCGGCGGGTTGGGTTTCGGGTTGCGGCGCGGGGGTCGTCGGCGTCATGGCGGCGAGGCGGGCCTGTCGGATGGCTTCGCCATCGCGGTCGGGGTCGGCGGTGCCGAGGAGTTCGAGCGCGAGGGCGGGTCGTTCGTGGAGGATCTTCTCGATCTTGCCGACCTGGGCGAGGCGACGCGCGTCGAGGTTTGATTCCCCTGGTTCGAACTCGACGCGGTCCAACTCCTCCTGATCGCCGCCACCCACGAGGCCGCCCAGGATGCTGAAGGGCGAGATGAGGACTTTGGTGAAGAGGTTGGCGAAGGCGCCGCTGATGACCTGGCCGAGGTTGAACTGGGGGTCGTCGAGACTGCCTTCGACCGGGACGGTGAGGTTGATGCGGCCCTCGCGGTCCTGAAGGATTTTGAGGCCGAGTTTGATTGGGAGTTTGAAGGCGTCGGGACTTTCGACCTGGCGACCGAGCGTGAACTGGTCGAGGACGACGTTATTGGTGCCTTGGAGCTGGCGTTGGGTGACGGTGTAACGGAGGTCGGTGCTGACGGCGCCCCGGTCGAGTTCAAAGCCGAGGAAGCGCTGGACGTAAGGGCTGGTCGGGGCGAGGTCGATCCACTGGGTGATGAGTGTAACCCAGGTGGGTTCCGGGCCGTCCAGGGGCCGGACGGCTCCATCGATCTTGAATGTGCCGGCCGGTTCGAACTTGCCGCTGATTTCGAAGTCGCCGCTTTGCAGGTTGGTGGTCGAGAGATGGCGGAGCACGACGTTGAGGGGATTGACGGTGATGCGGGCGTGCGGTTCGCTCATTTCGTCGGCCAGGTGAAGAACGCCGTTGGTCAGGAGGAGGGTGGCGATGTACACCGGCGGAAGGGTCGGTGGCGACGCGGCGGCGGCCGGGGCGGCCGGGGAAGCATCGGCTGGCGGGGCGTTGTCCGAGGCCGGAGTGCCGTTGGTGGAAGCGCCGGCGGTCACGACGCTGTTGGTGATGTTGGCGGCGGTGAGGAGGTTGACAGTGCCGTTCGGGTGAAGGATCCCCCATAGGATCGGGCTCACCACTTCGATCTGGTCGATGGTCGCTCCGAGCGGGTGCAAGTTGGCTTTGATGCCGCGGACGCTCAAGGCATCCCAGCCCAGGAGACCGGCGTCGTTGGTGTGGTGGAGAGTCTTGAGGTTCGCGAGGTGCACTTCGCCTTCGAACCCGCCGGACGGCTCGGCCCCGTCCGGGACTTCGAGACGGGCGCGACCGTTGATTGACAATTCGGCCTGATCGAGGCGGGCCCTGGCGAAGTCGGCCAGGTAAGCGTCGGCCACCGAGAGATCCCAGCGCTCGAGGTCGATCGCGACCTCGAGTGTGGGCGGGTTGACTTTCGCCGTGAGTTCGACGGCCAGCGGGCCGTTGGTCTGCCACACCAGGCTGAGCCGGGCGGTGGGGGCGGCGTCCGGCAGCGTGCTGACGTTCCGCACAGTGAGCGCAATGTCGGAAACGGTGGCGCGGACCGGTGGCGTGGGAACGTCGTCAAGAACGTTCACCGCGGCATTGGTGAGGACGAACGCGTCGAGGCGGGCGACGCCGACATTCGTGTTGCCGCTGAACAACGCGATGGCGTTCGTGAACGCCGTAAAAACAAGCTGTGCGCTGCCCGGCGCGGCGTGGGTGGTTTCGGTGGGTTTGGCGGCTTCGATCAGCTCGATTTGACGGTTCGGCTCACGGTGGACCGCGAGCCGCACTCCATCGATGAGGACGCCGCGCACATGCGCCTCGCGTTGCCAGGCGTCCGCCGACGGGACCTCGACGGTTAGAGCGTCCAGCTCGGCGAGGTTCTCCGTCGCGTCAGGGAGTCCCACCTTGAGATCCCGCAGGGCGAAGCGGGTGTTCTTGATCTGGGCGAGTCGGTTGCTGGAGCTAAGCCGGAGATGGGGCTCGGTGGCGAGGGCGATCGCGCCGTCGCGGACTTGGAAACGCGCGAAGTCCTGATAGAGGGCGGTGAAATTCGTCAGGTTCAGGCCCTGAAGATCGAACCGGCCGTGGATCTCGGGCGGGGTCAGCAGCAGGGACCCGGCGAAACTGAACTGTCCACCGGCGTCGGTGGCGCCCTGCAGATCGAAGTTGTTGGTATGGCCAGGAACGGTGCTGAAGTCGGGCGCGCGGAGGTTCACGGGGTGGATCCGCAGCCGGAAAGGCGTGGAGGCGGTGAGATCGGCGTAGGTGGCGGTGCCATCCCGAATCTCGAGCGAGTCGATGACGAGGAGCGGCATGGGCGCCGGCTCTTCGCGGTCCGCATCGGATTCGTCGGAACTTCCGAACTTTTCGATCAGGTCGGAAAAGTTGAAGGAGTAATCAGGATTGATCTGGGCGCGGACGGCCGGTCCGATGATCGTGATTTCCCGCACGCGCCAGGGACCGTGGAAGATCGAGGTGAACTGGAAATCGACGCGCACCTGTTTCCACGCGAGCAGCTCTTCGCCGTCGGGGTCGGTAATCGCCAGTCCGTCCACTTCGGCTACGAAGGTGAAAGGGTTGAAGCGCACCTTCTCGATCTTCACATCGCGCTCGAGGAGTTTCCGGAGCTGGCTGGCGGCGACCGCTCGGACGATGGGTGGAACGACGAGGAATCCGAGCACTGTGTAGAGTACGAGGAGAATGGCGATGCGGAGGGGCCAGCGGCGCCAGGCACCGCCGCGCGGCGGCGCATCCACGGGTTTGGTGGCATTTTTCCGATCCATAGAGGCGCAGGTTAGCCCGAAAGGCGCCGGAGCTCAACCCGCACGGTGGCACGATGCAAAGTTGCTTCGGCCCGGCAGCCGGTTATGCTGCGCGGCATCACGAACCCCGAATCCAGTCTCCCGCCCGATGCGTCGCCGGCCGAGCCGAGGCATTCCTGGTGGCGTTCGATCGGGCCGGCGCTGATCACCGCTTGCGTGGTGTTCGGCCCCGGCAGCCTGGTGATCAGCTCGAATGTGGGGGCGACGTATGGTTGCGAGTTGCTTTGGCTCCTGGCCGTGACCGGTCTGGTGATGGGGACGTATGTAACGCTCGGCGCGCGGATCGGGGTGGTGGGCGGGGCCACGCCCTGCAGCCTGGTGGCAATGCGGTTGGGGCGTCCGTTTGCGGTGATTCTCGGCCTGAACCTCGGGCTGATCTGCAGCACGTTCCAGTTTTCCAACAACGTGGCGGTAGCGCTGGCGGCTCAGGCCATCTGGCCGGGCGCGGACCCGATGTGGGTTCTCGTCGCGATGAACGGGGTATTGATCGCGTTTTTGTTTTCAGCCCGGGAGATCTATCGGTTGCTCGAGCGCGGGGTGAAAGTGATGGTTGGCGTCGTGCTGGTCTGTTTTCTCTTCAACCTGCTGGCGGCGCAACCGGCTCCGCGCGAGGTGCTGGCGGGATTCATCCCGGGGCTCCCGGAAGGATTGACCTTGGGAATCCCTCAACGGGTGGGGAACGCCATTGAGGATCCGATGATTCTAGTGGCGTCGTTGCTCGGGACAACCTTCTCGGTGGGTGCCGCGTTTTATCAGGGCAATCTGGTCCGCGAACGCGGCTGGACGATGCGTGAGTACCATCATGGAATCGGCGATGGCATCGCCGGGGTGCTGGTTCTCACCGGGGTCAGCATGGCCATCATGATCACTACGGCGACGGTGATCCCGGGCCAGCCGGCGTCGGATATCGGGACGCTGGCGCAGATGCTCCGGCCGCTGCTCGGCGCCACGGCTTACGTCGTTTTCTGCGTCGGACTATTGGCGGTGGCCCTGAACCCGTTTTTGATCAATGCGATGATCGGGGGCAGCATCCTGGCCGACGGGCTGGGCCAACCGGCGAGGCTCAGCGATCGCGTGCCGCGAATGCTCACCGTGGTGGTGTTGTTGATCGGAATGAGCGTGGCGATCCTCGCTTTGCGCAGCGGTCAGAAACCGGTGTCGCTGATCATCTTCGGTCAGGCGTTGACGGTGCTGGGGAACCCGCTGATGGCGGGGACGATGCTTTACCTGGCCAACCGGCGCGACGTTATGGGCGAGCACCGCAATGGCTGGGTGCTGAACACCCTCGGTGGACTCGGTTTTGTCCTCGTCCTGCTCATGGCCATGCGCGTGACCTGGAGGCTCTACTTGCAGTTGACGGCGGGGACATGACCGCGCGACGACGGCGCTTTCACTGCGTTCCGCAACCTCATCCCGGCCCAAGCCGCTGGGCGAGTCTCGTGTTCGGGTGCTGGTCTTTGCGGCAATGGATGAAGGCGGCGGTCCATTCGGCGAGGCGTTGCCCGAGGAGCCGGCAGGAGGCCTGGGCGTCTTCGGAGCGGGGTTCGCGCGCGGTGACGGCGCCGTAATGCAGCGTGGTGAGCTTGGTGGCGTAATCGGTGACGCCGAACACCAGGAACCCGAAATTCATGAGCACGGTGAGGATCGATTGGCAGGCCAGTTCCATCCCGCCGCCCCAGGCGCCGGCGGAGCTGAAGGCGCACCCAATCTTACCGTCCACTTTCATCCAGTGCTCAAGCATCGTGTCGTCCCAGAACCGTTTCATTTTCCAGGAGAGAATCCCCATGTTCGTGGGGCTGCCGACGGCGAGACCGTCGCACCAGTACACATCTTCGGGTGTGGCATTGTCAACCGTGCGGAGCCGCACCTCGGTGTCGGGAATCGTGCGGGCGCCTTCGGCGACCAGTTCCGCCATGCGTTGGGTATTGCCTGATTTGGAATCGTAAAGGACCAGGATGCAGTTCATGACGGGCGGAGTGTAGCGGGCTGGGCATAAGGTGCAACAGGCCAATAGAACAACCAGCACCTCCGTTCGTAACGCCGGATGACGGTGTGTAACCATGCCCCCCGCGACTGCGTCTTAATCCTTGTCACCCACGACAAACAGACAACGATAAGCAACTCCTGACTCCATTCATCATCATGAACACCAAATCCTTGTGCGGTTTTACCGCGATGCTGGCCGGTTCCCTCCTGGCGATTCAGGCGGCCCCCAAAGACGACCTCGCCAAGGCGATCAAGCAACTCGCCGACGCCGGCGGTTACACCTGGAAAGCCACCACGGAGAGCCCCCAGTTCAACATGGGCCCCACCGTGGGCAAGATCGATAAGGACGGCTGCGCGCTCGTGTCGCGGACGTGGGGCGAGAACACCATTCAAAGTGCGCACCTCGGCGAGAAGGCCGTCACCGAAACCCAGGACGGATGGCGTTCGTTGGCGGAACTTGAGGCCGACCAGGCGGATAATCGGGGTCGGTTCCGGGCTCGGATGCTGCGCGGTTTCGAGCCGCCCGCGCTCGAGGCCGGCTCACTTCTGAAGGCGGTCGGAGAAGTCGCACTCAGCGACGGGGCCTACACCGCATCCCTCCCGGAGGAGAAGGTCAAGGAGTTGATGACGTTCCGGGGCCGCGGCGCCGGTGGTGATGGTCCGCAGATTAGCGGCGCCAAGGGTTCCGTGAAATTCTGGGTCGAAAAGGGAATGCTCAAGAAATACCAGTATGCCGTGGAAGGCACGATGACCTGGAACAACCAGGACCGGGAGATGGATCGCACCACGACGGTCGAGATCAGCGACGTCGGCACCACCAAAGTGGAACTGCCCGCCGCCGCCAAAGCCAAACTGTAAACGGCGACGAGCCTCAGCTCCCTGTCGGGTGCCCGGCTCGACGGGGAGGGCAATGGCCAAAAGTCTCTTTCGCCCTTTTTGGTTTCTTGCGGCTGCAGGCTTATCACTCGAAACCGGAGCAAGCCGAACGCAGGATGGCGCCGGCACGGTCGCTGTGCTATGAGAACCCTCGATGCTCCCAGAGCCCCAGCTCGATCCACCTTGCCGGCCGCATCCCGCTTCTACCCAGAATCTCGCCCGGCCACGGCGGCTGAGCGGCAGGGTGTCGGCCCTCGGGTTCGTCTTGCTGATCGGCGGCGCAGTCGCTTCGGATCTGGTTGACCAATCGAGTGCCCCTGTTGCCGCGGCGAGACGCTTCGATCCTCTGACTTACCGCGTCCGCCACTGGACCAGTGCCGATGGCTTGGGCGGGGATTGGACCGAATGCGTCACCCAGACCCGCGATGATTACCTTTGGATCGGGACCCCGGAGGGGTTGGTCCGATTCGATGGTTTCCAATTCCATCGCCTGAATCGCGCCAATTGCCCGGCCTTTGATTCCGAGGTGATCAAGGCGCTGATGGAAGACAGCGAAGGCGCGCTTTGGGTCGCCACGAAGCGGGGTTTGCTGAGGTTCCTCGGCGCGGAAGTGCGACGGTTCGAGGTCGAAGATGGTCTGGCCGGTCGCGAGACGTCCGGGCTTTGTTCGAGCACCAACGGAGTGTGGGTCTCCACCAGTGGCGGCGTGAGTCGGTTTCAAAGGGGTGTCTGGCAGTCTTACACTTGCGGGGAAGGCGATCTGCGCTTTGTGCACGCGGTGCTCGAGGACCGTCGCGGCCGGGTCTGGGTCGGTCAAGCCGATGGCCTGCGCCAGCTTGATCCGGCAAATGGAGAATTCACGATGGTGCTCCCCTCGCCTTTTCCACCCGGACCAGGCGCGCCGGGGGTCGTCCGCTGCCTCCTTGAAGATCGCTCGGGTGCCATTTGGATCGGGACGGATCACGGCATCTTTCGCTGGCGCGACGGGCAGATCGAACCGATCGGCACGGGGATCGAGCCACCCGAGGGCTGGGTCAAGCGACTCTACGAAGATGCCAACGGCCGACTCTGGGCCGTCATCGGGTTCATGCTTCACTCTTGGAACGGGGTGGCGTTCGAGGCCGTCGACCAGCACTTCGGTTTGGCCGACCAACATCCAAATTCCATTTTCGAGGACTCGCAGAAGAACCTCTGGATCACCTCGCGGTTTGCCGGCTTGACCCGCCTGAAGCCCACGCCGCTCCGCTTGTTGCGTCGCCAGGACGGACTGCAAAACAACGATGTTCACGCCCTGGCGGAAGGCTCCGACGGTGCGCTCTGGGTGGCAACCGCCACCGGCCTCGACCGGTTAAAGGACGGGCGGTTCGAGGTTCTGCCCGAAGATCTGTGGGTCCATCGCCAGGGGCTCAGGTCCGTCGTCCAAACCCGCAACGGCGAGATCTGGTTGACCACCACCGAATCCGGCTCCGCGGTGTTGGCCTGGCTGGAAGGGCGATGGCGCGACGCCCCGGTGATTTCCGGCTCCGTCCGGGGCGTTGCCGTGCTCGAGGATTTGGCTGGGGACATCTGGTGGGGCGGAATTGAAGGTCTTTCGCGCCAGACGCGCGGGCCGTTCCCTTCCACAGTGCCCTTTACTGGTCTCGGCCTGCGGGAGCTGGACCGGGGCGTACGCTGGGTGTATCGATTCGATCGGATCGAACAACTCTCGACGGCGGGACACCGCACCCGGCTGACCGCCACCGGCGAGGAACGCCTCGACTCGGAGTTAAGTGATCTCCCGGCCGCGGAGCGACAACGCGCCGCCGATACCTGGGTCCGCGAAAGGCCCGGCGGCCACCCCGCCAGTTACGATATTCGCGCCCTGCTTGCCGCCCGTGACGGCGGCATCTGGCTCGGCACCGCTCGCGGCCTCAGCCGGCTCCGCGATTGGCGGTTCGAGGACTTCCCCCACCCCTTTGGCCCCGAAGCAGACTCCATCCGGTGCCTGCACGAAGACGACGACGGCACACTCTGGCTGGGCACCGACGGAGGACTGATCCGGCGACGAAACGAGCAGTTTACCCGTTACGGAATGGCCCACGCACTGGGCATCGGTCGCGTTCACCAACTCCTCGAAGACGATGCCGGACACCTCTGGCTGGGCTGCCCCCAAGGCATCGTCCGGGTGGCCCGCGCAGAACTGCATCGCGTTGCGGATGGCGATGCGATCCCGATCCCGCTGCTGTTGCTCGACGAAACGGACGGGTTACGGCCCGGCAGCGTCGACAAACTCGGCCATCCCTCGGTCTGCCGGACTCCGAAGGGGCAGCTCTGGTTTGCCACCTCCCATGGCCTGGCGCGCATCGACCCCAAACTCGCCGCCACGCCGCCCCCGGCGGGTCCGATTCATGTCGAACGTGTCGTGGCCGCAGGCATGACGATCTGGGAACGACCGATCGTCGTCAGCTTCACCTCGAACGCCGCAAATTCCTTGACCGGCCGGCCGCCGCCACTGCGATTGCCTCCGGGCAGCGGGCGTTCCCTGGAACTGCACTACTCGGCTCTCGACCTCTCCGCCGCCGAACGCGTCCGGTTCCGCCATCGGCTCGAAGGGCTCGACGCGGACTGGCGGGACGTGGGCGGTCGCCGGGTGGCTTATTACTCCGGCTTGCCGCCGGGAAACTACCGTTTCGAAGTGGCCCGCGGCGATCCGCTCGGCCGCTGGGAGCCGGCGATTGCCACCCTGTCGTTCACGCTGGTTCCCTACTTCTATCAGACCGCATGGTTCTGGACCGCGGTCGCGCTTGGACTAACCGCCCTGGGCTATGCCCTCCGCGAATACCGCGCTCGTTTTCAACAGCGCCTCTGGACCGCCCACCACGAGCTCGCCCTCGAACGCCAACGCAGCCACATCGCCCGCGACCTGCACGACGGCCTGGGTGCCAATATCTCGCAGATCGCACTCGCTGCGCGATCCTGCCGACGCGCGCTCCCACTCGAGCACCCGGCCATTCAATCCCTCGACCAGATCGACGAGGCCCACCGACGCAGCGAAGAGGAATTGGACGACGTCCATTGGGCGACTTACCCAGGTTTCGATTCGTTGCGCAGCCTCGTAATCCGGTTGCGCGCCCACGCCACCGATTACCTGGGCGCCGCGGGCATCGAATGCCACCTAGATCTGCCCGAGCAGGAGCTTGATCGCAAAATCTCCGCCGAGTCCCGCTACCAACTCCTCCTTGCGTTCAAGGAAATCCTCCGCAACATCGTCCGCCATGCCCACGCCACCCGGGTCGAGATCCGCGGGCAACTGGCACATACCAACCTCACTTTGCGCATTCGCGACGACGGCCGCGGCTTCGATCCTGACCATCCAAGAGCCAACGGAAACGGCCTGCGCAACCTCGAGTCGCGCGTGACCGATCTCGGCGGCCGCCTCACGATCACCAGCCGACCCGCCGCCGGGACGACCATCGAGCTAAGTGTGCCCGTCGATTGAGCAAGTTGTTGGTCGTTCGTTGATGCCCGGCAACCATTGGTGCAGCGCCGCCGTAATCCGGGTAAACCCCTGTGGCTACTCCCCGCAAAATCTTCCGCACTCTTCACCAATCCCCGAACCCCCAACCCCCCAACCGCCAATCCCCAATGCCCCAATCCGAAACCCTCTATCCCAAATAGCCCTCCCGTTAAATTGCATCCCACTATTCCCACCGCCCATCCCTCGAGCTATACTCCGTCCCGCATGGATGCCCAGCCAATCCGCGTCGCCATCGTCGAGGACGAATCCGCCATGCGCGACGAACTCCAGCGCCTGGTCGAACGCTCCCCCCGGTTCCGCGTGACCTCGACTTTCTCCGGTGCCGCGCCCGCCCTGCGCGACATCCCCGCCGACCCGCCCGACCTCGTCCTCATGGATCTGCATCTCCCCGAATTCGAGGGACACCGCGTGATCCGCCAGCTCAAGACCCGGCTCCCCAACCTCCGCATCGTGGTCGTCACTAAGTTCGAGGACGCCGATCATATCTTCGAAGCGCTCAAAGCCGGCGCCAACGGCTATCTCCTTAAACGCCGACTCGAAACCGAGCTCGAATCCGCCTTGCTCAGCGCCCACGACGGCGGCGCGCCCATGACCGGCGAAATCGCCGTGCGCGTCCTCGATTACTTCCATCACCTCGGCGAACGCCGCGCCGCCGTCGGCGGCCTTTCCCCGCGCGAACGCGATGTCCTGGATCTCCTCGCGAAGGGTCTCCATTACAAGGCCATCGCCGACCGGCTCCACCTCAGCCCCGAGACCATCAACGGCTACATCAAATCCATCTACCACAAACTCAACGTCCACTCCGCCGTCGAAGCCGCCAACTATGTGAGAGACAACCCGTGACGTCAGGAGCCGTTCCCCGGCCGCACGCGCTGGGTGACCCCGGAAACCATGAGCAAGGGGATGGTGTGGGTGATGGTTTCGTTGGGGTTGTCCGGAGAATCCTCGGCCACGACGATCACCGTTGATCGCCGAGGCAGCAAAAAGAAATCGCGGTGTGGGACCTCATAGGAACGGCCATCGGCCACGTGCAAAGTAAACGGGATGCCTTCCTCCACTTTGCTTCTGAGTTCCGCGTGCGTCACCGGGTCAAACGGTAGCCGTGCCCTGGGACCCCGTCAACCGCACGGGTTCAGCGCGATCGGAACCAATCGACACTGACCCGACCGTTGAGCCGCCGTGGGCCGCCGTAAATCCAAGCAGGCAGGCGCAGGTATGCCCCATGTTCATGGGGCTGGGCCATTCACAGTCTCCCGCCTATTCTGCTGGGCAGATCCAAATCCGGGACCCAGCCATGATGGCTCACAGCCGCACTTCCAGAACCGACCATCCCAGGGATATGAAGACTACGAACTCCCACCGGCTTTCCATGTGTTGCGCCTTGTTGCAGGTTCTCTTTGGGCTGGCGCTGGCCGCGTCCGAGCTGTCTGTTACCACAGTTCTACGATCCTATTCGGGAACAGCGGTGTCATCGAATGTCACGACGACACGCGAAGAGCCTTTGAATGTCACTGAGACGGGACTTGGATCCCTTCCTTCGGCTGAAGCCGTTGCATCATTGGAGGCGACGACTCGAGCGATCGGGGATGCCGCAATCGCCGAAGTGTCATCCTCGACAAATGATGGTTACCAACTTCACGTGGCCACGGCTTCAAGGGCAACATTTCGGTCGAGCCTGATCTATTACATTCCATCGTACGCTCACGCTACCGCATCGGTTCATTTGTCCGCGCAACTTGATCTCTCGGCCGAAACCGCACCCACTGACATCGTGTTTACTGCGAGTCTCGAGCAGACCGGCGACACCAATTCTGGGGTGATTCATATTCCCAGCTCGTCGGATGGAGCGCTGGGCCGTTGGGATTTCGGCAATCTCCCCGGCAAGTGGATTGTCACCGCATCGGCGGGTTCGGTGATCACACTGAACATCGACACGGCCTCCTCGTCCCGGAGAGGGGCGGGCGATTTCGCGTTTCAGACCTATACCGATGCGGATACACAAGATCTCAGGCTACGGTTGGGCATCTACCCTCAGCGAGACTTTTCCATCCTGGAGTTTTCAGAGGATGCTGCTAACGGGTACGTCCTGAGCTGGACGGCTCACCCTGACTTCACCTATCAGGTCCAATGCTCGGGCACCTTGAACCAAGACGACTGGCGCGATGTCGGCCCGCCACTGTCCGGAAGCGGCGGCGAACCGATGTTATCTTACAGGGACAACTTTGGTGATGTCTTGAGCCCGCGTTTCTACCGAATAGTCCGGTCTTTGCTCCGGTGACAAGAATCCATTGAGGGCGGATTGTGGCATTGATTGACGTGACCGCAGCATCCCTGTGCTGACTCACCCGCTCTTCGGCAAGGTCGTGGCTCAACCCACACCCTGCCCCGGGCCATATCCGCACACTTCGAGGACTTCGAAAAGGCGCGTCGCGCAGCGGGGGCAGTCCACGGCGTCGAAGTGGTTGTCCAACGAGGCCTCGCAGTCGGGGCATAATAGGGCCGTGAGCAGGTTCATGGTAGTTTCCTGGTTGGATTCGATGGTGTCTTCATTGGATGGGCTTCACGGCGTTGGCCGTGAAGCCCATCGAGTTGGGTTCCTGATTCTCAGAGCCGTTGCAGCCGGAAGAAGCCGGCGGGTTCGTTCACGGGGATCTCGATCGAGGTCGCGAAGGGATCGCCTGCGTTGGTCCAGACCGGGTCGGAGAGGTCAGCTTTCTGTTGGAGTTGGAACTGGCCTGACTCCCGGGCGGTAATGACCATCCCCCCCCTCACCGCGGCGATGGACAGGCCGGGGCGAAGTCTTCCGCTCGGGTCGGAATCCGCGAAAGCACGCTCGGCCAGTTCCCAGCCGTCCTGGTCCATCCCCCAGATCCCGGTGCTGACCCATATTCCAAAGAAGACGTCGATGCGGGCGACGACCACGCCAGCCCAGCGATCCATATCGCCGTCCTTCACCCAGACCGGGCCGCCACTGTTCCCGCCGCCGATCGCGGTGTCGGCCAGTTCCAGGAAGTTGCCTTCACGGGTTTCGGCCTTCGTCGTGACCGGTCCGGTTTCGCGCATCAAGAGACGCGTGGGATCGGACTTGTCGTACAATCCGAACGGATAGCCGATGATGAGTTTGGCGCGGGTCGAACCAAGCGCGGCCAGGCCGTCGTCGTAGGCGGGCGCACTCCGGCCCCCGGCCAGGTCTTCGTAGGCGTAAGCGGCGGCGAAATCCTCGGAGAACGCCTGATCACTGTTCTGACCGTGAATCCGCGCCAGGTCGACATACTGGCTGAAGGTGTAAAACCCGCGCAGCAGTTGGCCTTCTTCACGCTCCGGAACGTGTCCCTGGTTCCAGCGCCAATACCAGCGAATATCATCGAACCAGTCGTACGCTCCATCGGTGGCGTCATGGACTACATGCGCTGCGGTGAGCACGACCCGGGGAAAACGAACGACCGCGCCACTGCCGCCCCAGCGGCCGCCATCGGCGTTACGCATGATGATCAGGCCGGTGTAACAGTAGGGTGGGTCGTCGATTCGAGTGGCCGGCACGATCTCGGGTGTGCGCTCGAACAGGGCGAACGTCGTGAGGGGCGCCCACAGCGCGTGGATGGCCACCGTGGCGGTGACGACCGGTCGCAGGATGAGCGACCAGGCATGGTATCGGTTTAGGATGTTGGTTTTCATGGTATGGACTATTGAGTTGTGGTTGATGGTTGATTTGAGTTAGTGGCCCAGCAATCCGCCGCGCCGCGCGCTCTCGACATGGGATCGGAGGCGCGCCTCGATCTCGCCCAAGGGCGCGATGACGCCGCCAAATCGCGGATCGCTCCGCCACTCGATCACGGCGCCCAATGCCGCTTGATCGATTGCGGCTTGTTCCACGATCGACCGTGGCCGATCGACAGTGAGCAGGTGGTGTCCGATGAAGCGATTGAAGTGAGGGAACAATCGACCGAACTTCATGAGTTCGTCGTCGGACGCAAAGTCTCCGAGGAGATAAGCCTCGAGGGCCTGGCGCTGCGCGGGGTCTCGAACGTCAGCTCGGGACATGAGTGAGGCGCGGAGCCCGGTCTGTTCGTCGAAAAGCCGCGCGTTCTCCGCGACGTGCGGCAGGGCGAGCGTCGGTTGGCCAAGCACCAAGTTATCCAGGAGCACGGGGATGAGCGGTGCCAGGGCGGGGGCATCCTGAGCGGCGGCGAGGACTTCGGGAATCAAACCCAGGTCTCCCAGGTGAACCACCGCGTCGAGCCCTTCGGCGTAGCCTCCCGTGGGCGCGCTCCGCCAGTCTGCTCGCGCGAGGAAGTCACGAACCGCATTCCGGAAGACCGGATTCCGTTGGGAATGTGGCGTTCGACCCAGGTTTCGAAGCGCCATCGCCCATTCGTCGGGCGCATCGCTTGTCGCCAGTATACGGGTGGCATACTCCGCGGCCGCAGCGGAATCGAACCGGCCCAACCAATCGAGCGCGGCGACTCGAACGGTGGGCGGTGCGGAGAGGTTTCCTTCTGATCCCACCCGGAATCCAAAGCCGGTGGGGGCATCTTTACCCGAATCGAGAAAACTGACGAGGTGCGGGACACGCTGCTCGGGTGGCAGCGCGTTGAGTTCATCCCAGGCGGTGGCCAGCATCCTCTCGACAGAATCCCGATTCGAGCCATTAGCCAAACCGTGCAGCAACCGGGTCAGTGGATTGTCTTCGAGCTGGAGTTGCCCGGCTGTGTTGGCCACGGCAGCCCCCTTGGAACTTGTACGGACATTCCGCGAAAGCTGCCTGTTTGCCTCACCGATGGTGGCAGGAAGGCAGGCGCGGAGCTCGACTCGTTCCGCGATGCCTTGAGGCATTGCGAGTCTGGCCACCACAATGACCGAGATTGAGAGCGCAACGAGCCCCAAGGCCGTCAAGCGAATTGCGCTGAACGTCGCTCGCGGATGCCGGATCACTGCGGCGTTTGAAGGGACGGGTTTGGGCTGGTGATTCCTGGGAGCGGAATGGACATTCATGGTGTTTTCCTCGGAGTGGTTTGGAAGGTATGGTTGGTGGTGGGAGTGACTGCCCAGCGGTCCGCGGGGTGCCGCTCCACCGCAGGTTGTTTGACAGGACTGCCATCGCTCCCTACTACGGCGAATCCCGTGAGACCTTACCGCACCGGATCAGAGAAACGCTGGGAAGATGATGCGTTCCTCCACTCGAGCGGATGCGCGGAAAGCCGCGTCGAACGCTCCCGCCAGAACGAATGGTCCCGATTTGCGGAGGCGGCAGGTCGATGTAACTGGGCCTGCACAGCTCGTGCAATCCCACTGCCACGGCTGCGCTATCCGCGCAAATGTATGCAAGGTGCGGGCTACCGGTAAATGGCGGTCAGCAGGTCGCGCAGCTCGCTCTTGACCTGTTGCGGGGCTTCGACGGTCTCGGCCACTTCAGCCTCGAGCAACGCTTGAAATCGCTTCCTGAGGTCGTGGGCGGCCTTGGCCACCGCGCCTTCGCTGATACCCAGTTGGCGACCGATTGCGGCATGTCCTCCGACCAGTTTTTCGCCCTGCAGGGCCGGGTGCAACAGTCCGAAACGCTCCGCTTTGCCTTCGGCGGCGTATTCCTCCTTGACCCGGTTCAGCGCCCGATCGAGGACCGTCAAGGCCCAGCGGCGATCAAACAACCGCGCCGGATCCTCGAGCTCGGCCGGTTCGGCCAGATAACGACCTTCCGCATCCTGGATGTCGATGGAAACCAAGGTGGTTCCTCCGCCGCGCTTCTTCCGCTGCGCATGATCCCAGCGATCTGCCAGATAGCGCTTCAGCGCGACCATCAGGAAGCTGCGGAATCGACCCTTCTCCTGGTGCGCGCTCCCCAAGCGATTGAACTCCGGATCGAGCAGCCGCAAGAGAAAGCCTTGAACCAGGTCTTCGGCGTCATGGGACGGATGACCGGAGCGCCTTACGTAGGCATATAGAGGATACCAATACCGGCGGCAGAGCTCTTCCAATGCTTCGCGTGCCCCGGGACTAGCGGGATCGGCACAAGCCCGCACGATGCTCCAACGCGTCGCCGTGAACCGCGCTCCGGTCCAGGAGGAAGCTCCCGAGTCAGTCGATCGGTGGGTCATGCCGTCCGTTTATCAGAACCATGGAATGCCTGCACGCCAAACTTGAGGGACACCCCATGTTCATGGGGGTGGACGCGCTGGCGCCCGGCCAGCAGACTGATTCGAATCGTTCAAGTGTTCGCAGGTTCGCAGGTCTGACGTCGAAAGCCGCTTGACCTTCTGGGTCTGGATCGTTCAGCGTAGCCACCACACTTACTCAGTAGCCGGGGTGCGGCCGGATGATGCGCACCCCGAGGAATTGCCAGGAGGTCCTTGGGCCTCCCTTTGCAGATGGAATCAAGGCTGTGCCAAGCTTGCAGCGCGGCTATCCCCATGGACGCCCCGATGGGGCTTTGTCCACGCTGTTTGGTTGACTCGATTGTCTTTGGGACCACCATTTCGCAGGAGCCGGTGGACTCGGGAGAAGCGGACGAAATCCTGAGTGCCGGATATTGCGTCGACTCCGGCCGCTTCAAGCTGGTTCGGCCGCTGGGCCAAGGGGCGATGGGCGTGGTCTGGTTGGCGGACGACCTCAAGCTGAATCACCCGGTGGCGTTGAAGTTTCTGTCGCCCCGCATCCGGGAGAATCCCCTGGCCTTGCAGCGGCAACGCGAGGAACTCCTCCACGCGCGCCGGCTTCGGCATACGAACATTGTCAGCTTGTTCGACTGGCACGACGCCGGAGACGGCATCCCATTTATTTCGATGGAGTATGTCGATGGGGAAACGTTGTCGCAGTATCGGCGTCGTAAGCCACTCCAGGTTCTCACCTGGAACCAGCTCCAACCCCTGATTCTGCAGCTGGGCGAAGCGCTCAAGTACGCCCACGAACGGGAGCACATTCTCCACCGTGATATCAAGCCCGGCAACCTCATGCTCTCGAGTGACGGAACCTTGAAAGTGGCAGATTTCGGGCTGGCTCAACTGTTTCTGCCGAACGACGAGAGCCGGCTCGCTACCCATGGCAAGGAAGGGACGCTGCTCTACATGAGCCCGCAACAGTATCAGGGGCTACCGTCCACGCCCACGGACGACGTGTATTCGTTGGGCTCAACCCTCTACGAGCTCCTGAGTGGCACGCCGCCCTTCTACCCCGACGAGATCGAGCAAGAGTTGCTCACGTATCGCGCTCAGCCCCTGTCCGATCGGCTTGCAGCCCTCGAGATCAGCAATCCGGTTCCGACCAAGGCCCGGGTCCTCATCGGCAGTTGTCTCGAGAAAGACCCGAGACTCCGCCCGCAGTCTGTGCGCGAGTTTCTCAGCCGGCTTCCCCCGGCCGACGCTCAATTGGAGCAAGTGGCGGGACCGGCGGCCCCACGGGAGACATGGACTAACGCGGTCGAACCGCCCGCCCGGACAAATCGTCTGTTGGCGCTGCTGAGAGTTGTCTCGAACCTAGTCCTGATTGCTGGCTTGGCCGTGGGCGTTCTGCTCGTGACCGGGTTGATTCCGAGTCTCTTTTCCCGCAGGAACTTGGAGCGACCGACCGCCCTCGACGGCCAACCGGCGGAACCGGGTGCGGCGACAGCCCTTTCGACCGATTTCAAAGTCCACAGCGAGTCAGCGCCAGTGCCGGATCAGGCCGCATCCGTGGGAACCGGGGCCGAATCCGGTTCTCTGTCTTTCCAATTGCTTTCGGGGGATCCGAATTGGAAGCGTTTTTCGTTTTCGCTCTTCGATTCTGCAGGAAAGCTGGTTCTGGCCGATCGTCCTTTGCAGGCCGGGGAGACGATTGCTCTGACGAATCAGGCGGTAGATACATACAAGCTGGTGATCCGCGTCACCGGAGTCGATTCCACCATTCGTACGAACCTCTCGGTCTCACGCACGAACTCTGCACCCACATTGCTACTATATCCGCCTTGGTCCTTCGTCAGCATCACCAGTGAGCCGCAAGGAGCTGTGGTCCAGGTGGATCAGCCCGTGGAGTGGCCCGCACAGCTGACGCCCCTGCACTCGGTCCCAGTACGGCCGGGAAACCGGTCCTTTCGATTATCCCTTGCAGGCTTCCTGACCTCGACTCATGCAGTCGAAGTCTTGCCGCGCGTGAGACAGAATCCCCAGTTGGTGCATGTGAGGCTCAAGCCACGACTGCAGCCTCCCAAGGATGCCCGTGTTTGGACGAATTCGCTCGGCATGGAACTCCGCCGTTTGGCCGGCGGAAACGTCCTCATGGCCACGACCGAGGTCACTCGCGAGCAATTCAGCCAGTTCGCCCGGCACGCCGACCCGGCCCTCGCACCCGGGATGTATTGCCTGGGGGCGAGCGGTTGGACTTTCATCCCGGCACGATCGTGGGAAGATCCGGGATTTCCGCAGGAAGACACTCATCCCGTGATCGGGGTCAGTTGGGAGGAGGCAGCACGTTTTTGTGAATGGCTGACTCGGATCGAACGCGAGCAGCAGTGGTTGGCTCCAGACCAGGGCTATTTGCTTCCTGCCGACAATGATTATGATCTGGCCATTTGGGGTGAACGGCGAGAACCTCCGGAAGCGCACCTTCTAAGATGGCCTTGGCAGGAGGAGGACTTCAGGTCGAAGATCAACTTCGCTGGCCAAGAGGTTTCAAGGAGTCCTCACCCGTGGCCATGGGATCCGCGGTTCTCCACGCGACAGAATGCTTACAACGATGGCTTCGTCCGCACGGCTCCAGTGGTTTTTCCGGGCGATTTTAACCCTCAGAACGGTCTCTTTGGTCTGGCCGGCAACGTGGCGGAGTGGTGCCTCGATCCGTACACGCCGTCGCTGAATCCGCCCGAGATCCGGGCTGCGGATCCGGAGTTTTTCCAGACTGATGGTCCAGACTCTCGGATGGTTCGGGGCGGTTCATGGTTCGACCACGACGACATCGATCTGAGCCCCCACACTCGGCGCCCCATGCCCGCCAGCGCCCGGCATGATCACATCGGTTTTCGCGTCGTCCTCCACCTGGTCACCCTTCCTCGATCGCCATGATACGCCACCGACCGATCGAACTCCACTTGCTCGCCATCGCTTTGAGCGCAGGGCCGGTCCTGGCCGCTGACCTGACGATTGCGCCCTACTTCGGCCACAACATGGTACTGCAACAGGCTCGGGGTAAGAGCCGCCAGGCGCGGGATACGATCATCTGGGGCTGGGGCCGTGAGAAGCTGAAACTCCGTCTCGAACTGCGGCAATCGGCAAAGCCACTATACGAAACACGCGATGTCCGTTGGGACCGCGAGAAATCAGGGCCGGAAGCCTGGAAGTGGACCGCCGCCTTTCGTGATCTGGCCAGCGGCGGCCCTTTCACTCTTCGCATCGACTCCGTGTCTGAGCGCTCGGGCTTTACTCCGGTCGAGCTGCAGAATGTAGTGATCGGAGAGGTTTGGGTGCTTGGCCAATGGCTGCCCACGTGGTCGACGGACCCCGCCATGCCGCGCGATCTTCCCTTCCGCGCCGGGGAGTTCCGCAAACTCGAGGAAAGCTGGGGGCCACGCGTGAGGGTTGTCGCGTTGGGAAACCTCCCAACCTTTGGAAAGTCCAAACCAACGCCCCGGCCCTGGCGGGAACTCCGCGGAATCGACGCATCGCGGGACGGCATGGGGGTTTTCGACCTCGTCTTTGGCAGCCATCTATTGCAGGGATCCGGTGGCTCGGCGCAATATGTTGGACTCGTGCATTTGGCTGACACGGAGCTTAGTCCGAGAGTTATTGATAATATGGCGAAACGCGAACCGCTTGGTTCAGATTATGGCCGTAGCCCGGACTGGGCTTTTGATGCCTGCTTTAAGACTTGGGCTTCGTTATCCAAGGAGTATCGAGAGTTCGAGAACGACTATCGCTTGCTCGTCCTCCACGCCAAGCGCAGAGGCACCCTGCCTCAACCAGCCCGTTTCCCCTCTTGGAACATGCTGACCGAAATCATCTCAAAGGCCCAACATCGCCCGCATGCCCTGGGAGATTTGCCAGGTCTCGACTACTCGGTTCGCGGCACGATCTGGCTGGTGGATTGACTGCGCGACGATTCTCGCCGGCGTCACAGCTCCGGCTCCGGATCTGTATCGAGTGTCCACATCAGTCGATCCGGCAGTAGACTCCTCCTCCCATATCAACATAAACTGCCTCGAACCTGTCCTTGGCTTCCTGCGGTTCCCGCGAATTCGTTTCCTTGCCTTCTTTCAGCGCCGTCAGACTTTCTTCGGCTTGACCCTTGGCGAAATCCGGGCCATGGGCAGAAATTCTCTCCAGGATCTCCTTTCCCGCGGGATTGCCCAAGCGTGCCAGCGCCCACGCCGCTTGGGTCCTGACACCCGCATTCTCGGAGGACTTTTTCGCCAAAGCTAGCAGGAGCTGCTCAGCCGACTGGTCGAGCCGCGTTCCCAACGACCGAGCGGCCTCCAGGCGGACCATGGTTTCCCGATCTTTGAGCAACCCTCGCAGGAGTTCGCCGGAAGTCAGATCGGTCAGCCTACCCCCGTATCGCGCGGCAAGCGTGCGATGTTCTGTCGCTTGCCCTTTTGACCCAAGATCGCAGATCCATTTGGTTGCCAAATTCTTATCCACCTGAACCAACAGTGAGACCATCGCGGACTTTTCGGCGCTGTTCATCGGGATCGACCGAAGAGCCGTGTCGGCATGTTTGGC
This sequence comes from Verrucomicrobiota bacterium, assembly GCA_023383055.1. GTDB lineage: Bacteria > Verrucomicrobiota > Verrucomicrobiia > Limisphaerales > JAHDYP01 > JAHDYP01. Next base: position 67,842 of record JAHDYP010000001.1, on the reverse strand, counting down.
ACTCCGGGGGTCGTTCAGCAACTCCAGCGATCTCGCAACCTCCACCCGAACATTCCGATCCTCAGAAGCGCGATCCAGCAGCCGGCTCAGCGGGACGACGGCCTCGGCGTTCTTCATCCGACCAAGAACCCACGCACAGCCGAAGCGCACCCACCGGTTCTCATGATCCAGCCCCCGCACGACGTGCTCGAAAGCGGAGCCACCAATGAATAACAGTGCTTCACAACAACAGCCAACGAGAACCGGCCGTTCGCCCATAGCTGTGCGCATTTCCGCCATCGGATCGGGCCCAGGGAGGTGCCACTTGGGCAGTCCCTCAACGGCCGCATCTGGTTGCAGTTCGTTGGCTGTGCAGGCCATTGCTTCGATCAGCGACTGAACCATGCTCGTATCCGCTCGACCGGAATGGGCGGCAGCCGTGATCGCCTCGCGACGTTCGGCAATGGTTCCATTCCATCCTGAATCTGCAGCTTTCGTGGATTGGCCCCACACTGGGCAAAGTTGCATGATCACTAATGATCCAAACACCAGCATGCTTTTCATGGTCGGTATCCTCTCTCTTTCCTTCGCCGCCGCCCAACGACACGATCATTGGGGGCTCTTGTTCAACTTCCAATGTTATGGCGGGTCCGACTGGTCACACGGATGGGTTCAGTCCACTCGGACCCGCCTCCCTTCCCGCCCGGGAAGGGAAAACACGCTACTCGGTCACCGAACCAGCGACGCGGACCCGGTAGAATCGTTGTGATTGAGCACCTACGGGGTCTTTGAAGTGTTCGCGCTCCGAAGTTGCCAACCGTGTCTCCAGCTCGGTCCAGTTCACGAAGTCCGAGGTTGCCTCCACGCAGATGATTTGCCCGGGCATTGTAGCCACCGTTATTTCCGTTCCTTCTGGCCCTGGAGCAAGTTCGATGAATGGGGGAATGCTGAGCAGCAGCGCTGCATAAGCGTTCACCTGGCCGAATCCATACTCGGGATGCCAGCCGTTTTGGTAGTCGACTCCGCCGACCTTCGAAGCGGAAGTTGCAAGGATCTGGCGCACCTCGCTCCCCTGGAGATCCGGATTGACAGAAAGAACTAATGCCCCGACCGAGGCGGCCAAGGGACAGGCAGCGCTCGTGCCTGAAAAGGTCTCCAAGTAATCGCCGGCGACATATCCGGTCCTTCCAGAACGGTCGGTTGTGACAATGCCTTTGAGCCCGCCACCGCTCGGCGCCACAAGGTCGAGGCCCGGTCCGTACTGGCTATAATCCGAACGCGTCCCAGTTTCCGTCACACTGCCGACGCTGATGGTGTCTGGATGGCGGGCCGGGTAGGCGAGCCCCGCTTCACTGGTGTCCTCGATGAAGGGCCTGCAAGCATGGCCATTGACCGCGACCTCGAGGCGGTCCGTCAGAAACCTGTCATCGTATTCGCATGAAATACGCACCAAGAATGTCATCTCCCCCGCTGGCGATTGGCGTGAAACCTCGATAAAACTTTGCCCGCTATGACCGATGCTCCCCGACCGTGCTGCCCGCCGCCCTCCTCCGGTGGACGCAACGGGATTGCCCGCACCGTCGACGTTGACCACCGACCATGGTTTGTCTCCCCCGCTCTGCCAACCGACCGGGAACCCTCCAGCCTCGAAGCCTTCCACCCAGCCATCCGGGAACTTCACGCAGTCCAGCCATGCGGCGTCGTCTCCGTCTGAAACACTGCCGTCCTTCTTATAGGTCCACCGAATGGTGTTCCAGCCAGCGCTCAAGTTTGGGATACGGAAAGCTTCCCATCTTGTCGCGTGGTTCCCCGCCGCAACAAAGACCGGACACCCCTTTCCATTGCGGCCATTCAGAGCGGCCCAACGAAGCGCGTCGTCACAAGCTTGTGACTGCGACCACCCCATTGAAATGCTTAAAATATCGGCGCCTCGCCACCGTTGTCCGCTGGACGGCCCCCGGCCGGCGGCGTAGTAGATGGCCTGGACCCTGCCGCTCGAGGACGAGAAGGCCTTGGAACCTTCAATCTCGATTACCTTGATCGGAAGGAACCGGCAGGCGTATGCGCCCCCGGCGATGCCAATTCCGTTCTCGCCGACTGCGGCGGCTATGCCGGCGGTGGCTGTGCCGTGGCGATCCTCACTATAGGTTGGTCGCGGGTCGTTGTCGTTGCTACAAAAATCCCATCCATGGACGTCGTCCGCATACCCGTTTCCATCTTCATCGTTCCCATCCACCACCTCGGAAGGGTTTTGGAATACGTTCGCTTCAAGGTCGGGATGATCGAGATCGAACCCGTCGTCGAGCACGCCGATGACAATGTCTTCCCGGCCTTCTGTGATCGACCATGCCTGGGGCAACCCAACCTGTTCTAGCGACCATTGCCGGTCGAGAAGTGGATCGTTCGGGCGCCCGCCAGCACCGCTGCGAATCACCTCACTCAGAAAATCAGGTTCGGCGTACTCCACCCGCGGGTCAGCCATCCGCCGGCGGAGGTCCTGCCAAGTCTCTTCCACCGTGACACCGCCGAGATTCAGTGCGAAGAGTGATTCTTCCGCCGCGATCCGTTCGGCCCGGGCGAAGTCCGCGCCGAAATACCCGGCAGGATCCACCCCGCGCGCTAATCGGACCATGATTCGTCCGGTCGGGATCTGGGACAAACCGCTGGCCTCGTCGATCAGCACGGGATCGATGACCCAGTCCGCGGAGTGCTGGCGCAGCTCGCCGATCGAGTGGCTTGATGACATCTGCGCGGTTGCGCCCGTGAGGACTTCGGCACGGTACAGTCGGATACCCGATTCAAATTCTTCAGCGGGACTGAACCCGGTCAGTTCCAAGCGGCTGGCCGACGCACTCAGACGAGCCACCTTCCCGCCACCGGTGGCCTTGCGCACTGCCACAACGCCGGACAAGCGACGAAACTGCCGCTCTCCCCAGAGCGTTGGGTAACTGTCGCCGGCCGAATACGTGTCGCGTTCAACTGTCGGCATCTCGTGCATGTCGAGTGTCACCTCGAGTGAGCCAGCCTCACCAGCTCCATCGGCAGCGAGACTTGAGTTGTCCAGGGATGTGGAATGCACCGCCCCCGCCGCAAGTGCGCAACTGATGACCAGAATGCGCAATGCGCGGTTTGTTTGGGAGAGGTTGAGAAATGCCGGAGAATGCAAGTTGGTTTTCATTTCACCCCTTACAACGGCGTCTCACGTGGATCCTTACCTTGAAAACATTTTGATTCCCTGCGGTCAGCCGGCACCCTCCTTCCGTCGCTGTTCGCGATCAGGAACTCTTGAAGCAAGATGGTGGGCCTGGTCGGCAATCCCGAAACCGGCACGATTCGAAAAGGACTTGCCCCTCAGGAACTCAAAGCACGCAGCTAGCGGTCCGGCAATGACCCGGAGCGGGTCAGAATTTCGGAGCCGCAACACGCAGTCAGCCTGGCAATGGCCATCGCCATGACGGAGTCACCACGGCCGCTGACGTGGCGGCTAGGAAGTCTGGTTCCGGGTCAAGCGGGCTGGGCAGCATGCGGCGCATGGCCGGAGCTCCCGCAGAATCCCCTGGAAATGCCAGGCGAACTTGTGGTCGTTGATCAGACAGAGGCAGTGAAGGAGCACGCGGCCGAATCGGAGTGAGGCGAGAGTGTTCATGGCATCCGTCCAGGGCTAAGGTTCGAAGGTGGCGAGTTGCTGGTTGCTGCTTGGTATGCACGGCGTATCGGGTTCTAGGGTGCACGTCCGATACTACGGCAACCGAACCTGAATCTTACCGGGAGTCTGTCCCAAAAAGTCGGGCATTTCTGAGCACGTGAATTCGACGGGCACCTTGTGGTCACCCAATTGCGGCGATACTCCTCCCGCTTTTGTCCGGCTGTTGAGTCGTTGTTGCTGTCTACGCCACCTGCAGCAGGGCTCTTGGGTTCGTTCTTTTGCTGAGGCGGGCAAGCATCCGGCGGCTGTGCGTCACCCCCCACGTCACGGCCAGTTGGCGATGAGCAAATCCTTCGGCCCGCATCGGCTAACCCAGGAACCCGTGCTCGAGGATTCCGATGCGCCCTACCGTCTGTGCCCGGCGGCGCTGCAGTCGCCTGCGGCTAACCTCGCGCATCCACTCTCGAAGTGCTGAGGGCTTGCACGGGCACAACGCGTTAAAGGCCTCCGTCTCTTGGAGGGTGCCGCGATTCGAGGCATCCGGCGACTCGAAAAAGGTCTGAGATCACGCGAGACTGCAAAGAGCGGGCTGGCGCCAGTCGGCTTCTATCCGGCCGAATCACTCAGTCGAGGGTGCTGCACGGGCCTTTCAGACTGCGATTCTCTGAAATCTGCTCGCCATTCTTATGACATGGCATGCAGAGTCCGCCTGTAGCTCTCGCTGTTTCCGGCAATACCATTGCCCCGCACTTCGTGCATGGTATGCGGTCGACTGGACTGCCCCATCCTTTGTCACGAAAATGGCGACTGATTAGCCGTCTCCGGTCTTCGCACGCATCAACGTACTCGGCTTTGAGCTCATCTTTCGTACTTCCGGCAAGCTCGTGAAGCTCCTGATTGGTTCGGCTTTCCTTCTCTGCTTCCCGTGCCACAGACCCCTCTTTGGCTTGGGCCAACACCTGAGCCCATCGCTCCGCCTCAAGGGCGTCGAGATGTCTGGATCCGGTCAACCACTCAGATGTGATTGAAGGCTTCGCCTCTCCCTCCTTCCACGAAGCAGAGAAGTGAATGTGTAGGTCTATGTACCCTCTACTACATTGTGTGCATCTCGTGAGGCGGATCCTCCCAGGCCCGTGCTTCTCTATCTGCACCTTTTCGCGGTCAAAATCACCAGAGCAACTGAGAGCCATTCGAACGACCGGAATGGACCCTCGCGTTATGCACCATTTGTGCGGTGTCATAAAAAGGTCGCAGTCCTCGCAGAAGTAGAACTCTAAGACACTTGAGGATCCCGTTTTCGCCGCTATTGCGGCCCCGATGCCTGCATAAATAACGCCGACAAGACTCCCCAGCCACCCGCGCAGTAGCTCGGGAAAGTCCGGATTGTACCTCATGTTTCCCTCCCACAGCCCAAAGAAGAGGAACAGAAAAGTAGAAATGGCAGCTATCGCTCCCACCGTATAGGCACTCCTGTTCCTGCCAACGCGCCCAAGCGCTGCGATCAATGTGCCCATCGCCCAACCGCAGGCAACTGCACCCACTACGACAGATACCGCACCCCCGATAAATATCACGGAGGGGCTGATGTGGCTCTCTGCGATACTCCGAAGCCCAGGCACTCGGCGAGAAAACCACATGATCACACCACCGAACAGTCCAGTCACTAAGGCGGCGAGTAGACCTGCGGCGATGCCAACAGCGAGAGAGGCAAGTCCTGCAAATGGAACCCCGAAGACCATCACCGCCACGGCGGACGCAGTGGTCCTGCCGCTAGGCCTGTATGCCAGTTCAGCCACTGGATACTCCTCTTGCCAATGCCTTAGTTCCTCCTGGGCGGTTGATGCGTTGCTAACGTCCATTGTTGCGCTCCTCGAGCCTTCCGGTCGATAGGGTTCAGGCCTATGAAATCACGGTGTTATCTTATTGTCCCATCTGCCGGTGGTACACGTTGCTCAGCATCCGTGCTGGAGACGGCTTCGTGATCCGGAACTGGCACGTCCTTCCGACACGCAGGGCATTTCTTAATGCGACCATCCCACCACGCCAGTGCAACGCTGTGACCGCACTCCGGGCACTGGAAAACCTTCCCATGCTCTTTAGCAGCAGCCTGTAGTTCATGTGTGCCAAGCCCGAGCCGCCAACAGCAACTGAGGGACGCGGCTGCTAGCAAACCGAGAATGAAACCAGGAACTGGGGATGTCAGTGTGAGGAAAAGGAGCAACATAAGTGGCATGACCGTAAGCACTTGCCGAGACCAGATATATACCAGGAAGAGAATCGTGAAGAGCGGCCACATGACCAGAAGTGCATAAACACAATGCGCAGAAGCTTTGACATGCAGATGCCCAAAGCGGTGCAACCGGTCATAATAAGCAAACGTGAGCAGATGAAGAACCACAACCACCGACGCAGCCGCAAACATAGGCGTGGATGCTGAGATCTGACTGTTGTTGAAAGTCCACGTAAGAAAACCCAAGAGTGTCGTCCATCGGAATACTGTCCGCAAGTGGCGAAGAGACACACGATCACCATTGCGAAACTTGCCATATGTCTGAAGGACCCAGAGACCGAATCCAAGAAGAACAACGTAAAAGAGACCCTGGACAATCGTAAAGACCTCGGCTACGAATGCCCACATACTTAGAACTAACCGTGGTGTGGCAAGACGGGTCTGAAGTGTTCCGGTTATCCCGGGTACAAGTTCATGGTCTATCTCGCGTGGCTTATCGGAGGGTTCCTTGATATTCCTTACTTCAGGCTTTGCGAGCGTGTCCACCTTAGCAGTCTCATTACGATTGGACTGAATGGTAATGCAATGCGTCGCATCATGGTCATTGAACGTGAAGTGCGATTCGAAGCAGTGAGAACAGTAAAGCACACGATTGTCTGCTATTGTTCCGCAATTGATGCACCGCTTCATAATGTCAGTGCTATCGCCTCGCTTGCCTTATAGTGCCGGGTTGACTTAGCAGCCATCATGGGGGGATGTTCAACGACAACTATTCCTCGGCGGTGACCTCAACTCCCCTAAGCAAGCCACACCTGATGACCTGGTTGAGCCCGACCTCCGCTGTGACTTGCTCCATGGTGACTTTGCCGAGTCCAAGCTTGAACCTGACATAATAAGTCTCACCTGCTGCGGCGTCCAGGGTCAGTACATTCAGTTTCGGGTCGGTGAGGGAAACCACACCAACATTAAGCGGATTGACCTGCATCTTCTTTGCAAATGTGATTCGGCCTGGTTCGGTGAAATAAGGGTAATAGCCTGAATTTTCGAGGCTGACGATGTGCCTGTTGTTGGCGTAGACTTTCCAAGCCGTCGCAGCGCCGGCAACACTGCCCGTACGGTAGAGATAGATCAGCGCCTTGTCGGATGACACCACGGGGAGTTGGCTGGGCGAAGGCCTTGGCCCTGTAGCACAACTAGCCATAAGTACAAGGCCTATAAGCCCGGTCGTAGTATGGTATCGCCTAGAGCGTGTGTTAGCATTCATTGACGTTATCATATAGATGAGATGTCTGTCGGGGCTGGCGCGTAAAGAGCGCCCCATGGCAGCCCGGGATTCTGTGTGGCTTGGGGAGCTTTCATTGTTGAATCGAAGTTCTCTCGAATCTGCCCTGCAGACCCCACGTAATGACCGCGTCCTCAATGAAACCTTCCAACAGGCCGCCGGCGGGTGAGAGGAACGCCATCAGGAGATTTGCAATTCGGCCTTCGGGGAATTCAACTGGCGGAGGGAAATTGACAACCACCCGTGCATTCCACGGTCCCAAGCGCTCGTAGTACAAATCCACTTCGCCGCTGACATCCCCCAGCGCCGAGTCTTCGGTCCACGACCCGCTCGCCTGACTGGCAATGCTGAGCGACGCCTCGAATGGAAACTCATCCGTACCGGCCACAAATCGGTAGGTGTGCCCCGGCAATAACTCCGGCGCTGCAGTGTCCACGCCCACCGCTGATAGATGGCGCTTGAAGGTGGCCGTCTGAGGCACCGCCCAGAAGTCAAAATCCATCACTAGCGTGCCACAGTCCTCGCCCGTGAAAATCAGGGCCATCAGCGCTCTCTTCCCTTCGGAGGATGTGCCGCCGACTGGAAATACCGCTTCCAGATTCGCAGTCCACGGACCTTGACGCTGGTAGATCAGCTCAACCTCGTCGAAGACCCCAAACCGCTCAAACCACTCATCGAGGTCCTGTCCTAAAGCTCCCATCCAGGTTCCGCTCTGGCTGCCAGTTGCCTGCAACACACCGGTTAACGGGAACCCGGCCCCCTCGAACTTGAACTCGTAAGCTTCGCCAGGCCGCAACGCTACGCCGACGATTTCACGTCCAACCATTTCCAGGTTCCGACTGAAGCTCCCATATTCTATCGATCCGAAGGAGTTCTGAGACTCGAACAAGCCTCCCTCGGCATCGGTGAAGATCAGGACGATCGTGTTCGTCTCGCCATCCGGGAAAAGGTCGGAGGCAGGGATGACCACAGTCAATTGCGCATGCCATGCCCCCAGCCGCTCGTAGTCCAACGTTACATCATGAACTCCTCCGCCAGGGTCGTCAGGATCTTCAATCAGAATGCCACTCTGCAAACCGGTCACCAACAAGCTGTCGGTGGTTTCGATACCGGTGAGCTCCGAAACGAACTGATACGTCGTGCCCGGCTGCAGCGCCGTGCCGGTAATCTCGCGCTCCACCATGGTCGAGTCGCGTTCGAATGTTCCGACCCGGGTCGAGATCGTGCGATCGTCTTCCGACTGGAAACGACCGCCGTGTTGGGTGCTGAACAGCATCTCGAACCGCAGTATTTCCTCGCTCGTAAACTCGGTCGCGGGAATGACTACATCCAGAAACGCTCTCAGCGGACCTGCCTTCTCGTACCAAAACCTGACGTTCCTGACCGACGACCGACCGGCAGAGGACGAGTCGTGGCCAACCAGCAACCCCTCTCGGTCGCTTGTGATGAGGAGCGCGTACTCCGATTCGATGCCGGCGTTCTCCTCCACGAATCGATACTTCTCCCCGGCCTGCAACACGGCGCTGGCGATATCCATGCCCACCAGCGACAAATCACGGTGAAAGCTGCCATGGTCAGGGGAAGGCAGCCAGACATCGCCAAACGCACCACCCTCGCCAAACGCACCGCCCTCGGCGGACGTAAAAACGAGCTCAATGCCTTCAGTTCGCGCAAAGAGGCCGTCCTTGGAAGTGAAAAGCAGCTCGAGTCGAGCAGCAAACGGACTCCAGCGGTAATAGCGGATCTTGACATCCTGGAATGCAGGGTCCGCCGTCGGTGCTTCGTCATCGATCCAGAGTCCGCTCTGTGAGTCCTGAACCACCAGAGTGCTTTCCGACATGATTTCTCCCGCTCCACGAATGAATCTATAGATTTCCCCGGCTTGTAGTGACTCGCTGGTGATTTCCCGGTTCACAAGGGATCGGTCGCGCTCAAAAGTCCCTTCAAAGGGCGCTGTGCCAGGGGCCGCTCCGATGCCGTCGATTCTGCGGTACATTCCTCCATGATCCGAGGTGAAAACCATGATGTAACCGAGAGCGGGATCGAGCCAGGGGTCACCGGCATCACCGATTTGCAGGATGGCGCAGGCTGGCCCGAGCCGATAGTACTCGACGACCTGAAATGAGAGCCCCAATTCAGGTGTATTCAGGTTTTCGACCCAGTCGCCAACGTCCTCGGCTTCCACGACCAGCAGCGATTCAACATCCGCGCCCGGATTGTCTTCCAGAAAGCGATAGATTTCGCCGGTCTGCAAGGCATCGCCGCCGAACTGTTGATTGACTGCCAAGGCGTCGAGTTCGAACCGCTCGGTACGCGCCGTCCATGTGGAGTCTTCTTTCGTCGAAAACCACCCTTCCCTCGGGGAGGTGAACACAAGCGTGAATTCCTGGACCTCAAGCTCGCCGGACAATTCGGACGGATGAGCCCAAATCTCGAGGAGCGCAACCGCCGGGCCCAGGCGACGGCAGGCCACTTCCACGATGTGCATGCCACTGTTGATGCCGTTGCCACCTCGAATGTAGACCCCCGCTTGTCCGTCGTTGATTACCAGGACGCTCTCCGATGTAATGCCAGCCGCTTCACTGAGAAACCGGAACGTCTGGCCCGCCCTCGGAATTCCAACCGCGAAATCTTGATCCACCTGAGAAACGTCGCGTTCAAAAGTGCCCGTCCAAGTGACCACCGGATCCTCATCTGAAAAGGAACCTCCGGTGGTGGAGGTGAAATCCAACGCGAGGTACTGGAGCCGCCCAAAGGGATCCATGAACGAGCTCGGGAAGAGGATGTCCATAGCGGCGCTCGCGGCGCCGGATCGCTCATACCACAGTCTCACCTGGTACATAGCGTCGCCGAAGTCCGGATCGTGCCAGGTCCAGATCCCGTCCTTGCGATCGTTCACCACCAATGTGGCTGCCAGTTGTGATTCTTCAGCGTAATACCGGTAAATCTCTCCACCGCTCAGGGCGATGGGAGCGAACCACGAGGGCTCACCGGCCTCGACCTGCACCGCCCGGTAGTAACGTTGACTCTCACCGAAGGCAGTGGGGTCTGCGAACCCCTGCGTCGCCTGCTCCAACTTCGTCTCGAATAGGACTTCCCACTCGGATGAGTTCCCTAGGAGCGAGGTCGTTTGGATCTGGTATACCCGGCCAACATCCCCCGTGACGCGTAAGTTCGGCGGGTTGGAAAGCTCGATCGAGATGTGGGGCGCCGCGGAATGCGAATCCAACTGTTGCGCCAGGAGTGCCACTCCCAGCAGGAGTATTCTCAAACCTGGATGGCATGGCGGTGCGCTCATACAGCCGCGGGTCGTGGTTCCTGAGAAACGAGTTCCCGCCGGTCCGGCAACTGACAGTCGCCGGCAAGGGCTGCAGGTTGGTGTAACTCGCCATTCCAATGGGCGCCGATCGTGAGATGGATGCTAGTGTGATACGACACGGTAGTATCTTTGTCTCTCGGTCGCGGGAGAAGTGTCGCTCATGGTGACCCGTGGCTCCGTTGCCAGCGTGTCCGTGAGCGTGGTCCAGTTTTCGAGGTCTGTGCTGATCTCCAGGACGTATGTTCGGCCCGGGTCTCCGGTGAACGTCAATTCCACTCCACCCTCCGCGATGATTGTTGGCTCGAGTGTCACCCGGGTGGGATGGCGCACAACCACGACAAGCGTCTGTTCATCGGACATGGGCGGTAACCCGTTGTCCTCCACCCTGATCGTGAAGGAATTCGTGCCAGCGTCCTCGTCTCCCGGGGTCCACTCAAACGTGGCCCAGCCCTCGCCACCAGGGAGGACGGTGGCTCCTTGTGTGTTCCCAATGAGTGTCAGCACCAAGTCGTTGGCCGGCCAATCGGGATCCTCGGCGTGCAACGACAGGTTCATGCTCTCGCCCGGCCAAACCGCCACAGCATCCAGATCCTCCAGCCGAGGCGGCATGTTGCTTTCCAGCACGGTGACGACGAAGCTGACCGAGTTGCTCAGGGGTGGTGTGCCATCGTCCATTACCGTCGCAGTCACTAGGTTGGTCGATGGGCCTTGCTCTTCGGTGGGTGTCCAGGTGAGTCTGCCGCTCGCGGTATCGACGACCATGTCCGGCGGGCCCCCGGCTAGGCTAAAAACCAACTGGCTCCCCGGATCCAATTCGATGACGTCGAGCGTCATTTCAAAAAGCGTCTCCTCCGGCACAATCTGAGGACCGGGGGACACGATCTGCGGCTCACGGTTCGGTTGGTGCACCACGAGTACCGCCGGGGCACTCGTGAAACTCTCGGTCTCAATTGTGATAGTCAGGGTATATTCACCTTCATCGGCCTTGGTAAGGTTTGACACGTTGAGGGTGGGAGCGACTGCCCCCGCGATATTCCCTCCGTCTATGAGCGTCAACCCGTCTTTCTGCCACTGGTAGCTCACGGGATCGCCACCTTCGACGATGCCATTGAAGATGGCTGTCGCCCCGGCGCTATTGGTTTGGCTGAACGGTTCGACGGTGACAGTAATCGGCAAGGCGTTGCCGAAGCGCTGTCCCATCGCTCCGTTGACGCCGGTCAAGGTATATCCATTCCCCGAGGCGTCGTCGAACTCGGTCGCGCCTGTCGGCTCATCGAAGTGCCACAAGGCGACAGTATCGGCGTCCGGAGCAAAGGCTCGAGCGGGCGGGTCGAAGTTACCTGAGTAACGCGCTGACCGGGAAACCCGCACTTCATCCCAGTAGAAACCCCAAGCCCATTCGGCATTGTTCGACGGTTTTCCTCCGATGACCGCCTGATCGAGGGGAGGCGTGATGTTTCCGAGCGTCACAGTCTGCCAAATGCCCGGAAGTGTGATCACACCGTCAAGGTAGATCCTCTGCTCTCCTGCGATCGAATCGTTGACGCAGGCCCAATGATGCCAACCGTTCTCAATCTCGTGCCAGTACCGGCCAAACAGCGGCCCTTCAAACTGCTTCGGTTCACCTGTGGCAACGCCAAAGAAGATCTGGTACTTGTAGCTTTCGAGCAATGGACTGTTGATGTAGATGTCCGCGAAGCCCTCCCGAAAGAACAAGTATCCACCAACGGAGATGTATCGGTGTTCTGTCGGGATGAAAATGTAGCCCTCGATCGTGAAATCCTCGTCCGGTCCAGGATACTGATCCACCGGACCGGCCGCGTAGCTATTCGCTGCCTGGGTCTCCAAGGCCCCTCCCGCGTCGAAGACCGTGTTCGTTGCCGGATCGAAGGACGCGGCGAAACAGGAGTGAACCGCGAGAACGACCAACAGCCATCGCGAGAATTGGCGGCTCGGCCGCCGCCGACTTCCACGCATGCAAGGGTTGGCGTGGGTTGCCCGTTCTTCCCGTCGAGAGTTCCGCGCTTTCATGATTTGGCAGTGTCTTCTCACCGGTTCTCTCTGCGAAGGCGTTTAAGGGTTAGCCGATTTTAACCGAGGCAAAACCTTGCTTACAGCCCCATGATCATGGGGTATCGAGTACAGACTCGCTACCGAGCCGACAGAAAGTCCGGGAACTGGTTGCGGGTGGCTTCATAGATTCCAGATTCAGTGACGTCATTAACAATCGCAAACGGGCGCTGTATACGAATACGGCAGGAAAAGGATTTCCTTACGGATAAGTTCCCAACGCCGTGCGCAACGCCCTCACTCTCCCAGGGTTTGCATGGCTGCGCCGTTCAGCGCCCCAAAAGCCACTTCATGAAACGAGGGGCGACCTGCTGCGAGTCTGAGGTTCCATGCGGCTTACATCGCGGCCTCGTGTAACTCGGCCCTACAACTGCCGCCATCGATGAGATGACTTCTAGCCCGCACATTTCATGGGTTTGCGTTCAAAGCACAAGCGCTTCATGAGCAGTACAAGCGATGTGCGGGCTCGTTGAAAAACCGCGCCCCATCCGAACGGGACGGAAAGACGGGCAGACCGTGTGAGGCATCTCCCAAAGCGCCTCGTGATGGCACCCATTTCCATGGCCAGCGGATTCCACCCAATGGATTGCTGGGCGCGGCTTACTGTAGCTCGGATTGTTCATGCGAATAAAAAGATCCCCTCCTGTTTATCGGTGGTCAGAAACCGATCAACTGGATCACGATCCAGTTGAATCCGGTCCACGGGGAATCCGATTCGGACAGCAGGTTACAATTCGAAGCTTAGCCCCGACGAGGAGACCGTGATCACGCCAGCCATCGGATTATCGCCGAAGTCGGGGGCTGAGGCCCAGTCTGAATAGCGTGGCCGGTTCATGGGCGTGCTGAGGGCAACTCTACCCTGGCGAAAGGACCCGCGTCAAAGAAGTTGGCCACGATCCGACTGTCCTTGCGAACGGCTTTTTCGCGTGCGCCAGCCCAAGGATCGGCTATTCTTCCGGCACCAAGACACCCCTTGATCACGGGCACAGGCCCTCATATGAGTAACAGCGCGTCCTCGACGGTCTGTCTGCCCCATCACACGGCTGATGGAATTCAGACCATTCCTCTCTAACCAGGCACCTACCGGGTGGGAACCGGGCCGGACTGCGCGTTGATCCTGGATGATCCTTCCGTGTCGGAGGCGCAGTGCGAAATCGAGGTGAGCGATGATCGGGCGGTGGTGCGTGACCTGGCATCGGCAACGGGCACGTTGATCGATGGCATGCCCGTTCAGCAGGAAATCCTGCGGCCGGTTCAACAACTGCAACTGGGCTCCGTCCAATTCAGCTATCCGGAGGAGTCGATTCCCCAAGCCCGGCCGGTGGCTTACACCCCTGCGGTACATGTGGCGGCAACCCAACGCCGGCGCGGGGTGCAAACGCTGCCGGAGGACGCAAGTTTTGGCGCGCAACTCGGCGAATCATTCGCGTATGCATCCCGACGGGACGGCCTGGTTCTCCTGATCTGCGGCACGATCGTGTTCAGCCTGTTCGAAATCGCGCAACTGGTGCTGATTACGCTGCGATTCGCCTGGTTCCAGTAGGCCGCAGGCTACAAGCCCGCGAGCAGTTCCTTCCAGCGTTTCCAGGCGGCGGTGCGGGCGGTTTTGTTGGCTTCATTGGCGTCGGGAGCTTCGCCGGCGCGCATGAAGCCGTGTCCGGCGCTGTCGTAAATCACGGGCTCATACTTCTTGCCGGCTTCCTTCATCAGTTTTTCGGACTGGGGAATGGTGGCATTCACCCGGGCGTCGTTGCCGCCGTAAAAGCCGTAGACTGGACATTCGATGCGCGCGATGGCGGCGGCATCGTCCGGACCGCTGCCGTAAAAGGGAAAGGCGGCCAGGATCTGGTTGTTGTGGGTGGCGAAACGGAAGGTCTGGCTGCCGCCCCAGCAGAATCCGCCTACGGCGACCTTGCCGTTCGCCGCCGGCAATTTGGCGACGTATTCCACCACGGCCTTCAAATCGGCGGTGATCTGGTCGGGCGGCAAGGTCGCGATGACCTTGCGGGCGCCGTCGCTGCCGCCGAGCTCGGCGGTGCCGCCGCCGCCGGGAGCCATGCCGGACAAGAGATCGGGAGCGATGGCGATGTAACCGGCGGCCGCCAGTTGATCCGCCACACCCCGGACCCAGTCGGTGAGGCCGAAGATTTCGTGGATGACCACGACGGCGGTTGCTTTCTCTTTGACTTCGGGGAAGGCGAGGAAGCATTTGACCTCGCGGTCGCCCTGTTTGACGGTCACCCACTCGAGGTGACGTGGGGAGTTTTCGAGTCGGTCTTTGGCCCAATCCTGGGCGAGGGCGCCTGAGCAGGCTGTCAGGCTGACCATCAGAGCTGCGAGATATCTTTTCATGATCATGTTCAATTTCGAGTGCCGGAATATAGAACAGGAGTTGGCCGCTGGCTAGAAGTAGATATGAATCGATTCATCAGTCATCCTTCCTCTCAAAGGCGGATCGCGAGGGCCGCGGTCCGACCGACATTTACCGTGGCGCCGGTTGGCTCGATGGAATCCGCGATGTGGCTGTGCTGAAAGGAAATGTTGGCGCTCGCGGACGGTCGACCTTAATAATGGGCGGCAACAGCATCTTGCCATCCCATGAATGCCAGAACCGACAAGCGCACTATCCATCGCCGGGGCTTTCTGCGCCAGAGCGCGCTCGCCTTTGGTGCCGTCGTGGCCGGACCGACCTTGATTCCGGCCCGTGCCCTCGGTTTGGGGGCGGCAGGCTCGCCGAACGGCCGGATCACGATGGGTTTCATCGGGCTGGGCGGCCAGGGCACCGGCCATCTGCTGGGCGGGGCATGGACCTATGTGCCGGGCGGGTATGTTGCGCGGGATGACGTCCAGGTCCTGGCGGTTTGCGATGTGCGCCAGGAACGGCGGGAGAGCGCCGAGCAGCGCTGCAACCAGATGTATGCCCAGAAGTTCGGCCAGGCCGGCTACGACGGGGTACGGGCCTACCGCGACTTTCGGGAAGTGCTGGCGCGGCCGGACATTGACGCGGTATTGCTGGCGCAGCCGTATCACTGGGCGGCGCCGATGGCGATCATGGCCATGGGGGCGGGCAAGGACGTTTACTGCGAGAAACCGATAGCGATCACGGTGCGCGAGGGTCGCCAGTTGGTGGAGACCAGCCAACGCTATGGGCGGATTTACCAGGCCGGGATGCAACAACGCTCCGAATACGCGGGCAAATTCCGGCTCGCGTGCGAATTGGTCCGCAACGGGCGGATCGGCCAGCTCAAGGAAGTGTATGCCTACCGGCAGCCGGGCGCGTTCTATCCGTCACCCTGGACCTCGAAGGAGAGCCAGCCGGTTCCCGCCGGCTTCGACTGGGATCTCTGGCTGGGGCCGTTGCCGTGGCGGCCGTTCAACGGCGAAGCCGGCCACGCGCTTTCCGGCTGTTTCGTCGGCGATGTGAACTGGAGCCCGCACCATTACGACATCATTCAGTGGACGGTACATCCCGAGCCAACGGCGCCGATCGATGTCTGGTGCGAATCCGAAGGCGGAGACCCGAACGACACGGTGGTGCATTATCGATATGCCAACGGCGTGGTGGTGCACTCGAGCGCTTATCCGGGTGAAGCGGTGGGGCCGGACGGCGGCGCCTGTTTCGTCGGCACCACCGGGCGGATCGCGGTCGACCGGGCTCATATTGTATCCGATCCGCCCTCGATTCTGCGGACGCCATTGCGGGCCGACGACTCGCGGGTGTATCGCGCCACCAGCCATTCCGGCAACTTCCTGGAATGCATTCGCACGCGGCGGCCGACCATTTGCGAGCCGGAAACGGCCGTTTACACCATGAACGCCATTTTGATCGGTGGCATCGCGCTCATCCTGCGGCGGCAGCTCAAGTGGAACCCCGTCAAGGCCGAGTTCGAGGGCGATGCGCAGGCCAACCGGCTCCTTGCCTATTCTCCGCGCCCGCCCTGGCGGCTCTGAACCGGGCGCATGACCCCGCATCTCGCGCGTCCAGGAAGCACCATGAAAACGCTCATTTTGAAGAACCTCCTCATTGCCGGCCTGCTGGCGTTGACCGCGCTCCCCGCCGGCGCCGACCAGGAGCAAGACCTCCTCGGCGTCCTCCGGTCCAGCGCCGATCCGATCCAGAAGGCCGATGCCGCCGGACGACTGCGCGGCGTGGGCACAGTGCGGGCCGTTCCCGTCCTGGCGGCACTCCTCAACGACGACGCCACGGCGCATGCTGCGCGTCATGCGCTCGAGGGCATGCCGTTTCCGGAGGCGGGCGCCGCCCTGCGTCAGGCGCTGGGCGAGTCCGCTGGTCTGGCCAAGGTTGGTCTGATCGATTCGCTCGGCTGGCGTGGCGAGGTTGAGGCGGTGCCGTTGCTCGAGCCGATGCTCAGCGAAACGGACGCCGCCCTCGCGGCCGCCTCCGCCACCGCGCTCGGCAGGATTGGCTCGGTCGGGGCCTTATCCGCGCTCGAGGCCGCGCGCCACAAGATTCCGGCTCCGGCGCGTCCGGCGCTGCTCGAGGGGCTGATGCGGTGCGCGGAACGCCAGCTCGAGGAAGGCAATCGCGTCCGCGCCGGCGCCATCTACCGATCGCTCTATGATTCCTCGGAAGTGGAACCCATCCGCGCCGCCGCGTATGCGGGAATGATCCGATCCGCGGACGACGGCGGCTTTGGCCTCATCGTTGCCGGCTTGGGCGGGCGCGATGCCGCCGCCGGGGCCGCCGCGCTTCAACTGGCCGGCGGCCTTCAGCATCCCGCCGCGACCCAGGCCTTGGCCGAGCTGCTGCCCAACTCGCCTCCCGGCCGACAGGTCGCCCTGCTTGCGCTGCTGCAGGCTCGGGGCGATGCCGCGGCCTTGCCGGTTGTGCTGACGGCGGCGCGCAGCGTCGAACCCGCGGTTCGCGCCGCCGCCGCCTCGGCCTTGGGTGCCTTGGGTGACGCGACGTGCGTCACGCTGCTGGCCGAGTCCGCGACCTCCACGGACGAGGCCGAGCAGGCGGCCGCTCGGCAAGCGCTCGTCGTCCTGCGACGCGGAGCCGTAACCGCGACATTGACGGCGGGCCTGGGGACGGCGAATCCGGCGGTCCAGATGGAGCTCGTTCGTGCCTTGAGCGCGCGGTCGGATCCGGCGGCGGTGCCGGCTTTGCTCGAGTTAGCCCGTGAAGAGGACGCGCCGGCCCGTCGCGCGGCGCTTCAGGCGCTGGGTCAACTGGTGGACGGCAGCCACCTGGATGCTCTCGTGCTCCTTCTCGTCCATTCGAAGAGTCAAGTCGCCCGCGATCAGGTCCGCGGCGTGTTCGAATCGCTCATCGGACGCACTGCCGACCCGCGGGAGCTTGAACTTCGCCCGATCCTGACGTTGCTGGCGGGCGACCGAGTCGAGGTCCGCGAAGCGCTGCTCCCGATCGGCGTGCTGTTCGTGGACGACCGCATCCGCGCCGCCTTGCGCGCGGCACTGCGGGATCCCAACGCCGGCATCCGCAACGCCGCCGCTCGCGCCTTGTGCTCGTCCCCGGATCCCCAGTTGCTGCCGGATTTGCTCAAACTGGCCCGGGAGTCAACCGACGCAAGCCTGCGTTCTCGCGCGCTGGATGGCTCCGTCCGGCTGGCTACCGACGAAGGGGTTGCTTTGGAAGCGCAGGCGCGGCTCGACGCTCTCGCCGCTGCTTTCGCCCTCGCCACCCGCGTCGAGGAAAAGCGCCTGATCCTGTCCGGCCTGGCCCGGGTGCCGCATCCGGCGACGCTGGCGCTGGCGGAGCAGGCATGCGCGGATCCGGCGGTCAAGGCCGAAGCGGAGCTCGCCTGCCTGCAGATCGCCCGGTCGCTGGGGGCGAGGGAGTTGGCGGCGGTCGAAGCGGCTTTGTCGCGTTTGATCGCGGGCACGGGCGATCCCTCGATGCGGACCAACGCGCAATCGTTGATGAAGCAGCTGGATTCCGGCTGGCTCTGCGCCGGGCCTTATCGCGTGGCGGGCAAGCAGGCCCAGGAACTCTTCGATATTCCTTTCGCCCCCGAACAAGTCGACGCGGGGGCCGCTGCCTGGCAACGGGCGCCGGGCTCGGCCGACCTGGCCCGGGTGGGCGAAGTGGATCTCTCGGGCATCACGGGCGGCGACCACTGCGTGGTGTACGCGAAGGCGCGAGTGTACGTGCCGGCCGCGCAGGCGGTGGCATTCGCGATTGGCTCCGATGACGGCATCAAGCTGTGGGTGAACGGGGCGCTGGTTCATGCCAACAACGCGGTGCGCGGGTTGACTCCCGGCCAGGACCGGGCGACCGGGCAGTTGCGCGAGGGCTGGAATGAACTCTTGGCCAAGATCACCCAGCACACTGTGGGCTGCGGTCTTACGCTTCGGATCACCTCAGTGGATGGGGCCGAAGTGCCCGGTCTGCGCTGGGATGGCCAATAATGAAGACAAACCCGGAAACGAGAGCTTTAGTCATATTGCGGCAGATCTCGTTTGTCATTCGCCTCCACGCCGCGTAGGGTGGCATCAGCCCGGCAAAACCATCCACGCCGGAAAGCGAACCAAGTCTGAATCACGAGGTGTTTATGGGCGACAAGTCTCCGAAATCCGTCCACAAGAAGACGGCGCAGAAGCAACTCAAGGCCGATGCGACCGCCAAACAGAAGCAACAGGCCACAGCGGCGAAACAGGTTGCGGGCCGCAAGTAGCACGTCGGCCGGGGCTGGCGTGCGGCGTACCGCTTAACCGCGGCGTGCCAGCACGCGCCGGAAACGGATGCGGTTGTAGCGTTGAGCCAGGATGCAGGGGAGATTCGCCCCGATGGCGTAAGCCGCCATCACCAGGTCCGCCCAGAGCGGGTTCCAGAGGAAAAACAGCGGAAGACAGGCCAGCGCGCACCAGTGACAGAGTTCGCCCCGCCAGGTTTCACGAACGAACCGGCGCAGGTAATCCGTTTTGGTATCGGCGAGTCTGCCTTTGGCGAAACCGCCGCCGAACCAGCGTGCGGCATCGGGCAATTTGTCCTTCCAGCGTTTGATGCCGAAGCTGCGCTCGTAGAAGCGCCCGCCGCGCTCCCATGCGCCCGCCGCGGGAGGGTCGAACCACGCCACCGGCATACGGGTGAACGCCCAGGCCAAGCCCAACTGGATGACCGGCCACCCGGCCACGTTCAGCACCACCACCCACACGATGGGCAGTTCAATCAGCACGAATCTCGCGTCCTTTCCAGCGAACACGTTTGCCCGAGCGCGCCGCCGACCAGGTAAACAGGACAAAGAAGAAGATCAACGGCACCGGATATAGCAGCGCGGAATAGGCGCGAAAGGCGCCGACCAGCCGCGCGAACCACGCCACCTGGGCGGCGCAGAGCAGATAGGTCACGATCCAGGGGAGTCCGCCCCCACTCGCCAAACAACCCAGCGGCGCCAGCATCAACCCGATCATCCAGACCACGGTCAGCGCCAGGGTGCCGCGCGGCGTCTGGCCCGCCCCCGACGCGAAACCCTTGGTCCAGCCCTCGATTAGTTCCCGCAGCCCGTTCGGGTACATGCGAAATGAAAACATGCCCCGCCCGGTCGCGCTGCGCGTGCGGATCCCCGCGCCGCGGAAGTGCTCCCCCAGCCAGAAATTCTCGAGAATCCGGCCGCGGACCGGTTCGTGTCCGCCGACGCGCCGGTAATCCTCGCGTCCCACGAGCAGCATCTGTCCGAACAACCCTTGCGGGACCACCCCGACCGTCATGTTGAAGTTAAAGAACAGCGAGAGCTGCTCGTAAGGGCGCTGGACGGCATGATAGGGTCCGACCGAGAACGCGCCGTCGTGGTGGCGGGTCAGGATCCGGGAGAGGCCGTCCGGTTCGAACCACGTGTCGGCATCCGCGAACAGCAACAGCTCCCCCATCGCCGCCCGCGCCCCCTGGTGGCACGCCCAGGTCTTGCCGCGCCAACCCTCGGGCAGCGGCTGCGAAGCGATCACCGTCGCGCCCAGTTCCCGCGCCAGATCGGCCGTGCGGTCGGTTGAGCCGTCGTCCACCACGATGACTTCCGCGGGTTTCACGGACTGAGCCTTGAGGGATTGCAGGAGCGCCGGCAGATTGTGCGCCTCATTCCGGGCCGGAATGACGATGCTCACGCTCCGCGGGGGACGCGGTGAATCCGAGGCCGGACCGCGGCCGAGGCGGGCCAGCAACAGAAAGCCCGCCGCCCACAGCAGCAGGGTGACGATGAGCAGGATGGTTTGGGCGTCCATGCGACCCGTATCAGGTAGCGAGGCGGTCCCAGGCGGCGATCTTTTTAGCGACGTTCTGGCCGCAGAGCACCACCATGGGCATGCCGCCGCCGGGGTTCACCGAGCCGCCGACGAAGAAGAGGTTGGGGTATCGGGTGCTTTGTTTGGGGGCCTTGAAGGCGAGGTTTTTGAAACGGTCGCTGACCACTCCGTAGATGGACCCTTTGTTCGAGTAATACTGCTGGCGGATGTCGAGCGGCGTCCAGCAATGCTCGAAGACCACATGCTTCCTCAGGTCCTTGAGCCCCATCCGCTCGAGCTTGTCCACCACCCGCTCTTTGAACCGCAGGTAATCCTCGCGCGTCAGCGGATGCGCGTCATCGATATGCGGGATGTGCGGCAGGATCTTGAGGCAATCGCAGCCCGGCGGCGCGACGGTCGGATCGGTCCTCGACGCGGCCACGAGGTAGATGGTGGGGTCGGGCGGCAGCTGGCGTTTGCGGAACACGGTGTGGAAATGCTCGCGCTGGTGTTCGGAGAAAAAGAAGTTGTGATGGGCCAGTTGCGGGTATTGGCAGTCCAGCCCGAGCTCGAGCACGAGGCCGGAACAGGACGGCTCGAATTTCTCGAGGCCGCGCAGGAACTGCGGGTCTTCCCGGAGGAGACGTTCATAGGCCGGGATCACTTCCATGTTCGAAACAATGATATCGGCGGGATGGAACGTACCGTCGGCGGTTACAATGCCGGTCACCTGCCGGCCGGTTTGGCGCACTTCAGTGACTTCGCTGTTGAGGTGGACGCGGATGCCGAGTTCGTCGATGAGCCGTTGGAGGCCGAGGGCGATGTGGTAGAGGCCGCCGTCGACGTACCAGAGATCGTAGCGGAATTGGATGGCCGGCAGGCAGTTCATGAAGGCTGGCGAGTGATAGGCCGAGGAGCCGACATACTTGATGAAGTAATCGAAGACGTCCTGCAGGTGCCGGGTTTTGAGAAAGCGTTTCACCCCCCCGTGCATGGTGCGGAACAGGTCGAACTTCGGGAACTTCCAGAGCCCGTAAAAGTTGGCGAAATCGCGCGAGGTATCGAGCCCCTGTTCGAAGTAACCGTCATTGACCAGGTCGTAGAGATCGCTTGAGTACTGCAGAAACCGACGGACGTTCTCCGGGTCTTCCCCCACCTTGCGCGCCTCCTCCGCCATCCGGTCGGGTTCCGGGTACAGATCGACCACCTTGCCGTCCTGGAAGAAGTTGCGCCAGTGCGGGCGCAGCGGGCGGATGGGGATGTAATCGGACATCTGGCGGCCCGACCGTTCGAACAAGCGCGCGAAAATGTGCGGCAACGTCAGGATCGACGGGCCCAGGTCGAAACTGTAACCGTGTTCCTTGAGCACGTTGAGCTTCCCGCCGATCCGGCTGTTCTTCTCATGGAGGGTCACGGAGTAACCTTCCTGGGCCAGCGAGATGGCAGCCGACAAACCGCCCAGCCCCGCGCCGATGACGATGACGTTCTTGGTTTTCATGTCTCTCCTCATTCTCCCGCCGCAACGCGCGCCAGTCCTGCCCGAGCCAGATGATCGCGAGGCTGCTGGGCCAGCGCCTTGCGGAAGCATGCCGCCGCCTTGCTGCTCTCCCCGAGCAATTCATGGGTCCGCCCCAGGAACGTGAGGCAGCTGCTGTGCCCCCAGCGCGGCTCCCGTGGCCCCGCCGCGCGCGCGGATTCAGCTTCGAAGAGCCGTTCCGCGAGCTCCAGGCTGGCGAGCGCCTCGCGGAGCGCCGCCGGTTTTTTCGCGGTGTGAAACTGGCATACGCCCAGCAGGTAACGCACCCGGGGGTTTTCCGGGCCATGCTCCAGCGCCTGGGAACGATGCTTCTGGACCCGCGGCCCGAGCTGGAGCGCGCGCAGCAGGCTTCCATCGATCTTCATGCCGTAAATCGTGCCGAGCAGCGCGTGGCTTTCGGCGTGCCGGGCGTCCAGGGCGACCGCGCGCGCGAGGGCGTCCAGGGCGGCCTCCATGGCCTGGGCGGCGGCCACCCTGTTGGAGCGCGTGACGGGCAGCGTCTGGATCTGAAGCATGCGGTGAAATTCCGCCGCACCCAGCCAGTAGAAAGGTTCGACGGCATCGGCTGCCCGCGCGCCGGCCTGGCGGAACAGATCCGCCGCCGCGCCGAACCGGGCGCCGTCCCAGGCCTGATAGGCGGCCATGAACTCCGCGACGCCCGCCGTGGTGAGCTGATCCGCCGGTTCATCCGCCCGCCCGACCAGCGCGGTGACCAGGAACAGAATCCCGAAACCTCGCGTCATTGCCTGACGCCTGTATAAGCGGTGGCCGGATTTTAACCAAGCGGATTATGGATCGGCTGAGTGCCCCGGCGGTGTCACCCGGCGGCTGGGCTTGCCAGCGACTTGCCCATGGGCTACCAATGGGCCATGTCGCGCAGCGTGTTGATTGTGGGGGCCGGACCGGGCGGCTTGGCCACCGCGATGTTACTAGCCAAGGCAGGTCTCCGCGTCACCGTCCTCGAAAAGCAACCGAAGGTCGGCGGCCGGACATCCAGTATCGAAGCCGATGGCTACCGATTCGATCTCGGACCCACATTCTTCCTCTACCCGCAAATTCTCGAGGAGATCTTCACCACCGCGGGCCGCGACCTGCACCGGGAAGTCCCCATGAAGCGGCTCGACCCGCAATACCGCCTCATCTTCGGCGCGGGCGGTGAACTGGTCTGCACTTCCGACGTCGAGCGGATGGTCGCCGAGATCGCCAAGCTGGCCCCGGCGGACGCGCCGCACTTCCGCCGGTTCATGACCTATAACCGGGCGAAGCTGGAGAAGTTCGCGCCCTGCCTGCAGTCGCCTTTCCTCAGTTGGAAAGACTTGCTGCAAGCGCGCCTGCTCGCCGTGTTGCCCTACTTGAAGCCATGGAAATCGCTTCATGCCGAGCTGGCCGGTTACTTCCGCGATCCCCGGCTCCAACTGGCCTTCACGTTCCAGTCCAAGTACCTCGGCATGTCGCCCTTCCAGTGCCCGAGCCTCTTCTCGATCCTCTCGTTCCTCGAATACGAACACGGCGTCTGGCACCCGATCGGCGGCTGCAACGCGCTCTCGCGGGCCATGGCCCGCGTAGCCACCGAGCTGGGCGCCACCATCCAACTGGACGCGCCGGTCGAGGAAATCCTTTTTGAGGGCCGTCGCGCTGTGGGCGTGCGCACCGCGCAAGGCGAACAGCGGGCCGACGCCGTGGTGGTCAATGCCGACTTCGGTCATGCCATGAAGACCCTGGTGCCCGACCGGCTGCGGCGACGCTGGACGGACGCGACCCTGGCCCGCAAGCGGTTTTCGTGTTCGACCTTCATGCTGTATCTCGGCGTCGAAGGCCGATACGACCAACTCGCCCACCACAATATTTACGTCGCCAAAGACTACCGGCGGAACCTCGACGAGATCGAGAACCAGCACGTGCTCACCGAGGATCCTTCATTCTACGTCGAGAACCCCTCCCGCACCGACGACACGATGGCCCCGCCCGGTCATAGCGCGCTTTACGTCCTGTTGCCGGTCAGTCATCAGCACCCGAATATCGATTGGGGCCGGGAACGCGACCGCTACCGCGCGGTGGCCATGCGGCAGCTCGCCAAGCTCGGCTTGACGGATCTCGAACGGCGCATCCGGTTCGAGCGCATCGTGACGCCGGCCGAGTGGGAAAACAAGGTGGGCATCTACCGCGGCGCCACCTTCAACCTCGCCCACAACCTCGGCCAAATGCTCCACCTCCGCCCCCGCAACCGCTTCGAGGAGTTCGATCGGATGTACCTCGTCGGCGGCGGCACCCATCCCGGCAGCGGACTGCCGGTGATTTTCGAGTCCGCACGCATTACCAGCCGGCTGTTGCTCGGCGATCTCGGCCACGCTGGCTGAACCGTCGGTCGAGTTGACGGCGACGACCTTGGGCCGGCCCGACTCCGGGGAGCGAGCCGGCGGCTGTCCCGGCGCAAGAAGCGTCTTGAATCATGGGATGCAGCCCCGCTGATCCGCACGGTCTAAATCCATTTTTTCCTTGAGTTCGAGGGTGGGCGGAGTTTCTCATCCAGGCAACCTCGACATCCACGTTAAGAGCCATTCTTCATGAACCGCATTGAATCCAACCCGCCCGGGGCAAGCCGTCGCTCCCGGATCGCGCGGCTAACTCGCGGCCAGCTCAGCCTGCTCCTCGCGGGCGCCGCGCTTGCCACCATTGTCATTTCTTGCGGCACGCTCACGCGGACCGTCATGGCGCCTCCGTCCATTCCGGGTGCCACGTTTATTGGGAACGAAGGGTGCGCCGAGTGCCACGACGAGCTGGTCCGGGATTTCAAAACCGCCAGCCATGCCCGGCTGGTGGCCCGCGGGCCCAACGCCATTTCAACCGGATGCGAATCCTGCCACGGTCCCGGCAGTCTGCACAGCGAGGCCGGCGGGGACGTCAGCCTGATCATCAACCCGGAGAGATCCCCGAACGTCTGTTTTGACTGTCACCTGGATGTTCGTGGCGCCTTCAACCTGCCGCATCATCATCCGGTTCCCGACAAGCTCACCTGCACGGACTGCCATGACCCGCACAAAGGCGATGCAATCATGGGCGGCGGCACTGCCCTGTTCTCCCAGAACGAAGCCTGTCTCCAGTGCCACAGCGCCCAGCGGGGGCCGCACGTCTTCGAGCACGAGGCGATGCGCGAGGGCTGCACCAGCTGCCATCTCCCGCACGGCTCGGTCAATGCCCGGATGCTCGCGCAACGCAACGCCACGCTCTGCCTCAAATGCCATTTCCAGGAGCAACGATCCTCCGGCCGGGTGCTCATCGGCGGCTTCGATCATACCACCTTCCTCCAGCAGGGCACCTGCTGGAACGCCGGCTGCCATGAGGCGGTTCATGGCTCACAAGTCAATTCCTCTCTCCGCTACTGAAACGCGAGGTTAACCCATGAAGAATTCGCGATTGCCCCGCTCGATGCGACGCCAATACCGGATGGCGATCCTCACCGCCCTCCTGATCCCCTGCCCGCTCGCCCTGCTCGCCCAGGAGACCGACGCCGAACCGGCCGCTGAGGAGGCTCAGGGGGCTGACGAAGCCGAGGAAGCCGAAGAAGCCGAGGAGGCTGTTGCCGACCTCGAGGCCGCCGATGACTCTCCGCTGATGAACTGGGTCGAACTGGGCTTCGGCGGCACCTTCACGGACGGCAGCAAAGGCGCCTTTCAGCAGCGTTCCGGTCTCCCCCGCGGCGCTTACGGCGGCGTCGAGAGCTTCCATTACGAGCGCGAGATTACCGAGGGTCATCTCCTCCCCAAGGGCGGCACCCTTAAGCTCGATGGCCGCGGCATCTTCGACAACCACGATTACAGTCTGAGCCTCGAACTCGACTATCCCGAGAAGGGTTATTTCAAGGCGGGCTACACCGAATACCGCACCTGGTACAACGGCAATGGCGGCTATTACCCCCCCACCGAGGCCTGGTTTGAGCCCGAGGACGAGACTCTGGCCATCGACCGTGGCTCTCTGTGGTTCGAAGGCGGTTTGCGCCTGCCCGACTGGCCCGAACTCACCCTCCGCTATGAACGCCTGACCCGCGACGGCCAGAAAGACAGCCTCGCCTGGGGTGAATCCGCGTCCGCGGCCGGCCGCCGCATCGTGCCCGGCTTCTGGGATATCGACGAAGTGCGCAACATCTTCGCTCTCGATGCCCGTCATACCCTTGGCACCACCGCCTTGCGCCTGGGCGTGCGTTACGAAGCGCAAGACCAGACCAACCGCCAGTACACCCGGCGCAACCCGGGTGAAGCCGCGGACCGCCGGGGCACCCAGGAGAACGGCCTCGACTCCGATCTGTTCAACGTTCACGCCTCCGCCGAAAATTGGGTGCGCGAGGATGTGCTTTTCACGGTGGGCTACTCCTTCACGGATCTGGACTCGGACCTGAGCGGCTACCGTGTGTTTGGCGCCGCCTATGATCCTGACCTCGGGCAGCGCCTGCCCGACCCCAACACTTACCAGGCCCTCAATGGCGGCTCGCAGATGAGCCAGCACGTCGCCAACCTCAACCTGATGTATCTCCCCTGGGAATCCTTCGCCGTCATACCCTCGGCCCGGATCGAAAAACAGGATCTCGACAGCGTTTCAAACTACGGCCAACCCGCGCAACCGCTCGTCCCCGGCCAGTTCCGCGCCGCCAGCGAACGCGGTTTGCTCGACGTCTCCGAGGCGCTCGAACTCCGTTACACCGGGGTCACCAACTGGGTCTTCTTCGCCCGCGGCGCCTGGCTTCAGGGCCAGGGTGACCTCGACGAGACGTTCGACAACCGTTCCACGGCCACCAGTGTCCTGGCGCGTTCGACCGACGACGATCGGATGTCGCAGAAATATGCCGCCGGCGCCAATTGGTATCCGCACCGGCGGTTCAACCTGGGTGGCGGCTACTACTACAAGATCCGGAACAACGATTTCGATCACACCGCCGATTCCTCCTCCAACGCCGCCGGCAGCCTGAATCGTTACCCGGCGTTTCTCGTCGCCCAGGACTTCGAGACCCACGACCTCAACGCCAAGGCCACCTGGCGCCCGCTCAACAACCTTACCCTGGTCGCCCGTTACGATTACCAGCTCTCCACCACCGACTCCCGGGGCGACAATCTCGACCGGGTCGAGAGTGCCGAGACCACCAGCCATATCCTCGGCGCCAGCGTCAGCTGGGTGCCCTGGCACCGGCTTTACCTGCAGGGCAATCTGAACTATGTCACCGACCAGACCGACACCCCGGTCGACAACATCACCCAGGCCGTGCTGGATGCCGAGAACGACTACTGGAACGGCAGCCTGACCGCCGGCCTGGCCCTCGACGACAAGACGGACCTGACCGCGACCTACTTCTATTACCGGGCCGACAACTACAGCGATAATTCCGCCGCCGGATTGCCTTACGGCGCCGGGATCGAAGAACAGGGCATCACCGCCGGCCTCAGCCGCCAGCTCTCTCGCCGCGTCCGCTGGACCCTTCGCTATGGCTTTTTCACCAGCGACGACGAAACCTCCGGGGGCAACAACGATTACGACGCGCACCTGGTTTACTCGACCCTGCAATACCGTTTCTGAGCTTTTCTTGTCATCGCTTCCGTGAATTTTGGGTTGACGCCCGGCGTCCAAGCGAGCAATAGAAGCGAACGTTCGACTGAAACACATCATGCTTATGCGAAAACTCATTGCTCTCTCAGTGCTCTGCGCCGCGGTTGGCGGCCTCTCCCTCCAGGCGGCCGACGTCAAAGAGAACTGGGCCAAACACTGCACCAAATGCCATGGCGAAGACGGCAAAGGCCAGACCACCATGGGCAAAAAACTCAAGGTGGCCGACTATACCGACCCGAAGGTCCAGGCCAAATTCACTGACGAAGAGATGATCAAAATCACCAAGGAAGGCAAAAAGGAAGGCAGCAAGACCTTGATGAAGGGTTACTCGGACGTGCTCTCGGACCAGGAGATCAAAGACCTGGTGGCGCATATCCGCAAGATGGCCAAGAAATAGGCCGCTTCCACGCGTTTCAGCCCAGGCGCCGGCCCGGTTCAACCGGGCCGGCGCTTTTTGTTTCGGTCAGCCTCCGGCCACCGTTCAACCTTGCGATGGGCCGGGCTGCCACGAGCCCGCGGTGGCGGCTTAGCTTTTGTTTGCCTTTAGAGAACAAGAAACGCGAAGGAATGGCCAAAACCCGTTAAGCCGCCCACCCCGCATTGCGGCACGGTGTTCGCCGCCAGCGCCACGCCGAAGCCGGTCGGTTCAACGCGGAACGAGCGAAGCAACCGGCGGCCGCGGGCGGGTTGGGTCACATGAACCACGTCGTATCACCGATAAAGCCGGACGAGTCGATTTCTCGTCCGCAGAGCGATTCCGCCTATGTCTAGCTCGCCTCAAGGTCACGGTCACTTTGGTGATCGATTGCGGAACTGGCTGAGTCTGAGTGGATTGGTGATCATGCTGGGCAGCGTGTTCGCCTTCCTGATGCTTTTCATTGTCGACATGATGAAGGGCTCCGCCAATCCTTACGTGGGGATCCTCACCTACATGGTGACCCCGGCTTTCAGCACGCTGGGGGTCACCCTGGTCGTCCTGGGCATCGTCTTTAAACGGCGCCAGGAACGACGCGAAGGCCGGCGAACCCCGATCGTCATCGATCTCTCCCGCCCCCGCGACCGGCGCATCCTGGGGATCTTCGTTACCGGCAGCATTCTCTTCCTCTTCATCAGCGCCTTTGGCAGTTACACCAGCTACCAGTTCACGGAGTCGGTCACCTTCTGCGGCCAGGCTTGTCACGAAGTCATGGAACCGGAAATGGTCACCTACTCCCATTCCCCGCATGCCCGGGTCTCTTGTGTCGAATGTCATATCGGCCCCGGCGCCACCTGGTTCGTGCGCTCGAAGCTCTCCGGCGCCTACCAGGTGTACGCCACCGCGCTCGACAAATACCCCAGGCCGGTGCCCACCCCCATCGAGAACCTCAGACCCGCACGCGACACCTGCGAGCATTGCCATTGGCCGCAGCGTTTCTCCGGCGATCTGGTCCGCACCTACCACCACTACCTCAGCGACGAAGAAAACTCCGAATACTCCGTGCGCGTCATGCTTCGGGTTGGCGGCGGCGACCCCGACCAACGCGAAGTTTCCGGCATCCACTGGCACATCGCCAACAAGGTCGAATACATCGCCACCGACAAGAGCCGCCTCGAAATTCCCTGGGTCCGCCTCACCGACAGCCAGGGCCGCCAAACCGAGTTCCGCACCCCGGAGTTCACCGAGGACATCGCCCGGCACGAAATCCGGACCATGGATTGCATCGATTGCCACAATCGCCCGGCGCACATTTACAAGAAACCCAACGACGCCGTCGACCGCGCCCTGGCCCAGGGTTGGATCGACCGGTCGTTGCCCGGGATACGAGCCAAGGCCACGGAGGCGCTCGTTCAGGAATACGCCACCAAGGACGAAGCGCTCCAGCGGATCGCCGAGACCCTGACCGCCGCCTACCCGGGAGAGCCCACCATTCTTCCCGCGATCGCGGCGGTTCAGCGCATCTACTCGGACAACTTCTTCCCCACCATGAAGGCCAACTGGCGCGCCTACCCGGAGCACATCGGGCACAAGGACTGGCCGGGTTGTGTTCGTTGCCATGACGACAACCACGTTTCGACCGACGGCCAGCGCACCATCAGTTTCTCCAACTGCAACAGCTGCCACCTCATCCTGGCCCAGGGCCAGGGAGAGGAACTCGAGTTGATGACCTTGGGGGGACAAGAGTTCAAGCACCCTGGCGAAGATTATGACCCGGCCTTCAAATGCCATGACTGTCACACCGGCGGCCCCTAGCTCCTGGACCGGCACCTCCCGACGGCGATCCGCCCGGCCGGGTTCGCGCCGGATGCTGGCCTGGATCACCCTGGTCGCCCTGACCCTGAACCCCTTGGCCCACGCCGCCGAGCCCGCTGCCGACTCCGCCGCTGAGGCAGCCGAGCCGGAAGCGTTGACCAATGCCGATTGTTTCGAGTGTCACCTGGATGCGACCCTCACCCGCACCGTCCAGGGCCGCAGTGTGGCCCTTGCCCCGCTGGTCCGGGAGACCTTCGAGGCCTCGGTTCATGGCGCGCTGAACTGTGTCGATTGCCATACCTCCATCACCGAGCTGGTGCACGAAGGCCCGCTTCCGGCGGCGCAATGCGCCGATTGCCACGCCGACGAAACGGAGGTCTATCACAAGAGCATCCACGGCATGAGCCACGCCCTCGGTGCTTCCGGGGCGGCGAGTTGCGCCAGCTGCCATGGGGCTCACGATATCCTCCCCGTCAAAGACCATCGCTCCCCGGTGTTCAAGCTCAACCTCCCCAAGACCTGCGCCAACTGCCACAGCAACTCCGGGCTTACGGACGAGTACAAGATGCGTTACCCGCAGGTGGCGGCCCAGTACATGGACAGCATCCATGGCAAGGCCCTCTTGAAGATGGGTCTGATCGTGGCGCCGTCCTGCAACGATTGCCATGGCGTGCACGACATCAAACGCAGTGTCGACCGTGATTCCCCCATCCACCACGCCAATATCGGCAAGACCTGCGGTGCCTGCCACGTCACCGTCGAGGAGATCTACAACGCCAGCGTCCACGGCCAATTGCTCGGCCGTGAGGGCAAGTCCGGTCCCGTCTGCACCGACTGCCATAGCGCCCACGAGATTGAACCGCCGATCAATGGGCACTTCAAAATGGCCAGCGACCTGCGCTGCGGCCGCTGTCACGAGGACCGGCTGACCCACTACCGCGACACCTACCACGGCAAGGCCATGGCCCTGGGCAAGCCCAATGTCGCCCCTGAAGTCGCCGCCTGCTACGATTGCCACGGCCATCACGACGTGCTCCCCCACTCGAATCCGGCCTCGCGTCTCTCCGCCCAGAACATCGTGCAGACGTGCCAGACCTGTCATCCCAAGGCCGACGCCAGCTTCGCCCAGTACATTCCCCATGCGAACCCGCTGGATCGCGAAAACTACCCGGCGCTCCATTACACGTTCCTCTTCATGACCGCCCTCCTGATCGGCGTCTTCACCTTCTTCGGGGGGCACACCCTGCTGTGGCTGTTCCGTTCGGTCTACCTTTATTGGCACGACTCGAAGACGTTCCGCGAAGCCAAGGTGGAAGCCCAGGGCGGCGACGAATGGTTTACGCGGTTCGCGCCCTTCGAACGCCTGCTCCATTTCCTGGTGGTCACCAGCTTCCTCCTCCTCGTGATCACCGGCATGCCGCTCAAGTTCTTTTACACGGACTGGGCCAAGACCCTCTTCTCCTGGATGGGCGGCCCCGATGTTGCCCGCTGGCTCCATCACGTCGGCGCCGTCATCACCTTCCTTTACTTCGGCCTGCACCTCGCCGCCCTGACCATCAAGAGCTGGAAAAACCGGGCCAACCTCCGCGATCCCGCCACCGGTCGAATCCAGCTCCAGCGGATCAAAGCCACACTCTTCGGCCCCGACTCCATGATCCCCACCTGGCAGGATTGGCACGATTTTGTGGCCCACCAGAAATGGTTCTTCGGCAAAGGCCAGAAACCCCAGTTCGACCGGTGGACCTACTGGGAAAAGTTCGATTACTTCGCGGTGTTCTGGGGCGTGTTCGCCATCGGCGTGTCCGGCCTGGTGATGTGGTTCCCCCACTTCTTCACCTCCTTCCTGCCGGGCTGGATCATCAACATCGCGCTCATCGTGCACTCGGACGAGGCCCTGCTGGCCGCCGGATTCATCTTCACCATCCATTTCTTCAACACCCATTTCCGCCTCGAGAAGTTCCCCATGGACACGGTGATCTTCTCCGGGCGCGTCTCCAAGACCGAGATGCTCCATGAACGCCGCCGCTGGTACGATCGCCTCGTCGCCACCGGCCGCCTCGATGAGTATCGCGTCAAGGACGAATGGGAACGCTGGAAAGGTATCGCCCGCTCCATGGGTTATCTGTTCTTCGGCGCCGGGGTGATCCTCCTGATCCTCATCATCTACGCCATGGCCACCCGCCTGACCCATTAAACCCGCTTGCGCCCGAATCCGCCGATCCCCGTGAAGCTGCTATTCGCCCTCGTCCTGTGCCTCGGCGCGGAGATGCTCTTCGCCGCCGCGCCCACGCCCCTCCCCGAGGCGCCGACCATCCCGGTCGCCGATTGCCTGCTCTGTCATGGCGATCCCGAGCTCACGAAAGAGGACGCCGACGGAACCAGCACCTCGCTCTTCGTGGACGAAGCCGCGTACCTGGCCTCCAGCCACGGCGAGCAATCGTGTGTCAGTTGTCATCGCGAGGTCACCGAAGCTCATCCCGACGACGGGGTGGTGGTTCAGCCCGTCGCTTGCGCCGCCTGCCATCAGAATCCCTCTCAAACGTACCTCGGCAGCGCCCACGCCCTGGCACGCGGGCAGGGCGACGCCGCCGCCGCCACCTGCCAGGATTGCCATGGCAGCCATGCCATCGCCTCCACCCGCGGACTGGACTCACCCCTGCAGCGCGCCCACCTGGCCGCCACTTGCGGCGCCTGCCATCCCGACGAAGCCGCCCAGGTCGAACAAAGCGTCCATGGACAAGCCCTCGCCCGGGGCGAACGGGATGCTCCGACGTGCACCGACTGTCACTCCGAGCACCAGATCGAGCAGTTGCGGGAGATCTCGCCGATCAAACTTTCCCAACAGATCTGCAGCCGCTGCCACGCCTCGGAGCGCATCAGCACCAAGTACCGGCTTCCATCCAACCGGCTCGAGACCTTCCTCGAAAGCTACCACGGCCTGTCCGCCCGCTTCGGATCCACCCGTGCCGCCAACTGCGCCAGTTGCCATGGCGCCCACTTGATCCTCCCCTCGACCGACCCCAGATCCACCATCCACCCCAGTCAGCTCACCCAGACCTGCGGACAATGTCACCCGGGCGCCAACGCCAACTTCGCCACCGGCAAAATCCACATCAACGGTTCCGGCGACACCGACCTGGGTTCCCTGCTCAACCGCTGGGTCCGCCACATATACCGGGCGCTCATCGTCGCCACCATCGGCCTCTTTCTCCTCCACAACGGCCTCCTCTGGCTCCAACATGCCCTGGCAGCCAAACGTGCCGCCAGTCGCACCATCGTTCGCATGGACCCCACCCAGCGGCTGCAGCACTCGACCCTTGCGATCAGCTTCATCCTGCTGGCCGTCACCGGCTTCGCCCTCACCAATCCGGAATCGTGGATCGCCTGGCTGCTCGGCTCGGACGAATCGATCCGCCGCTGGGCTCACCGCGTCGCCGGGGTCGTGCTGATGCTCCTGGGACTGTTCCACCTCCTTTACGCCCTCTTTAGCGACCGCGGGCGCGAACTGATCCGCGATTTCCTGCCGCGCCACCACGATTTCCGGCACCTCGCCGCCACCCTCCGCTATGCCTGCGGCCGCGCCACGGCCCTCCCGGAACGCCCGGCCCGCTTCAGCTACGCGGAGAAGATCGAGTACTGGGCCGTCGTCTGGGGCACCGTCATCATGGCCGTCACCGGGCTCATGCTCTGGTTCCCCGTGCTCGCCACCCAGGTCCTGCCGCGCTGGACCATCGACGTCGCGTTGACCATCCACTACTACGAAGCCATCCTGGCCTGCCTCGCCATCCTGGTCTGGCACTTCTACCACGTCATCGTCGATCCGGTCATTTATCCTCTCAACTGGGCCTTCTGGGACGGGCTGAACCCCGTGGAGCAACATCCGCCAGCCCCGCGTGCCCACCCGGTCGCCGCGCCGTCCGCCACCGACATTGGACCGGGCTGAACCGTTCCGAGGCCCGGGCCACACCTCTTCAGACCTCAGCCAGGGGGCATGCTCGCGAAGCCAACAGTCCCAGATTCAGTTTCCACCCTCTTGCTCTTGATCATGCGTGGGTAGCTTAATTCTGTCCAGCCATTGACAAGATCTGTAATCGATATGGCTAATGCAGACACTGTATACATACGCCACAATCTGATTCATATAGCGGCCCAGGGACGCATGGTCCCGGCTAGTCCAAGCAATTTCTGTAAAGGAGTGGGCAATCCGGGTGTAGTCGCCTGCCGCATCCCAATTAGGCTGGCGCGCGTTGGCACCCGGCGCGTATGCGCGTCCCTAAAGGACGGCGACCGTTCCCGGGCGCCGCGGAACGCAAAGCAAACCCGACCCAACCCAAATCATGAACCCTTCCCAGTCGTGGATTCAACCAGGCCGCGTTCGATGCCGACGCGGGCTATCCGCCGCGCAGTTGTTCGCCATCTCCGCGCTGCTTGCGGTTTCGGCGATGGCGGCGAACATCGAAAGCTCGAAATCGATGGTCAAACCGCCCGTAGCCGTGGCCGGCGGACTGGACAACCATCCGTACGTGACGAAGATCACGCCCTCGGTCACCAACGGGACCGCGACGGTGGAATGGTTCGGCATCGTCGGTCCATTCGAACTGGAGGCCAAAGCGGGTTTGGACGATGAGATCTGGAGCTCGGTGGGCACCAGCACCTCCCGCAGCGCCACGCTCCCGATGAACGAGGCCTCGGGTTTCCTCAGGGTCAAGGCGCCCGATGCCAACTTTGTCGGCGCCCAGGAATGCGCGCTCTGCCACGTCACCGCTCATGCCAAATGGTCGGAAACCGCCCATGCCCGCGCGTTCGACACGTTGAAGGCGATTGGCATGCACGAGAACAGCCGCTGTCTCCAGTGTCACACGGTCGGATACGGCCAGGCCAACGGCTTCCAGAGCGAGGCGGAAGACATGGCGTTGGCGGGTGTGCAGTGCGAGAACTGTCACGGCCCCGGCGGCAATCACGTCGCCAATCCCTTCGATAGGTCCACGGTCCCCGTTGCCACCATCGCCGCCGAGGTATGCGGCGGCTGTCACACTGACGCCCACCATCCCACTTACGATGAGTGGCAGCATTCGCTTCACTCCCGCGTGGACGTGCATGTGAGTGAAGGGTTTATCGAGACCGGTTGGTCCCGGATGCAGTCCTGTGGGGGTTGTCACTCGGGGGCGGTGCGCAAGTCGATGCTCGATCAGATCGCGGATCCGGACCTGCCGTTCGCCAGCAAGGAGGATTCGGCCTATTTCGGTGTCACCTGCGCCACCTGCCACAACGCGCACGACAACACCCTTCACTCCCAGTTGCGTAATCCGAGTTTCTCGACGGAGTTCTTCTCCTACGTGACCTCCCAGAACCTCTCCGCGCAGTATGACCCGAACATCCAGATGTGCGGCCAGTGCCATAATCAGCGGGGCGCACTCTGGACCGGCTCGGGACGGCCGCCGCATCACTCGCCGCAATACAACATCCTGGTGGGCAAGATTGCCAAGCCTGGCACCGCCGATGCCGCCTGGAATAGCACGATGAGTTTCCATGGCGCTCAGCCGCTGCAATGCGTCCAGTGCCATACTCACGGCCACGAAGTGGAAGATCCCGACGACGAGAGTCCCAATTACACGGGGCATACGTTCGAAGCCGTGCTCCACGGTTGCACCGCCACCGGCTGTCACTCGTCCGAGAGCGTGGCCCGGGTTTTGTGGACCGGTGCCCAGACCGAGAGCAAGGCGGCCATTCAGAATGTCAAAGGCCTGCTGGACAACTGGGCCATGACGAAGGCCTCCGAGGCGTTGCGCGAGAAATACGGCACCTTGGCCTGGGAATTCACGTCTGCCGGCCAGCTCTCGAATCCCGCTGGCGATCCGAGCATTGTCGGCCCCACCTCGGGCGAGCAATCCGGCATTCCGAATGAGATCAAGAAGGCCAGGTTCCTTCTTTACATGGTTGAGCACGACGGCAGCTACGGCATCCACAACGGCGATTACAGCCGGTTCCTGCTCGCCGAAGCGGAGAAACTGATCCTCGCCGCTCCTTAGTACGTTCCTTTGCCTGGCCTGCCCTCCAGGCCAGGCATGTCCCACTCTGCCGTCGGCTCGGCCAACTGTCTCCGGCCAGCCGACGGCAGTTCTGTCTGTCTGGCGCGCCGCAAATGGGACGTTGCATGGGCCCGGTCTCCTGCACTACTTTACGGCGGTTTGGGCCTGACCGGCCCCAAAGTGTGACCGCCAACTCGACAAACCTGGCCGCATCCGGTGCCGACTCGACTCGGATTGAGGAGAGTCGATCGGCCGCTTTGGAGCCTTCCGGCTCGATCCATCCGCGCACGCCCCGGGAACGTTTTTTGCAGGCCGCCGCCGGTCAGCCGCTTGCCTATCCACCCGTCTGGCTCATGCGCCAGGCCGGGCGTGCCCTCCCCGAATACCGCGAGCTCAAGACCCGCTATTCGTTTGTCCAAATGGTGCAGACCCCGGAGCTCAGCGCGGAGGTAACCCTCCAGCCGATCCGCCGTTTTGACTTCGATGCGGCCGTGCATTTCAGCGACATCCTGGTGGTGTCCGAGGCCATGGGCCAATCGTATCGGTTCAAGGAAGGCGGCGGCGTGGCGATGGATTTCGAGGTGCGAAGCCGCCAGGACGTCGAACGGCTCGATCCCACCGTCATCCGCGAACGCCTGGCCTACGTGGCGGATGCCCTCCGGTTGCTGCGGGCGGAGCTTGGGTCGCGCACGGCCTTGCTGGGATTCGCCGGGTCGCCATGGACGCTTGCCAATTTCATGATGCAGGGAGGCAGCGCCGCGGACTTCACGCGGGCCAAGTTGCTTTATCACACCGACCCGGAGTTATTCCGGCAGTTGATGGCCCGGCTCACCGCCGCCGTTGCCGAGCATCTCCGCCTGCAGATCGAGGCCGGGGCCGACGCGGTGCAGATTTTTGACAGTCTGGCGGGTCTGTTGGCGGCTACGGATTACGAAGGCGCCTCCGCCGACTGGATCCGTGCGATTGTTGAGGCACTGCCCCGAGAGATTCCCGTGATCGTTTACGCCCGGGGCTTTCATGGCCCCTGGGAGCCGTTGATTCGAAGCGGCGCCCGGATTCTGAGCGTGGATTGGCGCGTGCCCCTGCCGTGGGTGCGGGATCAGTTGCCTCCGGGCCTGGGGGTGCAGGGCAACCTGGATCCATTCCTGATGACCACGGACCCGGGGATTGTGGCGCGCGAAACCAGCAGACTCCTCGAGTCCATGCGGGGTCGCACCGGTCACATTTTCAACCTCGGTCATGGTCTCCCGCCCACGGCCCGATTGGAGAACATCGAAGCCCTTGTCCAAACCGTTCGGACTTTCCAATGACACCCGTTCCCGCCCCCATTCCGCCCCCCCTGGCACCCGCTTCGGCGCCGCCGGGCGAAACCGCCGCGCCGCCCCTGGGCACTTCGGATGCGTTGCGGGTCGATCTCGATTTGGTGCGGAAGTATAACGTGCCCGGTCCGCGCTACACATCGTATCCGCCGGCGACGCATTTTTCCGATGCGGTTTCTCCGGAGCAGATGATCGAGGGGATCCGGGCGAACAACCGGACGGCGGGCGAGTTGTCGCTCTATTTCCACCTGCCTTTTTGTTACTCGCCCTGCTGGTATTGCGGCTGCACGACGGTGATCACCCCGCAGCAGTCGCAGAGCGCCACCTACCTGAAGTATCTGGACCGCGAGATGGAATTGATGGGCCGGCTGCTCCATCCGGATCGCAACGTGGTTCAACTCCATTTCGGGGGTGGCACCCCCACTTTTCTGCTGCCGGACGAGATTCGGGCCTTGGGCAGCATGATCCATCGGCGGTTCCGCCTCGATCCGGAGGTCGAAGCCGGAGTGGAAATTGACCCGCGTCGACTCATCCGTGACCACCTGCAGGCCCTCCACGAGGTCGGGTTCAACCGGGCATCCCTGGGGGTGCAGGACCATGATCCGGTGGTGCAGAAGGCCGTCCACCGGATCCAGCCGTTCGAGCAAAGCCGTGCCGCCGTGGAATGGGCCCGCGAGGTCGGGTTCCGTTCGGTGAACATCGATCTTATTTACGGGCTGCCCCACCAGACCCCGGAATCGTTCGAGCGGACGCTCGACGAGGTTCTGACGCTTGCGCCCGACCGTTTTGCGGTATTCAACTACGCCTACGTGCCGTGGATCAAACCGGCCCAGAAAATCATCAAGGAGTCCACCCTCCCCTCCGCCAGCACGAAACTCGAGCTCCTGAAGCTGACCATCGAGAAGCTCACCGGCTCCGGCTACGTCTACATCGGCATGGACCACTTTGCCCGGGCCACCGACGAGCTGGCCCTGGCCCAGCGGAGCAAAACCCTGCAGCGCAATTTCCAGGGCTACAGCACCCGGGGTGGCGCGGACATTTACGCGTTCGGGATGTCATCGATATCCCAGACCGGCGACCTCTATTGGCAGAACCACAAGGATCTGCCGGAGTATTACGGGCATCTGGACCGGGAGGTCCTGCCGTTGGCCAGGGGCTATTTTCTCACCGAGGACGATCGCCGGCGGCGCATCGTCATCATGCGGTTGATGTGCGATTTCTCGCTCGACTACGCGCAAATGTCCCGGCTGCTCGATGTCGATTTTGCCGCTGATTTCGCGGCGGAGTTGGGCTCCCTGGCCGATCTGGAGGCGGACGGTCTGTTGCGTCGTCATGATGGCGGGTTTGTGGTGACCGACCTGGGTCGGCTGTTCATCCGCAATATCGCGATGCGGTTCGACGCGCATCTTCCCAAGGAAACCGAGCGACGGTATTCGCGCACCGTTTGACCGATCGGACCTTTGCCATGCACTCGATCGCCATTATTGGAGGAGGAATCACCGGTTTGACCGCCGCCTACCGTCTCCGGCAGATGAACCTGCCCGTGACGGTTTACGAGGCCTCGGCGCGTCTCGGGGGCGTCATTCAATCTGTCGAGAAGGACGGTTACCTGGCCGAGTTCGGACCCAACACGGTGCTCGAGACGTCCCCCAAGATCGTCGCGTTGATCCGCGATCTGGGCCTCGAAGGCCGCCGGCTCTACTCCAATCCCGCCGCCGGCAACCGGTATCTGGTGCGGGGCAAACGTCTCGTCAACCTGCCCGGATCGCCCGTCGCGTTCTTCTCCACTCCGCTTTTCTCCTGGTCGGCCAAACTGCGGCTGCTGGCCGAGCCCTTCATCCGCCGGTCCGATCCGGAGATCGAAGAAAGCCTTGCCGACTTCGTGCTGCGCCGGATTGGCCGGGAGTTCCTTGATTACGCGATCAACCCCTTTGTGGCCGGGGTTTATGCGGGCGACCCCGCGCGGCTCTCGGTGAAACAGGCTTTCCCCAAACTGCACGCGCTCGAGCAAAAGTACGGCTCGCTCATCAAAGGCCAGATCCTCGGGGCGCGCGAACGCCGCCGCCGCGCCGAGGTCTCGAAGCAGAACGCCCCCAAGTTCTCCTTCGAACACGGTCTCCAGGAATTGATCGATGGCCTCGGCCGTCACCTCGAGGGCGCGCTCCAAATGCAGTCCCGGGTCACGCGCCTCCAACGCCGGGGTTCCGACTGGCATGTGACCGTCGACGGTCGCGACCGGGCCATCCCGCACTGTGGCGTGCTGCTCGCCGCCCCGGCCTATCGCCTGGCCGAACTGACGCTCGAGGGGGCGGATGACCTGAGTCTGGCGCCCCTGGGCGAGATCCAGTATCCGCCGGTGGCCAGCGTGGTGCTCGGCTTCCGCCGAGAGGATGTCGCGCATCCCCTGGACGGCTTCGGGATGCTGATTCCGGCGGTGGAAGGTTTCCGCATCCTGGGAACCATATTCTCTTCCTCTCTCTTCCCGCATCGCGCCCCGTCCGGCCACGTTACACTGACGAGTTATGTGGGCGGCACCCGGTCCCCGGAATTGGCCGGACGCGGCGGAGCGGAGCTGGCGGCGCTGGTCACGGAGGATCTCCGCGTGCTGTTGGGCGTCCGTGGACAACCCACCTTTTTTCACCATGTCTATTATCCCCGGGCCATTCCCCAATACGAGGTTGGCTACGGCCGGTTCAAGCAACTCATGAGCAGCCTCGAGCATCAAGCCCCCGGGTTGTTCTTCGCCGGACACTACCGCGACGGCATTTCGCTGGGCGATTCCATGGCCTCGGGCAACGACGTGGCTGAGCGGATTGGGGCGTTCCTGGTCAAGCCTGGCGCGACTTCGGGCGGAACCGCCGGTGACCCCTCCCCTCCCCTCCACCCATGAGTGCCAAAGGAGTTCTGCTCGTCAACCTCGGTTCCCCGGACTCCCCGTCGGTCCCTGATGTCCGCCGCTACCTCCGCGCGTTTCTCATGGACGGACGGGTGCTGGACGCGCCCTGGCCAATCCGGTTTCTGGTGGTGCACGGCCTGATTCTGCCGTTTCGCCCGAAACAATCAGCCGAGGCGTATCACACGATTTGGACTCCTGAAGGCTCGCCCCTGGTCGTCATCAGCCGAAAGGTTCAGTCGGCGCTCCAGGCCCGAGTCTCCGTCCCGGTGGAACTGGCGATGCGCTACCAAAATCCCTCCATCGAAACGGCCATCGAGGTTCTCTCACGCCGGGGCGTCACCGAACTCCATTTGATCCCGCTCTTCCCGCACTTCGCCATGTCCAGCTACGAAACCGCCGTCGAGCGGGTTCGAGCCGTGCTGGCTCGCCGGGCGCCGCACGTCCGGCTTACGGTCGAACCTCCCTACTTTGACCGGGAGGATTACGTGGCCGCTCTGGTGGACAGTGCCCGGGACCATCTGGACTACGAGCAGGACCACCTGTTGTTCAGCTTCCACGGCATCCCGGAACGGCACCTCCGCAAGTCGGATCCGACCGGCGGCCATTGCCTGCAAAGTCCGGATTGCTGCCGTCAGGGCGGCCCGGCCCTGGCCACGTGTTACCGGGCACAGTGCTTTCGCACCGTCGACGCCTTTGTCCGGAAAGCCGCCGTCATCCGTTACTCGGTGTCCTTCCAGTCCCGGCTCGGACGCGATCCCTGGCTCAAACCGTATACCGATCTCGAGCTCGAACGACTCGCCCGGGAAGGCGTGCGCCGCCTGAGGGTGATCTGCCCGGCCTTCGTGAGTGATTGCCTCGAAACCATCGAGGAAATCGGCATCCGCGGACGCGAGACCTTCCTCTCGGCCGGCGGCACGGACTTCGCCCTGATTCCCTGTTTGAACGAGCATCCATCGTGGATCCATGCGCTCGAGAACATGGTGGCCCGGTTCACCCGTTCGTCGAGCGCGCTCGCGCCCAACGCATCTCCGTCATGATCCCTTACGCGCTTACCAGCATCTTTCATCCTTCGGACTTCAGCCCCGGCGATGAAGCCGCCTTCCTCCACGCGGTCAAACTCGCCCTGGGCGCCAAGGCGGAACTCGACATACTTCACGCGAATCCCGACGCCAAGGAAATCGACTGGGACGATTTTCCGAGCGTCCGCGAGGCCCTTGAACGCTGGGGTCTGATCGCCCCGGGGAGTTCGAAGGAAGAGGTGCGCAACCTGGGGCTCGAGGTGCACAAGGTCAAACGTTCCGGCGACGATCCGGTGCGGACGATCCTGAAGTACCTGTCCGACCACGAGCCCGATCTGATCGTGCTCGCCACGCATCAGCGCTGCGGGTTCTCCCGCTGGATCAATCGCTCCATCGCCGAGCCGATCGCCCGGCATTCCCGCCTCATGACCCTCTTCGTTCCCCGCCGCGTCGTCGGCTTCGTCTCCACCGAGAACGGCAGCGTCCGGCTCCAGCATATCCTCGTCCCCGTCGACCACGCCCCCGAACCCCAGAACGGTCTGGACGCCGCCGCCTGCATTGCCCGCGCCCTGGGCTGCCCGCGGGTTCACTTCACCCTGTTGCACGTGGGCGAGGCCGAGACCGCACCCCAGCCCGAGCGCCCGCTGCAACCCGGGTGGACCTTCGAGAACAAGATCGTTTCCGGCGATGTGGTGGATGGGATCCTGAACACGAGCGAAGATCACGATGCCGATCTGATTGTGATGCCGACCGCGGGCCGGGACGGATTCCTCGATGCCCTCCGGGGCAGCACCACCGAGCAGGTGCTCCGGGGCGCCCGCTGCCCGGTTCTGGCCGTGCCCGCTCAAGCCTGAGCCGCTCAGGTCACTGGCCGGACGCGGCGTCCTTTTGTTCGCGCCAGGGGACGATCCACTTGTAGATCGTATGCTCGACCGTGTCGCCATCCTCGTACGCCACCATGACCTTCGCGACTTCGTTGGGCTCGGCGCCGCGCATGTCAAAATCGTGGGAGACGATGCGCGATCCGGGTTTGAGCTGGCGGAGCTGGGGCATGAGCCGGACGTTGAGCTGCGGCAGGAGGTAGAGCGTGACGACATTGGCCTCGCGCAGGTCGAGGGTAAAGATGTCCTCCTGTTTGATCGTCACGAGGTGTTCGACGCCGTTGGTCCGGACGTTTTCCCGGGATTCCTTGATCCGTTCAGGATCGATGTCGTAACCGACGGCCTTGATCCCAAAGCGCTTGGCCGCCGTCACCACGATGCGCCCATCCCCGCAACCCAGATCATATAACAGATCGCCCTTCTCGATCTTCGCCATCTCGAGCATCCGATCGACCGCGGGTTGCGGCGTCGGCACGTAAATCACGTCCGGCTCCTTGACCGGCGCGGGGTTCTCGAGTGAAACGCCGGCCGGTTGGGCGGCAGTTGGCAGGCTTGTCGCAAGCAGCAGACCGCAGCTCACGAGGTATCGGAGGAGGTTGGATTTTTTCATGGGCGTATGGGGTAATGCACCGAATGGCTTCATTCCGGAGGTGATACCGGTCAGGGCAACGCGTGACCGGGGACGCTGCACGTGGGCGGCATCCCCACCGCGTTCAAGGTGTAAACGCCGCCGGCCGGACAGGTCCACCGGGCAGGATCCGGGAGATAGGGCTCGAGATCGGCCGGTTCGGGCAGCGCTTCCGCCGGTTGGCGGGTCTCCAGGGCCCATTGCTGTTTGGCGCCATCGAGGTGGCGCAGGTTGTTGAGGCACAGGGCGACGTGCGCCTGGGCCTGAGCCTGGACTTGCAGAACTTGCTGCTGGTCGGCCCGCAACTGGTTGTTCTCCGCCTGGAGTTGTTGCACTTGCCGCTGCAGTTGATTCAAGAGATCGGGTGCGGGTGCGGCCAGCGGGGTTGCCGGGGCTGGCTTGGCGGCCTGCTGCGTGGCCTCGCGCAACTGGCGGACCTCGTTTCTAAGGCGGTGCAGTTCCTGGTTGTCTTTGCGCAGGCGTGCCAGTTCCTCGGACTGCGCGGCCAACCGCGCCGGAGCATCGCGGGTGGAGTCGCTTTGGTCCCTGGCCTGGGCGGTCTCCTTGAGGGCGGCAATCTCCGCGTCCTTGACCTTCAGCCGGGGATAGAGCAGTGCTGACTGCGCGATCAGGGCCAGGACCAGCACGGCGAACGACGCCGGCCACGCCTTTGAGCTGGAATTCAGGCTCATATCAATGATGGCTGGGGATCGCCATGCTGCGGGGATAAAACAGGGTCGGACCGTTTCCTTCAAGTCACTTTTCGGCAAGGTCCTGCCGCCTCGCGTGCCGCGTAACGGAGTGAAGCGGAAGCGCGCACGGTTCCTTGCGTCTCGCTCGCGCCGTTCCTGCTGATTGCTTTCGGAGTGGCGTGGGGAATCCGGGCGTAGTTCATCTTTCTCCCGGACCCGATGACCGGGATGGTTGGCAGACTGCCGGGTCAGTTCTCCGCCGAATGCAGGCCGCCGGCGCCGGCGCGAAAAGCCAGGTTGGTCCGGGTTGAGCCGGGCCGGATGGGTCGGGAGCAATTCCAGAGGCATGCGCCGCAATGCACGCATTTCTCGCGATCGAACTGGGGCACGCCGTTTTCGCCTGGGGTGATGGCCTGCCCCGAGCAGGCCTCGACACAAACCTGCGGTCCGCAGGTTGCGCAGATGCTGGGGTAAAGGAACACCACGTGATCGGCATAACCGGGTGGGGCCTGGACTTTGCCGCCGATCAGCAGGGCGTCCTGCTGGGTCAACATCAACCGGCCATCGTAAGGGATCGCCGGCCAACCCACCGCGTCCATCAGTGCCGCATGCGCCGGAATATTGCGGGCGCGGCAATCCTCCAGGATTTGGCGGATGCGTGCCGCCGGCAGTTTGTCGCGGTAGAACGACTCGAGGCTCTTATAGCGTTCATGCGGGAGAAGCGGTTTGCCGCGCAGGAAGAATCGGCCACCGGTCATTCCGGTGAGCGCCATTCCGATCAATCCGGTGATGACACCCCGGTGAAAACCGTCGCGCGACCTTTCCGCGACGCGGCCTTCGCTCTCGACCCAGCTGGCGCGGCGCCGGCGCACGTAGGTCGCTTCGAGGTTCTCGCGGGTGAAAGGTTTCCGCTGCTCGAGCAGTTCGAGCACGCTTTCGCCCAGTTGAACTCCGGTGGACCAGGCTTCATCGACGCCGGAGCCGGTGAGGACGTT
This sequence comes from Verrucomicrobiota bacterium, assembly GCA_023383055.1. Classification (GTDB taxonomy): domain Bacteria; phylum Verrucomicrobiota; class Verrucomicrobiia; order Limisphaerales; family JAHDYP01; genus JAHDYP01. Next base: position 23,299 of record JAHDYP010000001.1, on the reverse strand, counting down.
GGTGCTGCCGGAGCCTTCGCCGATGCGGGCATAGCCGTCGCCGACGAGCCGGGGTTCGCCGCGGCGTCCCGATTCCTGCAGGGTTTTGGCGCCCCAGGATCGGAGTTGAGCGCCCTTCAGGTGCTGCCAGAGATAGGGGTGCAGCATCCAATGCTGGAGATACCGGTACGCGGTGCGCACCGGGCTGTCGAACCACGACGGCACAAAGATGCCGAGCGACGCGACCCGGTCCGGGTGCACGTACAGGAATCCGAAGATCTCAGGCTCAGGAAATCCGAGGGTGTGAATGACCGTTCCTGGCGAGAGTTGGGTCTGCTCGGGCAGTTCGACCACGAATTTCATGCCCACCGCCCAATCGCGCAGGGCATGGCCCTCGGGCAAGCCAAACGCCTGGTCCAACTGCTGGCCGATAGCGCCCACGGGACCGTCGCCGACGACCGTCAAGGCCGCGCGGACCTCGGCTCCGGGCAGGTAACCCTCGGCCGGTTGGCCCGACTTATCGGTGCCCTGGTCCATCAACTGAACGCCCGCGACGCGGCCGTCCTGGAGGATGGCCTGGGCCACCGGCGTGGCCGGCCAGATCTGGACGGCGCCTGATCCCATCAACTGGCTGCCGACCCACTGGTTGAACTGGCCGAGGGAACAGACCCATCCATCGTGTTTGTGCATGAAGGAGGGAGTCCAGGGCAGTTCGACCGCTTCGGCGTGGTAGGGTAAAAGCCCTTTGAACGTGCGGAAGCAGTGGTCAGCCACGCGCATGGCCCAGGGCCGCCGGCTTGCCCCGACCGGATCCAAGAGGTAAACCACCTTCTCGCTCGTCACCGGGCTCGCCATCGGGATCTGTCGGGGATCGAGCTCCGGGTAGCTGGCGCGGATGCCCCGGGCCCGGGTTACGACTCCGGAGACGCCGAAGCCGATATCATCCGCTCGTTCGTAACAGATGACCTGGGGCGGCAGACCTGGCGCGGCTTGGCTTTCGAGTTTGGGTGTGCCATCGGGATTGAGCATTCCACGGGTCAGCGTGGTGAGAAACCCGCCGGTGGCGGGGCCGAACCCCACGCACACGATATCGACATCCATTCGCGGACGTTCGACTGCCGCGGTTGAGGCCGGGGAGGCGAGCTCGCTCATGCCGGATAATCGAGGGCTTCACGGATCATGACGGCGGTCAGGGATTCCGCCGCCCGATCCTTCGCCAGCCGCGCCCCGGTCAGACAACCGTCGAGTTTCATCCGCAACCGGACGAAAGGCTCGGTTCCGTCGAAGCAGGCGCAGGGCCCCGCCTTGGCGGGATGCTCCTGGCCGGGCTCGGTGACGTCGCCGTAGGCCCGTGCGGAACCGGCGATGCCCGGGATGATGCCTTCCAAGGCGTCCAGGTCCTCCGCCCCATAACAGGCGCGGCAGCTGTCGCCGGTCCACGCCGGATGCCGCCGGTAACCGTAGACCAGGTCGGCGCAGATGCGGCTGACTTCGCCCGCAGCCCGCGCGGATTGCACGTGGGCGAGGTCGCTGAAGAAACTGACCAGGCTTTCGAGTCCCTCGGCCAGCGACGGGTTCGAGGGGCCTTTCGTCCGCAGTTCGAGCAGGTCGAGGATCTGACAACGCGCCGAAAGCAGCCAGCAGAGCGCATCCGCGAGGGGGAAGGTCACCCCTTGTCGGGCGCTTTGGTAGAGCTTCGCCCCGTCCGCGTCCCGGGCGGTTTGCAGATGGTTCAGCGTCCAGAGCCAGAGTTGCATGGCGCTGGCCAGGGTGCAGGCGCCCGTTCCCGGGTGATCGCTTGCCAGCGATCGGAGTTCCTGGATCCAGCATTGGAACTGGGCGAGGAACAGCTCGTTGGTCATGGTCACGGAGAGTTGGCGGCGCTGGACCGCTTCGGGTCCTTCGTAGGTGGCTTCGAGTTGCGCATCCATCCATTTGTGGCCGAGGAAACCCGGGCAATCTTCCGTGACGCCGTAGCCGCCCATCAGGCTGACGGCTTCGCGCATCACATTCGCCCCGTGGCCGGTGTTCCAGAGTTTGCAGGCCGGGCAATAGACGTTGGCGACCGAATCGTTGAGGGCGAACTGGACCAGCGGATCGGCCTCGAGCTCGGCCATCCGGGCGTCGTCGCCTTTCCCGGCCGGTTGCGATCGCAGTTGCAGCCATTCCAAGGAGTCCTTCTGAACCTTGGCCATCGCTTTGAGTTGGGCCCGGCTCCCCTCGACTTTGCGTTCGGCGAGGATTTGGTCTTTGCGGTGCTCGAGCGGGTCGAGTTCATCGAACAGCCGGGCAGCGGCAAAGCCCAGGGAGGCGCTGGCTTCGCCGGTGGCCCAAATATCGACCAACCGATGCAGCACATCCTCCTTCTGTTGCAGGCCGAGATCGTAGCGGGGGGATCCGGGGCCGCTGGTTTCGCCGCCGCGGAACCGGCGTCGCTGATACATGATGATGGGTTCGATGGCCGAGAGCAGTTTGGCGGCAGTCATGAGGCCGACCGTCACCCGGGTACGCTTGAACACGGCCTCGATGATCTCGCCATGCGAATACTTCGGGATGATCATCCCGTCCTTGATGGTGTAACCCCCGATGATCCGGCTGGCCGGCACCCGCTGGCTGAAAGCGGGATCCCGGGTGGACGAGAGCTGATGCACGAGTTTTTTGGTGGGCACCCCGCGATCGAACGTTCCCGGGTCGGTTTCCTCGAGGATGATCATGCAGCTGCCTTTGATTCGGGGGTCACCCGAGTCCACCGCGACCGTGACAACGTCGGCAAAGCCCATGTTCGTGATGAACCGGCCGCGTTTGTCCACCTGGAGCAGGGGTTCCTGGTCGTGCACCCATTCGGCGACCCGCACCTTGCCGCTCAACATGCCGGTTTCAACCCCGACAAACGGAAGGGGTTCCGTCAGCGCAAAGGCGGCCCGGATCTGCCGGCGTTGTTCGCCTGGCGGCGGCGGCGTAGCCAAAGCCATGTAATGCGCACGCTGCTCGGGGGTGCCGCACTCGTGGATAGGCGCCAAACCGAGGTTGCCGGCCAGGCTGCAGGTCGCCGCCCCGGCGTCGACCCACGACAGCTCGAAGGCGATCAACGCCAGCGCCAGGTTCTTGGGACCCTCGAGATACCCGCCATACTCGGGATCGAGGAAAGCTGCCGTGATCCCGCTTTCGTCGAACGCGGGCAGCAGTTGGGCTTTCTGGACGTTCCACTCATGCGAGTTGCGGGCGCCTTCGGCGACCAACCGGGCGACCAACCCGCGGGCAACGCCCCGGGAAGACTGCACCAGCATGGCCAGATCATACCGATCCGCGTACCGCCACATGATCTGGCGCACGTCGTCGCTGGGCAGGGTTTGCAACGTCAGTTTCTGCTTTTCCGCGTTTTTCTGCATAGGGGAGCCGGATCGTGACAGCCACTTTACGCTTTGGCAAGCGAGGGCCGGGTTGCCCTCAACCGGCGAGGCCTTGCCGGATCAGGCGCAGGGCTACCTCGACCGAATCGGTTATCTTGAGCAAAGCGAGGTCGTCGGGGCCGATGGTCTTTTCGCTGAGCAGGGATCTTCTCGAGAAGAGGCGGATGGGCGCCCAGAATCTCCTGCCCATGGCCACGACCGGGAACCGGTCAATTTTCTCGCATTGAATGAGCGTCAGCGCTTCGAAGGTTTCATCGAGCGTGCCGAAGCCTCCCGGCATCACCACGAAGGCGCACGAGTATTTCACGAGCATGACCTTGCGGACGAAGAAATGGTTCATCTCGATGAACCGGTCCAGGAACGGATTTTCCTTTTGTTCCTGCGGCAGAGTGATGTTGCAGCCGAGGCTGACGCCACCGGCTTCCCGGGCGCCGCGGTTTGCGGCTTCCATGATGCCGGGGCCGCCGCCGGTCATAACCGCGAAGCCTGTCTCGGCCAGTCGCCGGCCCAGTGCCCGCGCCATTCGGTAGTAGGGATGATCAGGCTGGAAGCGGGCGGAACCAAAGACGGTGACGCACGGTTGCTGCAGATCGCTGAAGAACTCATAGCCCCGCAGGAACTCGAGGAAGATCCGGACGGCGCTCTCGAGGTCGGCGCCCCGATTCCGTTTGCCGGCCAGGAATTGTTTTTCGATGCCGCTGGCGGTGTCCAGCAGCAGTGTGCACGGGTGAGCGGAACTTCGGGGCGCGGCTTTTCGTTTTGCCATGGTGTTTGCCGGCTGTCGGTGGGTGCGTGATCAGGCCGTGGCCAGATTGCGGCCGCTGATGTCGGCGCCGGATCCGCCGGCTGCTTCGTCCTGGCCCGGCGTCGTTTCCCAGACCTTGACCGGTTCATAGAACGTGTTGCGCTGAACAGGAGTGCGGCCGGTTTCACGGATGGCCCTGACCATTTCGGCTTCGGTTTGTTGGGCGGGTGACTGGGCGCCGGCCATGCGGAAGATATGTTCCTCATGGATGGTGCCGTGGAGGTCATCGGCGCCGAAATTCAGGGCGACCTGGGCGAGTTTCGTGCCCAAACCAACCCAGTAAGCGGTGATATGCCGGACATTATCGAGGAAGATGCGGCTGACCGCGATGGTGCGGATGGTGTCCCAGGCGGTGGGCGCCTTATCGACCGGGATGCTGTTGTTTTCAGGGTGATACGGGAGCGGAATGAAACCGGTGAATCCTCCGGTTTCGTCCTGGAGTTGACGGAGTTGCTCGAGGTGATCGATGCGGTCCTCGAGGGATTCGACGTGGCCGTAAAGCATCGTGCAGGTGCTGCGTCCCCCCATCTTGTGCCAGATGCGGTGCACCTCGAGGTATTCGGCGGCGGATTCCTTGCCCCGGGCGATGGCGGAGCGGACCTCAGGCCGGAAGATTTCCGCGCCGCCACCGGTAAGGGAGTCGAGACCGGCCTCGCGCAGAGCGGTGAGGGTATCCGGGACGGAGCGCCGGGCCTGCCATGCGAGATGCAGGATCTCGATGGCGGTGAAGCACTTGAGCTGCAAGCGGTTGTCCATGGCACGCAGGGCGCCGAGCATGTCGAGATAGAATTGAAACGGGAGTGAAGGATGGAGTCCACCGACGATGTGGAGTTCGGTGACGCCGAGCGCGAGGGCTTCCCGGGCCTTGGCCACCATTTGCTCGACGGACAATTCGAATCCATCCTGGTCCCGTTTCTTGCGGGCAAAGGCGCAGAACTGGCAGCTCAGGATGCAGTAATTCGAGTAGTTGAGATAGCGATTGAGGATGTAGGAGGCGCGGGCGCCGTTCTGCCGGCGGTTGACCAGATCCGCGATTGCGCCGAGGGCATGGATCTCCCTGGACTCGAACAGGCGCAGGGCATCGGCGGTGGAGAACCGCTGGCCGGCGACGGCCTGCTCGTAGAGGTCGCGCAAACCGCTGAATTGAATGGCTCGAGTCATCGTGTGATTCGGAATCCCGGAAAGACCACCTCGGTCACCACAGCGATAAAGAACACCAGGCTGATCAGCGCGTTCAACCGGAAGAACGCGGTGTGGATCCATTTGAGACTGCGCCGGCGGGCGAGCCAGTGTTCCAGCACCAGGCTGCCAAGGATGATCGACAGGGCGACAATGTATGCCACGCGAAACCGGGAAAGCAAACCGAACCCGGCGAGGAACCCCCACATCAGCATATGGGCGAGGAACGCGGCCTGGAGGGCGTTTTGGGGTCCCCAGCGGACGACCAACGATCCGAGGTGCTCACGGCGATCGAACTCGTAGTCCTGGAGGGCGTAGATGATGTCGAACCCGATCAGCCAGAAGAAGACCGCCCCGGCGAGGATCAAGGGCAGGGCGAAGCTCTGACGGATGGGCCACCAATCGACGGTTCCTTTGACGGCCAGCCAGGCGCCGATGGGTGCGATGGCCAAAGCCAGCCCGAGGAAGAGATGCGTGAAGTCGGTAAATCGCTTGGTCCAGGAGTAGAAGCAGATAATCGCCAGGGCGACCGGCGAGAGCCAGAAACAGAGCCAGTTGAGGAAGAAACTTGCGACGATCAGCCCGGCGGCACTGACGCCCCAGAGGACCCATGCGTTCGTCAGCGAGATCTGGCCCGTTGGCAGGTGCCGATTGGCGGTCCGTGGGTTGAGCCGATCGAAATGGCGGTCCGCAATGCGGTTGAAGGTCATCGCGCAGGTTCGGGCGGAGACCATGGCCAGCAAGACCAGACCGAAGACCCGCCATCCGGGCCAACCGCGGTGATCGCGGGCTGCCACCGCCATTGAGGCCAGTGCGAAGGGTAACGCGAAGATGGTATGGGAGAACTTGACGAACGCGCCCCAGGCGAGCAGTTGCCGAAGGATCATTCCGGTTCCTCTCTCCAACGTCCGCCGACCGAGTGGGCGACTCCGAGGTGGTCCAGGACCCGTGCGACCACCGTGTCGGCCACCTCTCCGGGCGTGCCGGGTCTGGAGTAGAATGAGGGATTGGCGGGCAGGATGATGGCACCGGCCAGGAGCAGCAGCTCGAAATTCCTGACATGCACGAGGCTGAGCGGGGTTTCGCGCGGGACGAGGATCAGTTTCCTGCGTTCTTTGAGGGTCACATCGGCCGTGCGCAGCAAGGCGTCGTCGCTGATGCCATGGGCGATGCGCCCCAGGGTGCCCATGCTGCAGGGGATGACAACCATGGCGTCACAGGGGTTGGAGCCGCTGGCGAAGGGCAGGTTCATGCTGCCGAGCCCATGCCGTTGAACGCCCTCGGGGACACGCAATTGGCCTCCGAGTTCCTCGACGATGACCGCCTGGGCGTAGCGGCTCAGGATGAGATGCAGCTCGTGCCCGGAGGGAGCAAGGAGCTCAAGCAGCCGCTGGGCATAAAGACTGCCGCTGGCGCCCGTGATGGCAACGACGATCCTCACGGTCGACCGGGCTGACAGAAGATGGGTTGGTCCGTCACAGCGGGCGCAATATGGCGGCCGGGGCTGGGTTGAGCAAGACCGGTTTCTGCGAAACGGGCTTGAGTCGAACCCCGGGATCACCACAATGCGCCAGTGCGCTCCGTTGCCCTAGCCCGGGTTTTTCATGGATCAGCGTGGTTGGCGAATCGAGTTTCGCTGAGCATGAAGCATCCGGTGCTCTGTTTGTGGATCGCCGCCATGGTTGCCGGCTGCGCCAGCCGGGGAGGGCAACGGACGCAATGGACCCGGCTGCACTCGGGCGAGCCCACGCCTCCTGTGGCGGCGTCGACGAACCACAGCAGGGCGCCGGACTCGGCGCGTCCGCTTGGCGGCGTATCGGTTCCTGGTGAAGCGTCGAAGTCGTCAGGCGTGCTGCCGGCTCCGGGGGTGCCGGGGTGGTCAGGAGGGAAATGGCTGCGGCTGAGCGATTGGGCCAGATCCAGCCTTGGCGCCACGCCGCGGCTGATCGCAAACGGCTCCGGCACGGCTTTCTCGATCGAGACCGCTCTGGGAACGGTGATATTGACACCGGCGACCCGGGTCGCGGTTTTCGAAGGAGTCACGTTCTGGCTCGGGTTCGCCCCGGTTTGGAGCGAGGGCGACTGTCTGGTTCACGAGTTGGATCTGAACAAGAATGTGCGTCCCTTGCTTACGCAGTTGCCGGGCGGATTACCCCGCCGTGGCAAGGTGGTGATCGATCCGGGTCACGGCGGTGGGAACCTGGGAACCCGCAGCGTGCTGCCGGGATTGCTTGAGAAGGATTTGACGCTGGATTGGGCGCTGCGGCTCGAGCCGTTGCTCCAGCGTCAGGGATGGGAGGTCGTGCTTACCCGCCGGGACGACCGGGATTTGAGTCTGGCAGAGCGCGTTCAGGTGGCGGATCAGTGCGGCGCGGATCTGTTTTTGAGCCTGCATTTCAACTCGGCCTTCCCGCAGACCGAACAGGCTGGCCTCGAAACATTCTGCCTGACCCCGGTCGGGCTCCCTTCGACATTGACCCGCAACTACGAGGACGATGTGACCCGGGTATTCCCCAACAACGCGCATGACGAGGAAAACCTGAGGTATGCGGTGCGGCTGCACCGGGCGTTGCTCCAGGGCGGGGGCATGGCGGATCGCAGCGTCCGCCGTGCGCGTTTCATGGGGGTATTGCGCAGCCAGCAGCGCCCGGCCGTGCTGCTCGAGGCGGGGTATCTCTCGAACCCCGAGGAGGCGGGGCGGGCGGCCACGCCCGCGTATCGACAGCGGCTGGCCGAGGCCGTGGCGAGTGGGCTGGCGACACCGCCGACCCTGGCCGGCACGGCAGCCGGCCACAGACAACAGACGGAATCGGACGAATGAAAACTCCGTGGCATTATGTGGTGACCGGCGGCGCCGGTTTCATCGGATCGCACCTGGTCGAGCGGTTGATCGGCGAGGGGTGCCGGGTCACGGTGATCGACGATTTTTCGACCGGCACGATTGAGAACCTTCGGGCGGTGGCGGGGCATCCGGCGTTACGGGTGTTGCAGACCAAAGTGTCGGACTGCAGGGATTTGGCGTCGATTGTCGCCGAAGCCACCGGGGTGTACCATCTGGCGGCGGCGGTCGGGGTCGAGTTGGTGATCCGTTCACCCATCCAGACCATCCTGACCAACCTCCGGGAAACCGAGTGCGTGCTCGAAGCCGCTGGTCAGGGGGCAGTTCCGACGCTGGTGGCTTCGACTTCGGAAGTGTACGGGAAGAGCAATAAAGACCAGTTTGCGGAGGAAGACGATTTACTCATCGGTCCGCCGCGGTTGGCGCGTTGGAGCTATGCCTGTTCGAAGCTGATGGACGAGTTTTTGGCGATGGCTTACGTCCGCGAGCGGCAGCTTCCCGTGACCGTTGTCCGACTGTTCAACACCGTTGGGCCGCGGCAGACCGGACGTTACGGGATGGTTCTCCCTCGATTCATCGCCGCGGCCAAGGCGGGTCGGCCCCTGACGATCTATGGTGATGGCCGACAGACCCGCTGTTTCTGCTACGTGCAGGACACCGTGGATGCCCTCACCCGGCTCATGCGCACGCCGGCGGCTTACGGGCAGGTGTTCAACGTGGGCAGCAATTCGGAAATCGCCATTCGAGACCTGGCCGCACTCGTGGTCCGCCAGCTGGCTTCCAACTCTCCGCTGGAATTCCTTCCCTACGAGCAGGCGTATGCGCCCGGATTCGAAGATATGCTCCGTCGTCGACCGGACATCGAGAAATGCGCGGCGCTGACCGGGTTCCGGGCGACCACACCGCTGGAGCGGATCATCGAATTGACCGCGGCATCGGTCTAGTGGTTTCCGGGCACTGCCTGGGACTCTCGCGGATTCTTTGTGGACCCGCGTGTTTGGCGAATCGAGTCCTGCAGGGCATGAAAAGTCCGGGCTCAAAAAGGAAGGGCACCCTTGCGGGTGCCCTTCGATCCGAGATTTTGGCCTGAAGGTTAGGTGCCCTTGTCCGCCGGGATGGCGACGATGTTCTGGTCGTCGCCCGTGGTCCGGAACTGGTTGCGGAGCGAGCTGGAGGTGCTCGATTGCACGCTGCCGTCACCGAGCGCGAGGTTGCCCGAGCCGGAGTGCACATTCTTGTCGTAGCCGGCGCCCACGGTATCGGTGTGATTGGTGCCGAAACGGACGATCATGCTGGTGCCGGCGCCGATCGGGCCGGCGTACTGGCGCGGAAGCGAGGTGGGCGAGTTGTTGGTCATATTCCGGTCGCCGGAAAGGACCATCTGCGGATAGGTATCCTGGGCGTCAAGGCCGACCACATAGCTGATGGCCTGGTTGCCGCCCTGGTTGGCCTGGCTGTTATAGATGATGTCAGCGAAGTTGGTCGCGGTGTAGCGGCCGGCGTCGCTCGGGCAGATGATGACTTTCGGCGTGCTCAGTTCGTTGGACATGACGACCAGGTGCCAGAAGATGCTTGGATAGGCGCGCCCGACGATGCCGCGGTATTCGGAGGATCCGCCCTGATTGGTCGAGATGCCCATCGGGAAGGAATCGTTGTGGTCGTTGGCGAAGATTTTGAATGACAACCCAACCTGCTTGAGGTTGTTGGTGCAGGCGATTTTCTGAGCCTTGGCTTTGGCCTTGGCGAGAGCGGGGAGGAGCATGCCAGCCAGGATCGCGATGATGGCGATCACGACGAGCAGTTCAATGAGCGTAAAGGCTCGGTTCTGGTGCATTTTGACGACTCTTTTCATAGCGTTTTCTCGGTTGGGTTAACAGTTTCGGCACTGTAGTCAAAAGGACTTTAGTGTCAATGTAATTTGATGGTTTCTCCTTAGCAGAGCGGGTGCCATCGGAGCAGCTCCGCTGTTTGCAGGGAGTTACGCAAAAAACCGCCGCGTTCAGCCGTGTCCGCGGTAAATTTTCACGCGTTTTGCGTGAAAATGACGCAAGGCCAACCTGTCCTCGGCCGCTTAGCCTGATGCGGGATGTTGCCGCAGTCCGTTTTTCCTCGCGCGAGTTTGGAATTCGTTCTTTGATCCCTGCTCATGAAACGAGCCCATTGGCTGGCCTTGGCGGTGGTGTGCATCGGAGGTGGAGCGGCCGGGATAGCCGGAGCGAGTGAGGATCTCCGGTTGCCGCGGAGCAGTCCGGAATCGCAGGGGATGGCGTCAGGCGAGATCCTGGCGTTCATTGACACCGCGGAGAAGGAGATTGATGCGCTGCACAGTTTCATGCTGGTGCGGCATGGGCACGTGGTGGCCGAGGGTTGGTGGGCGCCCTACGGTCCGGAGATTCCGCACATGCTCTATTCGTTGAGCAAGAGTTTTACCTCGACTGCGGTGGGCATGGCGGTGGCGGAAGGGCGAATGAGCGTGGACGACTCGGTGTTGGCTGCCTTTCCCGAGCATGGTCCGGCCGAGGCGGGCGCCCAACTCGAGGCCATGCGGGTCCGGGATCTCCTGCGCATGGCGACCGGACATCACACGGAGCCTGCGGTGAGATTGGAAACCAACTGGATCAAAGCGTTTCTGGCCCAGGAAGTGGCGCATAAACCGGGCACGTTCTTCCTCTATAACACGCCCGCGACGTTCATGCTCTCGGCGATGGTCCAGAAGGCGACGGGCACGACGGTGCTGGACTTTTTGCAGCCCCGGCTGTTTGCGCCGCTCGGGATCGAGAATCCCACCTGGGGCACCAGTCCGGAGGGGATCACGCTGGGCGGCTATGGGTTGAGCGTGCGGACGGAGGACATCGCCCGGCTCGGCCAGTTATATCTGCAGCGGGGCCAGTGGCGGGGCCAGCAACTATTGCCGGCCGAATGGGTGGCGGAGGCGACGTCCCGGCAAATCGCCAACGGGAGTAATCCGCGCAGCGACTGGGACCAGGGCTACGGTTACCAGTTCTGGCGTTGCCGGCATAACGCCTATCGTGGCGACGGCGCGTTTGGTCAGTATTGCATCGTGATGCCGGACCAGGACGCGGTGGTGGCGATCACGAGCGGCGTGCGGGACATGCAATCCGTGATGAACATGGTATGGGATCGCCTGCTTCCCGCCATGCGCGCTGCCGCGCTGCCGGCCGATCCCGTCGCGCACCAGGCCCTTTGGGAACGGCTCTCCCGGCTCAAGCTGCCGCCAGCACCGGGAGCCGCATCTTCCCCCCGAGCCACCGAGTGGGTGGGAAAACGCTACGAATTCCCGAAGAACGATTCGATGATCGAGTCGGTGCGGATCGAGTCGGTTGACGGGGGCGTGGTGACGCTCTCGGTGCGGCGGGATGGTGTCGAGCAACGGCTGGTCAGCGCCCATGGCGATTGGCGGGAGAACCGGTTCTCGCTGGGCGCCACGCCGCCCCAACGCGCGGCGGTGAGCGGGGCGTGGGTGGGCGAGGATACTTACGTCGTGAAGATCTGTTTTCACGAAACCCCGCATCATTTGACGTTGAGAATGCGGTTCGGCGGCGACGAACTGTTGCTGGATGCCGAATACAACGTGGCCTTTGGTCCGACCAAACTGCCGCAGCTGATTGGGCAAGTGAGATGATCGCTGATCCGCTGCCCCCTGGCCATTCACAGCCCTTCGCCGAATAGGTTGGCGAGGCGGGCGGCGAGTTTGCGGCGGGCTACGGAGTAGGAGAAGTACTTGAGGCCGAGGTTGTAGTTGGTTTCGGCCCATGCCTGGCGGAGCGTTTTGTTTCTGAGGATTTCGCGGGTCTGTTGGATGGCCTGGTTGCTGAGGACCTGGGACATTTCGATGGTTTTGAAGCCGAGGGGTGCGATATCGCGGGCGTAAACGGCGTAGGTATTCACGACCACCGGTTTGCGGAAGTAGATGGCCTCGAGAAACGCGTTGCCGAAACCTTCGTAGTAGCTCGGATAGGTCACCAGGTCGGCATGCGGATACAGATCGTAGAGGGTGTAGACCTTTTTGCCGGTGGCGTTGACCCCGCGCACCTCGCCCACGCGGTCGGCAATGAAGCGGACATCAATGGCGGCGTCGTGGATGCGTTCCTGGAGCAGCTGCATGTAATCGTTGCCTTCGTCGCCGCCCGGATGCGAGATGACCAGTTTGGCGCGGGGATCGTTCAAGCGCCGGACCAGTTCGATCGCGTGTTCGATTCCTTTGCGGGCCACCACCCGGGTGGGCTGCAGGATCAGCAGATCGTCGGCGGTCAAACCGATTTCGGATCGGACGTCGGCGCTGTAATCGTCGATCGTCGGCGCCGGCTTCTCGAAATTCAGGATGTTCGGTATGACGGTTGCAGGGAGGGCGTAGCGCCGGGCCAGTTCCTTTTGGGCCATCGAATTGATGACCACATGCTCGATGCGGGGCAGCGAAGGCGGGAAGGCGGCCTGGAGATGATCGTTAACCGCGTTGAGGGTGAAGCGTTCGCGTTCCCAGGAGAAATCGTGATGGTGCGCGATTGTGGGGATGCCGGTTTCGGCGATGAACTCGGTAATGGCCAGGCCGAGCGGCACGTGCATGGGGATGGCGAGGGCGTTCTGGGGGACCAGGACTTCGATCTGGAAACGATCGACGAATTGGTATAGGGCATCCAACAATCGCTCTTTGATTGATTGGATGTCGCGCGAGACCGCGCGGCTGCGGGTGGTGGTTCCGAACAAGTGCCCCTGGACGGCTGCCACCTCCGGATCGCCAAAGAAGGCGAGCGGCACCCGGAAACTGGCCTCGGGCGGGGTGTCGAGCAATCCGCCCATCCAGAAACAGGTGTGGTTTTGTTCCTGCAGGATGGCCACCCATTTGGCGGTTTCGAGCGAGACACCGTCGGTGCCGTGAAAGCGGGTGCCGACGAAGCCGATGCGGTGCGGTGCGCCGGTGGTGAGAATGCACTGAGTCATGCCGCGGTTCAGCGAGTGATCCCGTCCGATTCGATTTCGGCTTGGGCGAGCGCCCGGAACTGCCCGAGTTCGAGCAGGATATCCTTGCCGAGCACGCGGCTGGCGAAGGGGAAGAGCGATTCCTCCTCGAACCTGAAGTGTTTGCGGGAGGCCTGCAGCGCGCCGTAGAAGAGGCGCCGCGCCGTCTCGAGGTCCGTCGCGGTTTGCAGCTGTTTGAAGCGTTCGTCCAGTTCCTGATGTTCCTGGTGGAAACGTTCCCGGCGTCCCTGGTCTTCCAGAGAATGGTCCAGGGCGCACAGGACGAGGTCTTCCTCGGCTTCACCGTGGGAATGGAGCAATCGTTCGATGATACGGGCCAGGAGTTGGAGGCTTTCGAGCGAGGCAATGCCCAACAGCTCCGACTCGACGTGATCGAAGAGTTGAAGCAGGACGGTGTGCTCGGCCACCAGAGCCTCCGTGATATTCATGCCGCCCATCTTAATAACAGAACACGCGCGGTTTTCAAGAACCCAGGGCCCTCTTCACGCACTTTTTCCCGCCGGGAAAAGGAACGCCACCTCGGGTTGTCCGGCTGGAACCGCGTCGACCCCGCGGATCGCGGTCAGAGCGAAGCCGGGGGGGCGCACTCCTCCGGGCTTGGGGCGCGGGGCTGGACATTCAGCCCGACGCCGAGCCCGATGACGATGGCGGCGCTGCCCCAGAGCTGGCCCCAATGCAGCGATTCGCCGACGGTGAGGGCGGCGATGAAGACCCCGACCGCCGGTTGGAGGAGGATGGTCATGGCCGCCAGACTGACATCCGTATCCCGGATGACCAGATACCAGAGGGAATACCCGACCAACGTGCAGATGACGGTCAGATACGCCATGACCAACCACGCCGCCGTCGTCAACTCCGGCAGCTTGGTCCAGGTGTTCGGGCCGTCCAGGAGCAAATTGACCAGTGTGCCCCAGCCGAGGGCCACGGCCACGACCTTGAGGATGCCGCTGTGCCCGAGGAGCGGCTTGCCGATCACCGAATAGGCGGCTTCGCAGAGAAACGACGATAGAAAGATCAGGCTGGCGATCAACCCGGCCCAGGGAATTCCGATTCGCCAGCCGTGGTTCAGCAGCAGGACCCCGCTCAGGCCGATTCCGAAGCCGATCCACCGCCGGAACGGGACATGTTCACGCAGGAACAGCGCGGCCGCCACGGCGGTCACGAGCGGTTCCAGCGCGATCAGGACCGAAGCATCGCCGGCCTTGCCGAGGTGAACGCCGAGGACCTGGAGGCGTGGTCCGACCGAAAAGACCAGGATGCCCATGATGGCGGTCTTGAACAGGTCCCGGCGTTGGGGCGCCTTGCCCGGGAGGAGCGGCCAGAGCAAGCCGATCAGGATGGTGGCGAGGGCATAGCGCAGCGTGGTGAGCTCTCCCGGTGTCAGGGTCAGTGCGAGTCCCTTGAACGCGGAGTAGGTTCCCGCCCAGAAGAGATTCATGACGATGAGCAGGGCGAGATGAGAACGTTTCATTAAGCTGGAGACGCGGCCTCGCGCCGCAGGCGCATTGCGATGAGCGGTTTGCGGGTGGTCAGTTCCACGGAACCGACGATAGCGTCAGCGCCTAGGGAGTCAACGCGCGGGCGGCCTGGAAGGGGCAATGGGATCGCCGGATCTTTTGCCCGCCTGAGAGCACCTGGCAAAAAGGCGTCCCGTCCAGGGGACGAGACGCCTTGCGATTGAGATGCGGACTGAGCCCTCGAGCTATCGGCCGCTGCCATCCGGAGCGGTGCAACTGGAGGGCCGAGCTACGCTAGGCCGAGGCCGCATGGGATCAGCAACTTCAGGCTTCCCAGCCTTTGCGGTTCTTGCGGCTGACGAACTGGGCGGCCTGCGGCAGGTTGGTTGACTTCATGTTGGGACCATCCCACTCGACGCGATAGCCTTCGCCGACGCGCAGCGCGATGCAACCGAGCAGGATCGTCTCGGTGAGGTACGCGGCGATATCGAAGTTCGAGAAGGCGGGCGTGCCGTCTTTCATCATGCGGATCCACTCCTGCATGTGGCCGGGCGACCGAGGGATGCTTTGCGGGACATTCTTGCAGGCATCGTGGTTGTTGCCGGACTTGAACTCTTCCTCGTCCTTCATGGCGAGGTAGAAGTTTGCGCCGTAATCGTCCGGGGAGAACAGCTTGCCCTTTTCGCCGATCACCAGCGCGCCGCTGCCCGGCAGCTTGCCCTGGGTGGCCAGGATTTCCTTGACCTTGTCCGCATGCGGTCGGAGCGGGGTGATATTGCCGCCCGGGTTGCCGTCGTACCACCAGAACTTCAGCGGCGGCAGGCCTTCCCGCTCGGGGAACTCGAACCGGATACGGGTGGTCAGGGGGAAGGTCTCCGGGTAGATGCGGGAGGCGAGTTCGCACTCGATCACATTCGGGTAACCCAGCTTGAGGGCGCGGAAGGGCATGTTCACCGTGTGGCAGGCCATATCGCCGAGGGCGCCGGTGCCAAAGTCGTACCAGCCGCGCCAATTGAACGAGTGATAGATGCCATTCTTGTAGGGTCGGTCGGCGGCGGGTCCCAGCCAGGCATCCCAGTCCAGACTGGCCGGTACCGGATCCGAGCCGGAGGGGCGATCGAAGCCCTGGGGCCAGACGGGGCGGTTGGACCAGACGTGGAGTTCGAGGGGATTGCCGATGACGCCGGCCTGGATCACCTCGATCGAGCGGCGCAGGCCGTTTTCGGCGCTGCCCTGGTTACCCATCTGGGTGGCGAGTTTCTTTTCCTTGGAGAGCTGGCGCATGATGCGGGCTTCCTGGACGTTTTGCGTGAGGGGTTTTTGGCAGAAGCAATGTTTGCCCATCTTCATGGCGCGGATGGCCGCCACCCCGTGGTTGTGGTCGGGGGTCGAGACGGTCACGCCATCGATGTCATTGCCCATCTCCTCGAGCAGCTTGCGGTAGTCCTGGTACTGTTTGGCTTTGGGGAACTGCTGGCCTTTCTTGGCAAGCGTGGTCTTGTCGACGTCGCAGATTGCGACGATGGTCCCGCCGCAACTGGCGGCGTCGCTGCTGTCGCTGTCACCTTTGCCCCCCACCCCGATGCAGGCGATGTTCAGGCGTTCGTTGGCGCCGAGGACCCGGCCGATATACGGAAAGGCGAATGCGGCGGCACCCGCCACAGCGGTGGTGCGATTGAGGAATTGACGACGGTTGAGTGTGTTCATGGTTGGGCTTTTTGACATAATTGGTTACTGCGTGATGAAGGCCCTTTACGCGTCCGACGGCATTTGGACAAGATTTTTCACGCGGGCCACATCTGTGTCAGACGGTCGGAGAGAGCGGTTTCTTCACTCTAAATGCCCGGATTGCAGGGTTGGAGGCGGGTTTTCGACGAGCCGACTTCCTGAAAACAACCCCAAATCCAGCAGTACGGTTCAGGCATTTTCCCGGTGGGCGGAGATCCCGGTGGCGACCAGGAGGATCAACCCCACAAACACGCGTTGCCAGTAGGTGGGGATTCCCAGCAGGATCAGGCTGTTGTTCAACAGCACCAGGAGGAGCACGCCGAGGATCGTGCCGGTCACCGTGCCGCGTCCGCCGAAGATGCCGGCGCCGCCGAGCACCACGGCGGCGAGGACCATCAGTTCCATGCCGACGAGATCGAAGGGGTTGGCGTTGCGCATCATGGTGGCATGCGCCAGTCCAGCCAACCCGGCCAGGCCGCCGGCGAGGCCAAAGACCACCAGGCGCAGGGCGGGCACATTGAAGCCGACCCGTTCCGCCGCCGAGGGGTTGCCGCCGAGCGCGTAGATGCCGCGCCCGACCATGGTGTAGCGCAGGAGCAGGGCGACGGCGGCGGCGGCGAGGAGGAAAACGAGGAAGATGGGGGAGAGCCCGACGGTATCGCCGCCGGGCAGCGTATGTTCAAACCAGGTGAGGCGTGAGAACCGAGCATAGCCAGCGGGCAATTGGTTGAGAATTTCAGTGCCAATGAAAGCCAGGAGCAGGCCGCGGATCAGACCGGCGGTGCCCAGGGTGACAATCAGGGTGGGCAGCCCGAAGCCCGCCACGAACAGCGCGTTGAGACCGCCGAGCGCAAGGCCGATCGCCGCCGAAATCACGAAAGCCACCAAGACGGTGCCTTGATACTCCACGGCGACCAAGCCACGGCTCGTGACGTACATGGCGAAGACGGCAATCGAGGTGAACGAGATGTCGATGCCGCCGGAGATCATGACCAGAAGCACGCCCAACGCGAAAAGGCCCATAACCGTGCTGCCCTTAATCAGGTCGTACAGGTGCGCCCGGCTGAAGAAAGCGGGGTTGAGCAGACCGATGAAGAGCGCGAGGCCAAGGATCAGCGCGGCGAGGATGAGCTCGTGCGGAACGGGTGCCCGGGGCTTGTGCGCGGGAGGGTTCATAGCGCTTCGAGGCGGGCGGTCAGCGCGTCCGCATCCAGAGCGTCGGCGGGCAGTTCAGCCACGATTCGGCCATCATGAAAGAGCAGGAGCCGATGCGACAGTTCAAGCAGTTCCGGCAGGTCGTCCGAGATGAGCAGGATCGACATCCCCCGGGCAGTCCATTCGCGCAGGTGCTGGTGAATCTCCGCTTTGGCTGCGACGTCCACCCCGGCCGTTGGCCGGTTCAAAATCAGCACATTGACCGAACACGCCAGCCAGCGAGCGAGCACCACCTTCTGTTGGTTGCCGCCCGAAAGGTGATCGACCGGCGACGCCACGTCCGGGGTGCGGATGCGCAGGCGTTGGACCCAATGCGTGGACGGATCGCGGATCTGGCGGGGGCTGATCCAGCCGAGCCGACCGCCCAGCGAGGGCAGCAGTCCCGCGATGAGATTGTGCCCGACGGGTTGGGCGAGGAACAGCCCTTCGCGCAAGCGATCTTCGGGGACATAAGCCAGGCTGGCGGCGAGCGCCGCCTGTGGGTGTTTGGGTTCAAGCGGTTTTCCGTTCACCCAGATGCGGCCGTGGTCGATGTTCAGCAGTCCGAACAGCGCTTGGGCCAGCGCGGTGCGACCCGATCCCAGGCGTCCGGTGAGCCCGACGATCTCGCCGGGCTGAACCTCGAAGGTGATGTCGGCCAGCCGATCGCGACAGGCAAGCCGATCGACGCGCAGCCGGGGCGTGGTATGAGCTCGGGCAGGTCCAGTCGGAACGGTCCGGCCCGATGGGGTGCGACCGGTCATGGCTTCGACGAGCGTGACCGGGGTGAATTCGGAGGCGGGTCCGGTTCTGGCCACCTCGCCATTGCGGAGGACGGTGATACGATCGGCCAAGGCAAAGATCTCGGGGATTTTATGGCTGACCAACAGGATGCCGACGCCCTGGTTTTTCAGGGTGCGGACGATTTGGAACAACCTTTCGATTTCGCGATGGGTCAGGGCCGCGGTCGGTTCGTCCATGACCAGCAACCGGGTCGCGTGGGGCAACGCCCGGGCGATGGCCACCAACTGTTGGCGTGCGACGGAGAGGGTGGACACGGGGCGGGCCAGATCGAGGCCCACGCCCAGCGTATCGAGGGTCTGAGCGGCGATGCGGATCGCGTGCCGAGGCCGGATGAATCGTCGGCGGTTCTCGAGGTGGGAAGGCAGCGCGATATTTTCGGCCACGGTCAGGTTCGGAAACAACGAGAAATCCTGGAAGATCACCTGAATTCCGAGGCGCATGGCGTCGCCGGGCCGGAGCCGGGCATGCCTGCCGTTACCAATCCCGATCTCGCCGGTATCGGGGGAATGCACTCCGGCGAGGATCTTGATGAGGGTGGACTTGCCGCAGCCGTTCTCGCCGACGAGGCAATGGATTTCGCCTCGGCGCAGGTTCAGGGAGACCTCGCGGAGCGCCTGGACGCCGCCAAAGGACTTCGAGATCCTGGCGAGGGATGCGAAGGCGCTCGGAGTCGGCTCAGGTGCGGCGGGCTGCATGGTGGGCTGAGCCTACCGAATCCAGGCCAGGGATGGAAGCGCGCGCGGCCTCAGCCGAAGAGCTCGGGGATCGGTTTGCCCTTGCCGTCACGGGTCACGTAGAATGGGCGCTGCTCGATTTCGTAAGCGAGATCGGCCGGAATGCCCATGGCGTGGTACAGACTGGCGTGGAGATCCTCGATCACCACGCGGCTCTCCAGCGTGCGGCAGGGCCGTTCGTCCGCGGTGCGTCCGTAAAGGAAACCGGGCTTGGCCCCGCCACCGTAGAGGAGGACGCAGCCAGCGTCGGTGAAATGCCGGTGCATGCCGTAGTGTCTTGGGTCTTCGATGGTTTCGGGGACTTCGACCTGGTCCTGGACTTTGCGATCGGGTTTGCCCTCGATGAGGGCGTCGCGGCTGAACTCGCTGGCCAGGACGATCAGAGTACGGTCCAGCAGGCCGCGCTCCTCGAGATCAAGCACAAGTTGGGCGATGGGGCCGTCGATCTGCCGCTTCATGGCGACCAGCCGCTCGTGCCCGCTCTCGTGGGTGTCCCAGTTGAGGAAAGGAATGTATTCCGTGGTGACCTCGATGAAACGGGCGCCGACTTCGGTCAAACGTCGGGCCAGGAGACAGCCGAGCCCGAAGCGGCCGACCGTCTGGGCCTCGTAATTGCCGAACCGTTCGCGGGCGACGTCGAAGCTCTGGCCGGGGTCGTAGTCGGGCGCGTATTTGCGGATGTTCTCGATTGGTTCGAGCGTCAGGTCGAAGGCTTTGGCGGCGGGCGAACTGAGGAGCCGATGGGCGTTGTCGAGCGAACGCAGGAGCGATTCCTTCTGGTAGTCGCTGCCGTGCTCGCCCACCGGGCTTTGGGCCAGCAACTGCCGGTAAAAGCGATTCCGGTTTTCGAACCGGGCCGGACTCATGCCGGCGGGTGGACGCACCGCCGCCGAGGCCTGATCGGGAAACGGGATGTTGAACGGGCCATACTCGCTTCCGAGGAAGCCGGCGGTGTGAAATGCCTTGAGTTCCTCGCCTTCGCCGACGTCGAAGCGCTGGCCGATGTTGATGAAGGCCGGCACTGCCGGATCGCGCGGACCCAGGGTGCGGGCGATCACCGATCCGATATGGGGCGCGGCGACCGTCTGGGGCGGGGCATAGCCGGTATGCCACTGATACTGATGCCGCGAATGCAGGATGAACCCCAGGTCGCCCGCCGTGTAACTGCGGATCAGGGTGCCGCGATCCATGACCCCCGCCATTTGCTCCAGACCCCGGGTGAACTTGATCGAGTCCACCGCGGTATCGATCGCCGGGAAGGTGCTCAGCATCGCGTCGGGCGACATCCCTTTCACGAAGGGAGCATGCCGTTTGGGATCGAACGTTTCCGTGTGAGCCATGCCGCCGGCCATCCAAAGCAAAATCAACGTGTCGGCTGTGGCCGCGGACTTCGGCACGCCCGGGTTGGCCAGCAATGCCCGAGGGTAACCGGCGGCCAGCGCCGAGAGCGTCGCCGCGCTCGCGGTTTTCAGAAAATCACGACGGGTAAGGGAGGGTTTCATCATTCGCAACCTTCGAGGTCAATGGATCAACTGGAATTCAGGCAGCATGATCATCGCCCAAAGCAGATCCTCAACCCCGGCCGGTTCAGGCGACGGTCCCACGATCATTCGAGCGAGGCGCGATTCCTCGCTGGAAGGCACCCGGCCCAGCGTCCGGCGATACAATTCCGCGACCAGGGCTTCCGGCGAGGCGGGGCGATGGGCGAGGAGCCGTGCGGCCCCGCGGCCCAGCCAGTTGGCCAGCGTCTCCCCGTTCGTGAGTTCGAGGGCCTGCAGGGTGGTGGCCGCCGCAGGTCGGCTGGTGACCACTTGTTCACGGTTAGGTCGGCCCATGGCGGTCATCAAAGGGTCGTTAGCCATCAGAGCTGCCCGGACCTGACCCGACCGCGTCGCAATCGCCGCTGTCGTCCGCCAGTTCGCGCCCGCGTTCCACGGGCTGCAATCCGGCGGACCCAACTCCACCGCGGCATTCCAGTGCGAGTCGCTGAACTCAAGCTGTGTCCAACCCTCGGCCGCCTCGAGCGACCAGCGCCACAGCGGGTCGGTGCCCAGTCGGACCACGGCCGGATCCGTTTGACTGGCGGAACCATCAACCAGGCGCACGGTCAAATGGGCGATTAACCCGGCCGGGCTTGACTGATCGGCCGCGGCCGCTTCCGGCCTGGCCGGGTCGTTGACCGCCTCAACGGCGATCAGGTTTTGTCCCGACCGCAGATGCGCGCTGACATCCACCAGTTGCGGGCGGGCGAAATCCCCGCCGGTCGCGAGCTCTTGTCCGTTGACGAACAGTCTGAATCGGTTGTCGCAGGCAATGGCCATGGCGGCCGCGGTCGGGGCTGCCGGCAGATATAGCACCCGCCGCCAGCGCACGGTCTGGGGCGGGGCGCCATCGCGGGCGTTCGAGTGCGTCCAGATCCATCGGGCGTGGTCGACCGGAGCCGTGCCGGCGTCGAAGTTCGCGCGGGCGGTTGGCAGTATGTTCCAGACCCCGGTGATTTGTGAGACTGCGTCGAGGAATTGCTCGGCGGAAAGACGCCGGACGGCCGGTCCGCGGAACACGAACTGGTCGGCCGGTTGCTCGGCGGCGGCCACGGCGGGGAGTTGGTAGGCCCGGGAGGTGAGGATCACTTCGAGTGTCCGTTTCAAGTCGTATTGGTGGTCCACCAGATCCGCCGCCAGCCAGTCCAGCATGTCCGGATTCCAGGCCGGCTGTTCCATGTCGTCCACCGGTTCGACCAGGCCGCGACCCAGCAGGCGCGCCCAGAGCCGGTTCACGATCGTTCGCGACAGCCGGCCGTTCCTCTCCCCGGTCATGATCTCCGCCAGCTGTTTCAACCTGGCCTCGCGGGGCAGTTGCGCGTTCAGTTCGCCCAGTTCCGGGTAAAGAAAGCGCAGCGGCGCGACCTGCCCGGTGGGCTTGTCGCAGTGGACCATTTCGAGCGGCTCAACGGCGTAGACACCCGCCAGGCCGTAGGCGTCCGCGAGAGTCCAGTCGTTGATGAAACTGTCGTGGCACGAGGCGCACTTGAGGTTTACGCCCATGAAGACCTGGGACACATTCTGGGCGGCCTGCATCTCCGGGGTCTGGCTGGCATTCACCACCCCGCGCCAGATGATGCCATTGACGAAGCCGGCGGCCGACGGTGCCGGATCGACCAACTCCCGCACAAAGCGGTCAAAAGACAGGTTCTCGGCGAGCGCTTCGTACAGCCACGCGGTGATCTGGCGTCGGCCTCCATCGATGTAACCGGTCCCCTGGTAATCGTTGCGGAGGGCGTCATTCCAGAACGTGAGCCAGTGCACGGCGTATCCCTCCCGATCGTTCAAGAGTCGGTGAACCAGCTTCTCCCGCTTGTCCGGCGCCGGATCCGCAACAAAGGCGGCCACTTCGGACGGGGTGGGGATCAAGCCGACGACGTCCAGGTGCACCCGGCGGATGAACAGCGGGTCATTCACGACCTCCGGCGCCGCCACACCCTGCGACTCGAAATACGAACTCAGCAGACGATCCAGCGGATGAACGGCGCCCGCCCCCGGCAACTCAGGCCGGCGCGGCGTCAGATTTCGCGCGGGCGGACGAGCGAATGCTTCCTCCGCGTCCCAGGCCACTCCTTGATCAATCCAGGCCCGCAACAGGCCAACCTCCTCCGCCGTCAACCGGCTCCCCTTCGCCGGCATCACGTTGTCCGGGTCCAATCCCGACACCAGTTCGATGAGGTAACTCTCCGCGCTGCGCCCGGGCACGATCGCCGGACCTGAGCTGCCGCCTTCCAGCGTTTTCTCGCGCGACTCGAGGCTGAAACTTCCGCTGGCCTTGCCCCGGCCGTGGCATTGCACGCAGCGGACTTCCAGGATGGGATGGACGTCGCGTTTGAACTCGATGCGGGTGTCAGAAGGAGGCGGCAATTCGGCCAACTGCGCCGGAGAGAGAGCGGCCAGGAGCGAGCTGGCGCAGCTAAGCCAACCGAGAGCGATCCGCATTAGTGGACCTGAGTGCATTTAGAATGGATTCTTACATGGATCGGATCGGGTCGCGACAGGAAAATTTCCGGAAAAACAGGTTGCGCGCCCGGTCGAATAACCCTACACAATGTTTTTCTGAACAATCTGGTGATCAATGAGATGCTATGAGTCAAAGCCCCAGGGATCTGTTGCCTGAGCGTGGGCCTT